>JBOGYW010000058.1:0-14263 GCA_050696815.1 Solirubrobacterales bacterium | reverse complement strand
CGACATGGGCGAGCTGCGCGACCGCAGGCGGGTCGCGATCCCCGTGATCGCCGCGCTGGGCGGGATGACGCTGCCGGTGTTGATCTACCTCGCCTTCAACGCCGGCGGTGACGCGGCGCACGGATGGGGCACGGTGATGCCGACCGACACGGCCTTCGCGCTCGGCATGCTGGCGCTGTTCGGCCGCAAGCTGCCGGCGCGCCTGCGCGTGTTCGTGCTGACGCTGGTGATCGCCGACGACGTCGGCACGCTGTTGGTGATCGCCTTCGCCTACAGCTCGGAGATCTCGCTGGTCGCGCTCTCGGTGGCAGCCGGGCTCGCGTTGGTCGCGCTAGCGATCCACTGGTACGGGCCGCTCAGCAAGCGGCCGTACGAGATCCTCGGCATCGGCGCCTGGATCGCGATGTCGCAGTCGGGGGTGCACCCGACGATCGCCGGAGTGATCGCGGGTCTGGCGATCAGCGGCAGGCCGCCGGCGCGCCAGGACCTCGAACGCGCCACCGCAATCACACGGCTGTTCCGCGAGCAGCCGACTCCCGAGCTCGCGCGCTCGGCAAAGCTGTCGCTGCAGAACGCCGTCTCGGAGAATGAGCGGCTGCAGTACGGGCTGCACCCGTGGACGAGCTTCTTGATCGTGCCGGTCTTCGCGCTCGCCAACGCCGGGGTTGAGCTGAACTCGCAGCTACTGAGCGCGTCGCTGCACTCGCCGATCACCTGGGGCATCGTCTGCGGCCTGGTGCTGGGCAAGCTGTTCGGCATCGGCCTGTCGACGCTGGTCGCGTCGCATCCGCGGATCGGCCGGCTGCCGCTGCCGGTCGAGTTGCCGCCGGTCTTTGGTGCCGCCGCGCTCGCCGGGATCGGCTTCACGCTCTCGCTGTTCATCGCCGAGATCGCGTTCGACGGCGAGCTGCTGGCCGAGGCGAAGGTCGGCATCCTCGCGGCCGCGGTGATCGCCACAGTGCTTGGCGCGTTGATCATGTCGATCGCGTCGCGGCTGCCGCAGCGCGACGGCGGGGTCCGCGCCGTCGAAGCGCTGGTCGACCTGGCACGACCGGTCGACCCCGAAGGCGACCACATCCGTGGTCCGGCGGATGCGCCGGTGACGCTGCTCGAGTACGGCGACTACGAATGCGGCTACTGCGGCCGCGCCGAGGCGACGATCCGCGAGTTGATCGGGCGCTTCGGGAACGAGCTCACCTACGTGTGGCGGCACCTTCCACTGCAGGACGTGCACCCGCGTGCGCAGCTGGCCTCGGAGGCAGCTGAAGCAGCCGGCGACCAGGGCTACTTCTGGGAGCTGCACGACTTGATGATCGACCACCAGAACAACATCGAGCTGACCGACCTGCGGCGCTACGCCGAGCAGGTCGGTCTGGACCTTGAGCGCTTCTGGGACGACCTACGCGCGCGCAAGTTCGCCGAGCACGTCGCGGAAGACGTGGAGAGCGCCGACGAGAGCCTCGTGACCGGCACGCCGAGCTTCTTCATCAACGGTCGGCGCCACGAGGGCGCGTACGACATCGACACTTTGAGCGCCGTCGTGCGCCGCACCTTGGCGTCGCGGCGCGGCGTCGCGTAGCGACTACTCGCCGAGCAGCTTTTTCTTCTGCGCGGCGAACTCTTCGTCCGTCAACGCGCCGCTGTCCCGGAGTTTCTGCAGGCGCTCGATCTCAGCTAGCGAGTCGCCGCCACCGACCTTCGAACTCTGCCGCGAGTAGAAGTCGCGTGAGGCGTCCCAGCGGCCGCGCATCCAGTCGCCGCTCTTCGCGAAGTCCGGCGCCTCGGCGTCGGGGAACTCGCGCCGCGTCATGACCGTCAGGGCAACAAAGCCCGAGACTGCCAGGAGCGCGTTCAGTAACAGACCGCCGGTCGTGCGGAAGCCGTGCGTCGGCGCCCACCAGACGAGCAGCAAGAAGAGGAGAAAAGCGAACGCCGCGGCCGCCGGCAGGTATGACTTCAGGTACGGCGCGACCTCGCGGCGGAAGCCGACCGCGATCTTGCTCGGTCCACCGAGAATCGAAGCCACGATCACGAGCAGGCCGGATACGAACGTTGAGACCGCCATCTGTTTGAGCAGATCGGTTGAGACGTTGTACACGTCGGTTACGGCAGGCACGACGGCGCTCGTGGAGGCGAGCGAGTCGACGACCGGAGTGCGCGCGAAACTCTGAATCAGCAGCATCATCAGGCCGACCAGCGCAAACGAGATACCGGTCCAGCGCACGGCCTTGCGCCGCCGTCCAGCGGCCAGCCAGATCGCCGCGATGTAGAGCACCAGCGCGAGGATCGAGAAGATGATCGCCATGCCTTTGATCGCCTTCGAGGCGTTCTGGGCGGTCTTCAGCTCGTCCGAGCGCATCACAGTCAACGCGCCGACCTGTGGCGGCAGCTTGTCGACGAGCTTCGTCGGCACGCCGACCTGCTTCGCGACGTTGGACAACAGCAGCTTGGTGTTCAACGTCACGACGCCGTTGGCGGTCGAGATCTCGTCGGAGCCGCCACTCAGGATCGTCAAAAGGTGTTGGTGCGCAGTGCGGTTCGCATCCTTCCAAGCGGCTTGAACGAGCGGCTTCTCAAGAGCGGTCTCGGCGCCTTTCAGTGCGAGCTGGCGCATGCCACCGGCGATCGGACCGGCCAGACCAGAGAGGGCGGGCGGCAGGTCCTGCTGCAGCTCGGCCTGAACGTCGATGTTCGCGAACAGCTGATCGACGAGGTAGTTGGCGAGCGCGTCGCGCACCGCCGGCTTCTCGAGCAGCGCAGTGCTGGTGTCGGTCCACTGGTCCGTGTTCAGGACCTGGCGGTTCGCCCAGATCGAGATGAACGCCAAAAGCGTGACGATCGTCGCGACCGTGATCAGCGCGCCGATGCCCCAGCCGAGCTTGGTCTTCGGCGTCGCCGTGGCGGCGGGTGCCTCGGCCTCCGCGTCGGGAGTGAGTTTCTCGGTCGGATCGTCGGCCATTGCTGGGCGCATCCTATGGGATCTGGCGGCCGGTCGCGGGATTGCCGGACGCAGGGGAGGGCTCGCGCGGCACGAATTGAGGCGATTGGAGTCTTTCCGGCTCGCGCATCGCCATCCGACCGCAAGGAGAAGTACCTATGGAAGCCGCTACCACCAGCGCTCCCGATCCCGTCAAGGAGTTCACCAAGCTTTGGTGGATCCCGCTCGTCACCGGCATCGCCTGGACGATCATCGCGCTGATCATCCTGCGCTTCGACACGACGTCCGTGACGACGATCGGCGTGCTCGCCGGAATCGTCTTCATCGGCGCCGGCGTCACCGACCTGATGATGTCGATGCTCGTCGACAAATGGAAATGGGCCTACGTCGCGCTCGGGATGGCGCTGATCATCATCGGCATCGTCGCGCTGTTCTCGCCGCAAGACACGTTTGTTGCGCTGGCCGCGATCATCGGCTGGTTCCTGCTGTTCAAGGGCGTGTTCGACATCTGCATCGCCCTGATGGACCGCGAAGTCGATCTCTGGTGGCTCACGCTGGTGCTCGGCATCATCGAGGTCGGGCTGGCCTTCTGGGCGGCCGGCTACTTCGGCCGCAAGGTCGTGCTGCTGATCATCTTCGTCGCGGCCGCCGCGCTGGCGCGCGGCATCACGCAGATCGTGCTGGCCTTCCAGCTGCGTGAGCTCAACAAGCAGGTCTAGCTCTTCGGCTGAGCGGGCCGGGCACGGGCTGTAACACTTCCCCCGATGCCCGGCCCCGCCAGCCCAATGCAGGTTCACTTCGCAGGTCACTCGACTTCGCTCGTCGAGCTCGACGGCGTGCGCGTGTTGATGGACCCGCTGTTCCGCGGGCACCTGTTGCACCTGCAGCGCCACGCACCGGCGATCGACGAGGGCATCTACGGCAGGCCCGACGTGCTGCTGATCTCGCACTCGCACCTCGACCACCTCGACCGCCGCTCGGTCAAGACGCTGCCGCGCGACATCGTCGTCGTCGTGCCGAACGACTGCGTCGAGCTGATGCGGGGCTTCGGCTTCAAGAACGTGCTCGGCGCGTCCGAGGACGAAACTGTCGAGGCCGCCGGCCTCAGCTTCAGAGCCGTGAAGGCGATTCACGGCGGCAAACGCTGGCCGTGGAACGACTGGACCGAGGCGCTCGGCTGGGTCGTCAGCGGTTCGCAGTCGTTCTACTTCGCGGGCGACACCGATCTCTACCAGGCGATGCGCGAGCTGGCTCCCGTCGACCTCGCGCTACTGCCGGTGTGGGGCTGGGGGCCGAAGCTCGGCGTCGGCCATCTCGACCCGCGCCGCGCGGCCCAGGCCGTCGAGCTGATCCGCCCGCGCGTCGCAGTGCCGATCCACTGGGGCGGCTTTCTGCTGGCCGGTATGCACCGCAAGCAGCCGCACCTCTTGACCGAGCCGCCGCTGAAGTTCTGCAGCATGGTCGAGCAGCTCGGTGTGCCGACACGCGTCGAGATCATCCAGCCCGGCGCCAGCGCTACGGTGGATCCCGCATGAGTGGCCGCGCGAAATCGATCCTCGGGACGGTGCTGCGCGCCGGCGCGCTGATCGTCTTCAACGGGCTGGTGATCTACTGGCTCTCGTGGCTGCTGCCGCACTTCGAGGTCGACAGCGCGATCCACGGCATCGAGATTGCCCTGGCGCTCTCGATCGTGAACGTTTTGCTGTGGCCGCTAGTGATTTCGCTGGCCCTGCGCTTCGCCGTCTTCACCTTCGGGATCGGCTCGATGCTGATCAGTGGCGCGATCATCACGCTGCTGGCCGAGTGGATCGACGGCGTGACCGTCGACTTCTGGTCGGCGGTGCTGGTCGGCGTGATCATCACGATCGTCAACATCCTTGCCACGACCGTGCTGTCGCTCGGCGAGCGCGACTGGTACTACGAGCGCGTCGTGACGCGCGCCGCGCGCCGCGTCGCACGCCGGCAGGGCCGTGAGATCCATCAGACCGACGTGCCGGGAGTGTTCTTCCTGGAGATCGACGGCCTCGCCGAGCCGGTGCTGCGTCGCGCGATCACCAACGGCCACATGCCCACCCTGGCGCGCTGGATGCAGGAGGGCACGCATCGAATCGTGCGCTGGGAGTGCGACCTGTCGTCCCAGACGAGTGCCAGCCAGGCCGGCCTGCTGCTCGGCAGCAACGAGGGGATTCCGGCATTCCGCTGGTACGAGCGCGAGACAGGCGAGTTGGTGACCTCGAGCAACGCCGGCGACGTCGCCAAGGTCGAGGAGCGGCTGAGCAACGGCGAAGGCCTGCTCGCCTACGGCGGCACGAGTCGCGGAAATCTGATGTCGGGCGACGCACCGCGTTCGCTGCTCACCCTCAGTCGCGTGCGCGAGAAGCTCTACTCACGCGACTTCTACGCCTACTTCGCCGATCCGTACAACCCGCCGCGCACGTTCACGCTCGCTGCCTTTGACATCGCCACCGAGCTGATCGAGGCCGCGCGCCAGCGCCGGCTCGACGTGCAGCCGCGTGTCGACCGCGGCGGCATATACCCGTTGCTGCGCTGCGGCATGACCGTGATCATGCGCGACTTCAACATCTTTTCGCTGATGGGCGACCTGTTCGAGGGCGTGCCGGTCAGCTACGCCACATTCGTCGGCTACGACGAGGTCGCCCACCACAGCGGCATCGAGCGGCGCGACGCACTCGACGTGCTGCGCCGCCTGGACCGTCAGTTCGCGCGGCTCGAGCGCGTCGCCAAGCACGCGCCACGGCCGTATGAGTTCGTCGTGCTCTCCGACCACGGCCAGTCGCAGGGCGCGACCTTCCTGCAGCGCTTCGGCCTGACGCTCGAAGACCTCGTGCGCCAGGCGATCGCCGACGGCGGCCACGACGTCGCGATGGTCGACGGCGTCGATGAGGCCTGGGGCAGTATCGGCACCGCGATCACGCAGGCGGCCAACTCCTCGGGCGCGACGGCGACGGTCGTGCGAGCGGCGGCTCGACCGCGGCTCGACGAAACCGGGCAGGTCGCGCTCGGCCCCGAACAGGACCAGATCCAGCTGCGCGAGGCGATTGAGAGCTCTTCCGACAAGCCGGACACGATCGTGCTCGCCTCCGGCAATCTCGGCCTGATCTACATGCCCGAAGAGGCGCAGCGCTGCACGCGCGAGCGGCTCGAGGTCGCCTATCCCGGCCTGCTGACGACGCTGGCGACGCATCCCGGGGTCGGCTTCGTGATGGTCACCACCGAGAACGACGGCCCGGTCGCGATCGGCGCCGACGGGATGCAGTACCTGCGTGACGGACGCGTCGAGGGCAAGGACCCGCTCGAGCACTTCGGACCGCACGCGGCGCGCCACCTCGCGCGTAACGATGGCTTCAAGAACGCGCCCGACGTCTACGTCGTGAGCATGTATGACCCACAGTCCGGCGAGGTCGCGGCCTTCGAGGAGCTGGTCGGCTCGCACGGCGGGCTCGGCGGCATGCAGGCCGAGCCGTTCGCCTTCGTGCCGAAGCACTGGAGCGAGGGGCCGGAAGAGATCATCGGCGCCGGCGAGATGCACAAGGTGCTGATCCGCTGGCTCGAAGAGGGCGGCCTGCGCGAGGGATCGCCAGGCATCTAACTGCCGCTTTGCTCGCCTGTAGCCTGGGCGGCGATGAACGAACACGCCGCACCGGCGGCCGCTTCGCCGCCGCAACCACAGCGTCCCTGGGCGCTGCTTGACTTTCTCGCCGGCCTTTCGTGGCGCTTCATCGTCTGCTTCATTGCGCTGGGGATCGTCGTCTTCGTGTTGATCCAGCTGAGCTTCGTCGTCGTGCCGCTGCTGATCGCGATCCTCGTCTCGTCGATCCTCGCTCCGGTCGCCGAGCGCCTGCGGCGGCGCGGCTGGTCGTCCGGGCTGGCGGCGACGGCCACGATCGGCATCGCGCTGGCCGTGCTGGTCGGCATCGCGCTGCTGACGATTCCGCCGCTGATCTCGAACGCCGGCAACTTTGCGTCGACACTCAAGCACTCGGCCGACGAGCTCGAGCAGGTGCTCGAGGGCTCGCCGTTCAACGTCAACCCGACACAGGCTCACGCGTTGGCGGAAAAGCTGCAAGACGCCGGCCCGAAGATCGAAAAGGCGCTGGTATCCGGCCTCGGCACGATCGTCCCGCTAGTCGGCCAGGCGGTGGTAACGATGGTGCTGGCGATCGTGATGACCGGCTACATGTTGCGCGACGGCGACCGCTACTGGAACTGGGCGCTCGGCTTCGTCGAGGATGCCCGCCGGCCGGCGATCGACAGGCTCGGTCAGGGCGCCTACGGCACGCTGGCCGCGTACCTGCAGGGCACGTCGATCGTTGCGCTCTTCAATACGTTCTTCATATCGCTCGGCGCCTATCTGCTGGGGCTGCCGCTGATTCTGCCGATCGCGATCATCATCTTCGTCGCCGCGTTTCTGCCGATCGTCGGCGCCTGGCTGGCCGCGTTCACGGCGATCGCGATCGCGCTGGCTTCTCAGGGCGTCGGGGCGGCGATCGCGATGGGACTGATCTACCTGCTCGTCTCGCAGTTCAAGAGTTACTTCATCTCACCGTTCGTGATCGGCACGCGCGTCAACCTGCCGCCGATCATCACGCTCACCTCGGTGATGGTCGGCACGGTGCTGGGCGGCGTCGCCGGCGGCATCCTTGCCGTCCCGCTGGTCGCCACCGTTTCCGGCACGCTCTCGCAGATCCGCAAGTGGCGGGTCGACGGCGAGTTCGCCGGCGTACCGGCCTCCTAACCGCGCTCCAAGGTGAACCTTGGTGCGAGTTTGGCGTGGCGAAAGTTGCAAGCAGCGCACCCGCGGCCGCTCGCGGCGGTAGGTTTGCCCTCGACCGTTGACCACCAACCAGGGGGAATCTTTCCGTGACTCAAAACAAGGGCAACTACGCGACCGGCTGGATCGGCTTCTCCGGCACGCTGCTCGCGATCGCCGGCGTGCTCAACCTGATCGACGGCATCGCCTCGCTGGCGAAGGCCGACCAGTTCGACGTCGCCCAGTACCTGTTCGGTGACCTCACGACCTGGGGCATCATCTATCTGATCCTCGGCGCGTTGCAGATCTACGCGGCGGCGCTGCTGTTCAAGAGCCACGCCTCGGGCATGATCATGGCCGTCACGTTCGCCGCAATCGGCGGCATCGCGCACTTCCTCTCGATCGGCGCCTACCCGATCTGGTCGGTCACCGTGATGATCCTCTGCTTCGTCGTGATGTTCGGACTGCTGACGCACTCCGACGCCTTCGACTGAGCCGCGTGCGCGTCGCGGCGATCGACATCGGCAGCAACTCCACGAGGTTGCTGCTTGCGGACGTGGAAGACGGCGAGATCGCCGAGCTGTCACGCCGCTCGATCGTCACCCGCCTGGCCGACCGTGTCGACGAGACCGGTGTGCTCGGCGAGGAGGCCTGCGAGCGCGTCTACGCGGCGATCGGCGAGTACCGCGACGAGTTCACGGCGGCCGGCGCGCAGCGCGTGCGCGGCGTCGCCACCAGCGCCGTGCGTGAAGCCGCCAACGGCGCCGACCTGCAGCAGGAGATCGCCCGCCGCTTCGGCGTGGAGATCGACGTGATCGGCGGCGACCGCGAGGCGGAGCTGACCTTCATCGGCGCCGGCACCGCCGCGCCGGTCGGCGCCGGGGGCCGCGGCGTCGTGATCGACATCGGCGGCGGCAGCACCGAGTTCATCGTCGGCGACGACGGTGCCCTGAGTTTTCACGTCTCGACGAAGATCGGCGCCGTCCGCCAGAGCGAGCGCCATCTACACGACGATCCGCCGAGCGAGGCACAGCTGGTCGAACTGACCGGCGCGGTCACGTCGATCATCGCCGAGTCGGTGCCGGCCGAGTTCCGGGCCGGCGTCACGCACGGCGTCGCCGTCGCGGGCACGCCGACCGTGCTCGCGTCGGTGGACCAGCAGCTCGAGGTCTTCGACCCCTGGAAGGTCCACGGCTACGCGATCACGCGCGAGGCCTGCGCGCGGATGCTGAAGCAGCTCGCCGCACTGCCGCTGTCCGAGCGCGGGAACGTGACCGGCCTGCACCCCGACCGCGCGCCGACGATCGTCGCCGGCGCAGCGATTCTGCTGGCGTCGATCGACGCGTTCGGGCTGGGCGCGATCGAAGTTAGCGAGCATGACATTTTGTACGGGCTGGCGCTTGACATCGCGGCCCGGGGCTGAGCGCCGCTAGGCGGGCGCCGGTAGCGGCTCCGGACCTCCGCCGGCCGCATCGCCGGTGGACTCGTCGGGCGCCCCGAGTTCCACGCCCGGGACCGTGGGCAGGCGACTGGCGATCATCAGCCCGAGCGCGCCGAGAAGCGACGCCAGCAGCAGAGCCTTCTTGATCGAGGTGAGCTGGGCGTCTTGGTAGATCGCGATCACCTCGTCGGTCTCGGATTTCGGCAGCCCAGAGTTCTCCGCGATCTCGTCGAGTTGGTCGCGGGTGAGAATGTCGAGGCCGTCAGCGGTGCCCTGCTGCACGGCGGTCTTCGCGGATGCGGACAGCGCGGGATCGGTCTGAACTGTTTCGTTCACGCCGCTGGCGAGGCTGGTCAACAGCACCGCGCCGATCAGCGCGACACCGATCGAGGAACCGATGTTCTGTGACGTTCCCTGCAGCCCGCCGGCCTCGCCGCGGTCGGCGTCGCCGATCGAGGACATGATTACGTTGCCCAGCTGCGAGGCCACGAAGCCGAAACCGGCGCCGAAGATCGCCATGCCGGTGAAGAAGATCGCGCCGCTGATCTCGGGTGTGATCGACGCCACAAGCACCAACGCGCCCACGACCACGAGCACGAGGCCGCCACGCACGATCTGGCGCGGCGAGCGCGTGACCGCGAGCTTCGGCCCGGTGAACGCCGTGATCAGCATCGCGATCGACATCGGCATCAGCTTCACGCCGGTCTCGAACGCGTTCAACTCGAGCACGTACTGCAGGTAGATCGGGATCACGAAGAACACGCCGCCGATGATCGTCTGCTGCGCCATCAGCATCACCAGGCCGTTGCGCAGCTGCAACTTGCGCAGGATGTCGGGATGCATCAGGGGCACTTCGCCGCCGGCGATCACGCGCCGCTCCCAGCGGAAGAACCCAGCGAGCACGAGGAATCCCGCGGCGATCATGAACGGCACGACCGAGAAGCCGAAGGGCGTGATCTCATGGCCGTTGATCTCGAGCGCGCCGGTCGGCGTGACGAAGCCCCACTCGCCGGCCTTGAGCAGCGCGAGCACGATCAATCCCAAACCGGTCGCCGAGAGCGCAGCGCCGCCCCAGTCGATGCGCTTGCGCTCTTCCTTGCTCGGCGAGTCGGCGATCGTGCGCATGAAAATCACGATCACGATGCAGACAAGCGTTTCAGCGGCGAAAACCACGCGCCACGTCAGCGCCTCGGTGACCCAACCGCCGATCAGCGGGCCTGCCGCCGCGCCCGCCGCGGCGATGCCGCCGAGCGCCCCGTAGGCGGTGGCGCGGTCACGGCCTCGGTAGTTGGCCGCGGTAAGAGAGATGATCGCGGGCATCACGAGTACGGCGCCGACGCCCTCCACGCCCGACCAACCGAACAGCAGCCAGCCGACGTTCGGGCTGAGCGCCGTGATCATCGACCCCAGGCCGTAGACCAGCAGACCGATGCCGAAGATCTTCTTGCGACCGAAGATGTCGCCCATCTTCCCGCCAAGCAGCATGAACGAGCCCATCACGAGTGTGTAAAGCGTGATCGCCAGCTGAACCTGGGTGATCGTCGTATCGAGGTCTTCGACGACGTTCGAGACGGACACGTTCATCACGGTCGTGTCAAGCACCATGATGAACTGCGCCGCACACATGATGATCAGCACGAGCCACTTTTTCATGGCGGCCATCCTATGTGAGTGGTGGGCCGCCCTCAGGCGAGGTTCGCGCTGCGCGGATAAACGACCGACGGATCGGTCAGCACGTTGACGACCGCCGGCTTGCCGCTCTCGAAGGCACGCTCGATCGCCGGGCGCAGGTCTTCCGGCCGCTCGACGAACTCACCGTGGCCGCCGAGCACTTCGGCGATCTGGTCGTAGCGCATGCCCGGCGTCAGTTCGGCCGCGACCGAATAGCCGTAGAGGAACTCCATCGGGTGCTTCTCAAGGCCCCAGATGCCGTTGTTGCCGATGATTGCGACGGCCGGCACGTTGTGGCGCACGAGCGTGTCGAAGTCCATGCCCGCAAAGCCGAAGGCGCCGTCGCCCATCATCATCACGACCTGCTTGTCAGGCTTCGCCAGCTTCGCGGCGAGCGCATAGCCGGGGCCGGTGCCGAGGCAGCCGTACGGACCCGGGTCCATCCAGCAGCCGGGCTCGTAGGTGTCGATGTACTTGCCGGCGTAACTCACGAAGTCGCCGCCGTCACAGACGATCGTGGCGTCGCGGTCGAGCATCGGCGCCAGTTCGGCGTACACCCGCACCGGATGCAATGGCGCCCGCGAGTCCTCGAGTTCGGCCTTCTCGGCAGCGCGCTTTTCACTTTCGACCTCGCGCAGCTGCGAGATCCACGCGGCGCGAGCGTCCACACCGCCGCCGCTCGCACCCTCGCGCAACGCGGCCAGCGAACGGGCGATGCCGCCCACCAGCTCCACGGCGACGGTGCGCTCAGTGCGTTTGCTCGGCGGCGTGCCGTTCAGCAGGATCAGCTCGGTGTCCTCGCCGAACGAGCCGCCGAAGCCCAGGCGGAAGTCGAGCTGGGCGCCGATCACGAGCGCCACGTCGGCGCCCTTCAAAGCGGTGGAGCGGGCGCGGGCAAAGAAGTTGGGGTGGTCGGCCGGCAGGCAGCCACGGCCGAGTCCGTTGAGGAACACCGGCACCTGCAGCTCTTCCGAGAGCTTGTGCAGCTCGGACTCGCCGTGGCCCCAGTAGAGGCCGGTTCCGGCCATGATCACCGGCCGTTCGGCGCCGGCCAGCAGCGTCGCCGCGCGCTCGATCAGCGAGCCGTCGGCGGGTTCGAACAGCGCCGGGTCGTTCTCGGCAAACGGTGCGTCTGACACCAGGCCCTCCATGAAGACGACGTCCATCGGCAGGTCGACGAAGGCGGGGCCGCCGGGCGGTCCGACGGCGGCCGCAAAAGCTTCGTCGACCAACCCGGGAATGCGGTCGGTCGCCATCGCCGTCTCGGCCAGGCGCGTGACCGGCTTCATGAACGGCACGTGGTCGATCTCCTGCAGCGAGCCTTGGCCCCAGCGGAAGGCCGGCGCGCGGCCGCCGAACACCACCATCGGCGACTCGTTCTCGAGGGCGCCGGTGATCGCGCTCATGCCGTTGGTCACGCCCGGGCCGGCGGTCAACGCGCAGACGCCCGGCTCGCGGGTGACCTTCGCCCAGCCCTCGGCGGCGAAGGCGGCGGTCTGCTCGTGGCGCACGTCGACGATGTCGATGCCGAGGTCGCGGCAGCCGTCGTAGACCGAGAAGATGTGGCCGCCCGACAGCGTGAACAGTTTCGACACGCCTGCCGCGGCGAGCCGTCGCGCCAGCAGCTTCCCGCCGTGTTCCTGGGTCGCGCTCTCGGTCACTGCTGAAGTCGTGTCGCTCATCGCTTGGCTCCTCAATCTAACGGCAGAAGTTCCTCGGCGAAGGATGGTACTGCAGAGTACCGCCAGCTGTCAAGCGGCCTCGGGAAGCTGCAGATTGGACGCGCATTCACAAAACCTGGACGCGGTCCGGAGTGCCGGCGTTTGGCCATGGGTCCATGACCCCATATACGGGCGTCCAAATTTGAATCTGTGTCCCCACGGGTTCCCCACAAATGCTTAGAATGAACATGCAAGCCGATTTAGGCGACGGTTCGCGCAAGAAGGTTTTCCGCATTGCGATGCGTTTGGGGACATCGTTGAACGGGAAACCAGGAACCTATCGCCGTCGGCACATGCGAGGTACCGCAACATGAAACAGAATTAGGTATCCGTCAAGTCGAACATTCGTTTAGTTGACGGGCGCCGGGAGTGTTTCCGAATTCACCACCAGGGAATTCGAATTTGCAACTAGGGAACAAATAGGACCGGAAGTGCGATATGTCTGTGATTGAAGTTCAAGCTCAGGATTCAGCAGAAGTAACAGACGAAGTACGCGTGCTGATCGAACGTTGTCGTCAGACAAACGTTACGACTTTGGGGGAGGCGATGGCCCTTGCGGCCGAAGCCGGATTGGAAGGCGTCGAGCCCGAGGCCCTGCGTGGCTGGCTCGAAAATGCCGACATCGACGTGCTCGACGAGATGGACTCTGAGCACGGCGCCGAAGCCGCTTGGTCGGCAGCAATTGCCAAGAAGAAGCTCAACGAGTCGCCTGCCTTGGAGGGCACGACCGATTCGTTGCAGCTCTTTCTCAAGGAGATCGGCCGTGTCGATCTGTTGACGGCTGCTGAAGAAGTCCAGCTCGCCAAGCGCATCGAGCGTGGCGACATGGACGCCAAACACAAGATGGTCGAGGCGAACCTGCGACTGGTTGTCTCGATCGCGAAGAACTACCGAAACCAGGGACTGTCCTTCTTGGATCTGATCCAGGAAGGCACTTTGGGATTGGTGCGTGCCGCAGAGAAGTTCGACTACCGCAAGGGATTCAAATTCTCCACGTATGCCACGTGGTGGATCCGCCAAGCAATCGCGAGGGCGCTCGCCGACAAGGGGCGCACAGTGCGCATCCCTGTCCACGTTGTCGAGCGCCTGAACAAGATCACGCGCGCCGAGCGCCAGCTGCTCAGCGAGCTCGGCCGTGAACCGACGATCGAGGAGATTTCGGGAATCACCGAGATCGGCAAGGAAGAGGTTGAGCAGATTCGCCGCCTCGCACAGACGCCGATCTCGTTGGAGAAGCCGGTCGGAGACGAGGACGAGAGCGAGTTCGGCCAGTTCGTGGCCGACGAGAACGCTCCCGACCCGTTCGACGCGGCCGCCGACACGCTGCGCAGCGAGAACCTGCAGAGCGCGCTGGCGAACCTCTCCTACCGCGAACGCCGTGTGCTGGAGCTGCGCTTCGGCATCGGTGGTGAGCAGCCGAAGACGCTCGACGAAGTCGGGAAGGTCTTCAACATCACCCGCGAGCGCGTGCGCCACATCGAGACGCACTCGCTGCGCAAACTGCGCAAGCTGAGCTGGTCCCAGGGCTTGCGCGAAGTCGCCTAGGCGACGCTTCCGCAATCATCCGCAAACAACTGGAACTCCCGGCAGCGTGCCGGGGGTTCTTTTTGTTTGGACGCGCCCAGGGCTAAAGCACAGGCGTCCAGTGCCGATAGGCCTTGATATGTCAGTTGATGTTGACGGTGCCCTGAAGCACATGTTTGCTGCAGGCGGCTCAGACC
>JBOGYW010000057.1:0-14550 GCA_050696815.1 Solirubrobacterales bacterium | reverse complement strand
CGGCAAATCCATGATCAAGCCATACTTGATCACCTCGGCCAAGCCTGCGGAAAATTCGCGAACCGGCAGGGTGACGAGCAGTCCGGTATCGGCCAGGACCATGCCTGGCTGATAGAACGCACCAATCATGTTCTTTCCGAGCGGATGATTGATTGCCGTCTTGCCGCCGACGGATGAATCCACTTGCGCAAGCAGGGTCGTTGGTACCTGAATGAAAGGCACGCCTCGCTGATAGCTGGCCGCGGCAAACCCTGCAAGATCGCCCACCACTCCCCCGCCAAGGGCAATGATTGCGGACTTACGTTCACAACGATTCGACAACAGCGCATCGAAAATCACGTTCAGAATGATCCAGTTCTTGTGTTGCTCGCCGTCCGGCAACAAGATCGGGATGATTTCCACGCCCGAGCTGCGAAGCGCCGCACTGAGTCTGTCGAGATAGAGGGGCGCGACCGTAGTATTGGTGACCACGGAAACCTTGCGCTGAGGCAAATGGGGCAGGAACAGATCGGCGCGAGCGAGAAGTCCTTCCCCGATGTGAATCGGGTACGTCCGATCACCTAGACCCACGATCAGGGTTTGCATTGCGGCTGGTTCATCGTGGCAGTTCGATCGCACGCGGCCTCCAGTGCCAGATACAGCCGATTCATGAGCGTCGAGAGGCTTTGGCTGCCGGTATCGATCGTCACGTGTGCAACTTCTCGATAGAGCGGATCGCGCAATTCGTAGATCTCATTGAGCCGTGCCCGCGGATCCGCGGTCTGCAAAAGCGGGCGATTCTTGTCGTGCCGCGTTCGATTGAGCAGGTCCTTCACGCTCGCCCTGAGATACACGACCGTGCCTCTGGTCCTGAGTCTTTCCCTATTCGCCTGTGCCAGCACGGCTCCGCCCCCGGTAGCGAGCACGATATTGTGCAGCGCGGTTAACTCGTCGAGAACAACCGATTCGCGATTTCGAAAACCCGGCTCGCCTTCGATCTCGAAGATCACTGGTATTTTCACCCCGGTGCGCTGCTCGATCACATGATCCGAATCATAGAAAGTTTTGTTCAAGCGCTTCGCCAGGACGCGGCCAACCGAAGTCTTGCCCGCACCCATCATCCCGACCAGGAAAATATTTCCTGGCTCGGAACCGAGCTGCTCAACAATGGCCGGGGCGGCGCTGTGCATGCGACCATTCTAGCGAAACCGTAGCCACGTAGCCGCGAACCGGCAAAAAAACGGCCGCAGTTGCCTGCGGCCGCGTTGGGGTTTGGGGGTCGTTCAGCGTAGGGTCATCGTATCCTTGATAACCCTCGGCGTTACGAATATAAGCAGCTCGCGCTTGTCATTGCGTTTCAATTCCTGGCGAAAGAAAAAGCCCAGGAAGGGAATGTCGCCAAGCAAAGGCACTTTGGTCACGGTGTTGGATTCTTCCTGGGTGTAAATACCCCCCACGCCCACCGTGCCACCGTTTTGCACCAGGACCTCGGTCGATACTTGCTTGGTATCTATGGAGGGGCCGGCACTGGTAGGTTGACCGACGCTGTCCTTGTTGATGTTCAACCTCATCATGATGTTGTCGTCTGGCGCGATCTGCGAAGCGGTGATCGGAGCTTGTTACCTGCAGTTCGGGTACGAGCGCACCGCCGACGCGGTGGTCGATGCGTTTGCCGAGGAAGTCACCGACGCATTCGAGCGGCCGGGCGACTTTAAGTCGCGTTTGCAGGAACGTTTGGCGCGCCGCGGCGACAAGCCGATCTACGTGCTGCTTTCGTCGGAGGGACCGCCGCACGACGTCGTTTTCGAGTGTGCGATTGAGATCCGAGGCGACCAGTACGGTACGGGCAGCGGGCGCTCCAAGAAGGAGGCCGAGCAGGCTGCGGCCGAGGCTGCGCTTGCGCGGTTGGACGCGGAAACCGCGAAGAAGTGACACGCAAACAGCTGACTGAGTTTCGGACATGTATCTAAAAGCCGTTCAGATGAAGGGGTTCAAATCGTTCCCCAGCAAGACGCGACTCGATTTCGGCCCGGGCGTGTCGGTGATCGTCGGCCCGAACGGCTCCGGCAAGTCGAACGTGTCCGATGCGATCGTCTGGGCGCTCGGCGAACAGAGCGCCGGCGCGGTGCGTGGCCAGCAGATGCAAGACCTCTTGTTCGGCGGCGCCGAAGGCGTTCCATCGGCATCCGCCGCCGAGGTGGAGCTGATCTTCGACAACTCCGACGGCACGCTCGAAAGCGAGTTCTCCGAACTTTCGATCACCCGCCGGCTGAGCCGCGACGGCGAAGGCGAGTACCGCATCAACGGCGCACGCTGCCGGCTCGTCGACGTGATCGAGGTGCTCAGCGACACCGGACTGGGCAAAGAGATGCACTCGGTGCTCTCGCAGGGCAAGGTCGATGAGATCGTCTCCTCAAAGCCGAAGGATCGCCGCCTGCTGGTCGAAGAGGCCGCCGGTCTCGGCAAGCACCGCAAGCGCCGCCGCCGCGCGCAGCTGAAATTAGAGAAGACGCGCGACAACCTCGATCGTCTGCTCGATGTCGAGCGTGAGGCGCGCAGCCGGCTCAAACCCCTGAAGCGCCAGGCCGAGGCCGCCGAGACGCACGCGCGGCTCGAGCTGCAGGCCAACGAACTACGCGCCGACCAGGCTTCGGACCAGCTGCTGCGCGCCGGCCAGGAGCTCGACGGCGCCGTCAAGCTTGCCGGCGAGGCGCGCACGGCGCAACAGCAGATCGAGCAGCAGCTCACCGATGTCGCCAGGCAGCGCGAGATTTCCGAGCAGAAGATCGCTGCCGAGGCGGCGCGGCGCGAGAAGGCGACCGAGTCGTTGTTCTCGGTGCGTTCGGTTGTTGAGCGGATCGAGGGAGCGCGTGAACGTGCGGCTGAGCGTGTGTCGCGGATCGCCGCCGAGACCGAGCGGTGCCAGGGCGAGCTCGGGCAGCTGGAGCTGGATGTGCAGCCCGAGGTCGACACCTCAAGGATCGCGCAGCTCGAAGGTGAACTCGCCGAGATCGAGCGCCAGGGCCGCGCTGAACTCGAAGCCGAGCTCGTGGACATGCGCGCCGAGCACGTGGCCGCGCGTGAAGAGCTGGCGCGGCTCGAACAGACTTACGAATCGGACCGCTCACTCGCCGAGCAGGCCGAGCAGACGGCGGCATCGGCGCGCCGTACATTGGGCGAAGGCCAGCAGGCGCTGTCCGACGCTCGCAGCGAACGCGCGCGCCTCGAAGGTGAATTCGGAGCGGTCGAGCAGTTCCTCCGCGAGGCCGCCAGCGACGCCGGCGCCGACGCGCTGGCCGAGCAGTTCGCGGTTGAGCCGGGGTACGACCCCGCTGTGACGGCCGTCTTGGGACGCCGCCTGCGGGCAGCCGTCGTGGAGGACCTCGGCGCGGGCCAGTCGTTCTTGGACGGGCTCGGCGAGAACGGCGGTTCCGCGATGCTCACGGGCCGCGCGAACCGTGCCGCCGCGACCCCGCCGCCGCCCGGCGCACAGCGACTCGGCGACAAACTGAACTCGCAGGGCCGTGCCGAGTCGATCGTCGCCGCTCTGCTCGTCGACGTCTGGGTCGTCGACTCGCTCGAATCCCTGCCATCCGACTTCGGCGGCGTCGCCGTCACCCGCGAGGGCCGCGTGTTCTTCGGCGCGACCGGCGAGCTGCGCCAAGCGCCGGGTGGGGGCGAGCAGAAGGTGCTTTCGGAGCGCAATCGTCGCGACGCCTTGACCGAGAAACTTGAATCCGCCCGCACAGCGGAGGTGACCGCCACCGCCGCGCTCGAAGCGATCGACATCTCGCTCAAGCGCAGTGAGCAGCAGCGTGAAGAAGCGCACACTGCCGCGCGCACCGCCCGCGTCGCTCGCGACGAGCTTTCCGGCGCCGTGCAGGGCCAGGAGCGGGCGATCGAACGCCGCATCGAGGCCGGGCTGGCCGACGGCCCGACCGCCGTGCGACGAGCCGCTGTCGAGGCCGAGCTGCGCAGCGAGCGCTCGCACGCTGAGCAGATGCAGCGCGCAGCCGAGCTGCAGCGCCGCCGCCGTGAAGAGCTTTCAACGAAGGTCGCGACGATGCAGGCCGCTTCGCCTCACGCGCAGTCGTTGGCCGACGCGCTTGCCGAAGCAGCAGTGTGCGCCAACGAACGTGTCGCGGTGCTCGCGACCGCGCTCGACGGCGACCGCGAAGCAGGCGAGAAGCTCGCACAAGAGCTGCGCGCCCACGCCACTCGCGAGGCGGAACTCCAGGCCTCACTGCGCGAGAAGGGCGAACAGGTGACGACCGCGGAGGTTCGCGCGCAGCGCGCACGCGACCTGCACGCCGACGCAACGTTGGCCGCCGGCGAGCTGGCCGAAGCCCTTGGCCGCCCGGTCGACGCCGCGGAGCGCCTGCTCGACGAGTCGCGTCTTGAAGAGATCGCGAGCGGCCTCGCCCGGATCACGCGTCGCCGCGAGCTGCTCGGTCCGATCAACCCGCTGGCGCAGGACGAGTACGCCGAGGCACTCGCGCACGTCGAAGAGCTTGAAGCCCAGCGCGACGATCTGGAGTCGGCGCTGAAAGAACTCGGCGACCTGATCAAAGAGATCGACAAGACGATCCGCACCAGCTTTGAAGAGACCTTCGCCAGCACCAGCACGCACTTCGAAGAACTGATCGGTCGCCTGTTCCCGGGCGGCAGCGGCAAGCTCAACCTCGTGCAGGAAGAGCGGCCGAAGGTCGCTCCGTTGACCGCCGCCGGCGCCGACCAGGCCGAGGTTGACGCCGCGGCCGACGCGGCCGAAGAAGCGATGCCGGAAGACCCCGACGCGTCGCAGGACTCGGAGATCGAGTACGGCGTTGAGATCGATGTCACGCTGCCGGGCAGCAAGTCCGGCCGCCGCCTCACGCTGCTCTCGGGCGGCGAGCGTTCATTGGTGGCGCTGGCATTCCTGTTCAGCGTCTTCCTCACCAAGCCGTGCCCGTTCTACATCTTCGACGAGGCCGAGGCCGCGCTCGACGACGTCAACATCGATCGTCTCGTCGCGCTGCTACGCGAGCACAGCGACCACTCGCAGTTCATCGTCATCACCCACCAGAAGCGCACGATGGACGCCGCCGACTGTCTCTACGGCGTCTCGATGGGCGCCGACGGCATCAGCAAGGTGATCACGCGCCGGATGACCGGCACGGACACCGAGCTCGGCGAACTGATCGTCGCCTAGGCGTAGTCCGCGTAGCCGGGCTGCGGCACCGGCTGTGCGCCGCCGCCGCTGAACGGTGTCACGAAGTACTCGCCGACCGGACGGTCGTGGCGGTGGCCGATGCCACCTGCCATCTCGGTCAGGCGGGCGATCCGGTCTTCCGTCGGCGGGTGCGTCGAAAACAGCGCCGACGCCTTGCCGGAAGGCTTCAGCTGAGGCGCGATCATCATGTGGGCGATCGCGTCCTCCGGGCGGTGCGTCGGCACCATGTTGCCCGAGATCTGCGTGAGCGCTGAAGCCAGGCCCTGCGGATAGCGCGTCAGCTCGGCGCCGGTCGCGTCGGCGACGTACTCGCGCTTGCGGCTGATCGACAGCTGGATGATCGTCGCCGCCAGCGGAGCCAGCAGTGCTGTCAGCAATACGGCGACGAGCGCGATCGGGTTGCGGTTGTCGCTGTCGCCGCCACCGAACCAGAGGCCGTACATGATCAGCTGCGCGATCATCGCGATTGAGCCGGCGAGCACGGCGGCGTAGGTCATCAGGCGTACGTCGAGGTTGCGGATGTGTGACATCTCGTGGGCGAGCACGCCCTGGATCTCTTGGTCGTCGAGCACCTCGAGCAGTCCCTGGTTGACGCAGATCAGCGCCTGCTTCTGCGAGCGGCCGGCCGCGAAGGCGTTCGGCGCCGGGTCAGGGGAAACGTACAACCGCGGCATCTCCAGGCCGGCGGTGATCGAGAGGTTCTCGACCATCCGCCACAGCTCGGGCGCCTCTTCCTTCTTGTTGATCTTGCGGCCGCCGGCGACGGCGACTGCCATGTCGTCGCCCCCGAACAAGGAAACCAGCACCATCACGATCGCGACGCCGGCGACGGCGAGCAATGCAACGGGGCTCTGAAGCCAGGCGTAGAGCGCGGCGCCAATCGCCGCATAGACGAGCAGGAAACCGCTCATCAACAGCCATGACTTGCGCTTATTGCTGGTTATCTGCTGGTACATCGCGTGGGGCTAGGCCGTCGGCGGACCGGGCGGCTCTGTGCTTGGCGGCGCGGCTTCAGGCGCGGGCGTTGCCGGTGCGGCCGGTGCCGCAGCCGCGGGGGCCGACGAGTCGCCGAACTGGACGTTCGGCACTTCGCGGTCGCCTGCGTCCTCGATCTCGAAGAACTCGCGCGTCGTGATGTTCGCTATGCCGGCGATGATGTTGCTCGGCACCGACTGGACCTTGATGTTGAGGTCGCGCACGTTCATGTTGTAGAAGCGGCGCGAAGCCTGAATCTTGTCTTCCGTGTCCGTCAGCTCATTCTGCAGCTGCAGGAAGTTCTGGTTGGCCTTGAGGTCCGGGTAGGCCTCGGCGACCGCGAACAGCCTGCCAAGCGCCTGGCCGAGGATGCCTTCGGCCTGTGCCTGCGCGGCGGGGCCGTTGGCGTTGACCGCGTTGGTGCGCGCCTGGGTGACGCTGTCGAACGTCTGACGTTCGTGCGCTGCGTAGCCCTGAACCGTCTGCACGAGGTTCGGGATCAAGTCGTGCCGGCGCTTGAGCTGCGTCTCGATGTCGGAATATGACTCGTCGGTGCGGTTGCGCAGCTTGATCAGCCCGTTGTACGTAACGACGAAGTACAAGATCAGGAGGACGATGATCGCCACGATCACGATTAGTGCGATGCCCACGGTTGGCGCCTTTCTGGAAAGCTGTTGCTGTGGCCCGCGCGCAGAGAGCTCGCGGATGATTCTGATTCTTACCGATCGGCAGGCGGCGGCGTCCGGTTTTGGCTGTTTGATCGACCTTCACAATCTGGGCCTAACATCACCGCCGTGCCGCGCAACTGGAACGATCTATTCATCACCGATGCGCCGGCCGCCGAGGCCGAGGCCGAGGTGGCCGAGCCCGAAGGCCGCCGCGGCATGTTCTCGCGGCTGCGCGATTCGCTCGGTAAGACCCGCCAGGCGTTCAGCGCCGAGATCCGTTCGACGCTCTTCGACGTGCTCGACGACGCGACCTGGGAGCGGCTCGAAGAGCTGCTGATTTTCGCCGACTGCGGCGCCCGCACGACGGCAAAGGTCGTCGGCCGGCTCGAGACTGAAGTGGAAGAAGGCGAGGTGGCCGGCGGCGACGCGATCGTCGCGCGGCTCGAGGAGCTGCTCGCCGAGACCGCCCAGGTCGGCGATCCGACGATCGACCTGCGCCACGAGCCGACCGTGATCATGGTCTGCGGCGTCAACGGCACCGGCAAGACGACTTCGATCGGCAAGATTGCCTGGCACCTGCGCAACGAGTTCGGTCGCAGCGTGCTGCTCGGCGCCGCGGACACCTTCCGCGCCGCCGCGACCGAGCAGCTGGGGGAGTGGGCTGAGCGCTCGGGCACCGAGTTCGTACGCGGCGAGCAGGGCTCAGATCCCGGCGCGGTCGCCTTCGACGCCGTTGGTGCAAGTGTCTCGCGCGGCATCGACGTGGCTCTGATCGACACCGCCGGGCGCCTGCACACGCAGGACAACCTGCTTGAAGAGCTGAAGAAGGTGCGCCGCGTGATTGAGAAGCAGTTGCCGGGCGCGCCGCACGAGACGCTGCTGGTGGTCGACGCGACGACAGGTCAGAACGGGCTGCGCCAGGCGAAGCTGTTCGCCGAGGCGGTCGATGTGACCGGGATCGTGCTGACCAAGCTCGATGGCACGGCGAAGGGCGGGATCGCGCTGGCGATCGCCGAGGAGCTCGGCATTCCGGTGAAGATGATCGGCATCGGCGAGCAGCTCGAGGATCTGCGGCCGTTCGATGCCGACGACTTCGCCCGCGCGCTGATCGCCGAATAGCGCTGCACACCGAAGGCGGAGCAAACCAATTGGCCAGATCCGTCAACGCTCCGCCGTCAATTCATTAATACTGAGGCCATGCCTGACTGGGCTTGTTGGCTAATCATTTCGGTGGCGCTCGCATTTGGCGAGCTGATCGTGTTCACGGGATTCATTCTCGGCCCGCTGGCGATCGCTGCGCTGCTCACGGCCATCATTGCGGCGTTCGGCGCTTCCATCGAGCTGCAGCTCGCCGCGTTCGCGATCATGGCGATCGGCGCGATGTTCACGCTGCGCCCGATCGCCAAGCGCCACCTTTCGTCGCCGCCGGAGATTCTCACCAACGTCGACGCGCTGATCGGCAAACAGGCGCGGGTGCTGGAAGCGCTGACCCAGGACCACACGGGCCTGATTCGTCTCGAGAACGAGAACTGGACCTCGTCGCCGGTCGTAGGCGTTGCGCGGATCGAACCAGAGACTTATGTGCGCGTCGTGCGGATCGCCGGCGCCACCGCAATCGTCGAACCACTCGACTCCCCGAGCTAAGGAGCCCAAATGGCTGCAGGAACAATCGTCCTGATCGCAATCATTGTCTTGATCCTGTTCACCGCGTTGCGCGGGGTGCGGATCATCCCGCAGGCGAAGGCCGGCGTGGTCGAGCGCCTCGGGCGCTACTACCGCACGCTCTCGCCGGGCCTCGCCCTGGTCATCCCATACGTCGACCGGGTGCGCCCGCTGATCGACATGCGCGAGCAGGTCGTGAGCTTCGCGCCGCAGCCGGTGATCACCGAGGACAACGTCGTCGTGCAGATCGACAGCGTGCTGTATTACACGATCAACGACGCGCGCGCCGTGACCTACGAGATCGCCAACCACCTGCTGGCGATCGAGCAGCTGACCACGACCACGCTGCGCAACGTGATCGGTGGCCTCACGTTGGAGAAGGCGCTGACTTCGCGCGACGAGATCAATACCCAGCTGCGCATTGTGCTCGACGAGGCCACCGGCAAGTGGGGAATCCGCGTCAACCGCGTCGAGCTGAAGGCGATCGACCCACCGGTGACGATTCAGGATGCGATGGAGAAGCAGATGCGCGCCGAGCGTGACCGCCGCGCCGCGATCCTCACGGCCGAGGGCGTCAAGCAGTCGCAGATCCTCACTGCGGAGGGTCAGAAGCAGGCGGCGATCCTGACGGCCGAGGGATCGAAGCAGTCGCAGATTCTTGAGGCCGAGGGCGAGGGCGCCGCGATCAAGACGGTTTTCGACGCTGTCCACGCCGGCAACCCCGACCTGCCGCTGATCGCATACAAGTACGTACAGGCATTGGAGTCGTTGGCCGGCAGCGAGACGAACGCAACGTGGATCATCCCGGGCGAGTTCACGCAGGCACTCTCAGGGCTGAGCGACAAGCTTGGTTCGCTGAAAGCGCCTTGAGTACGATCTCGCGGGTGATACGCCGCCGCAACTCACTGCTTGCACTCTGCTTGATTCTCGCGCTTGCCGCGCCGACGGCGCTGCTTACGACAGGCGCCGGCGCCAGCGACACCGCGTCCGTCGCCAAGAAGAAGAAAAAGAAGTGCAAGAAGGGCTACAAGCGCAAGACCGTCGGCAGAGGCAAGAAGAAGCGACGTGTCTGCAAGAAGGTCAAGACCACGCCGGGTCCGACGGCTCCGACAGGCGCTCCGGCGATCACCGTGAGCTCGGTGAGCCTCTCGATGGCCAACCAGTACGCGGGAACGAAGATGCGGATTCAAGGCACCGTCACTTTGAGCGCCCCGAAGGCGCAACTGTTGAACGGGACCGTCACGTTCACCTACCCGAGCGGCAGCCCGACGACCGAGCCGACTTCGATCTACACCGACCCGAACATCGCGGCAACTCATTTCGACGTGCAGGTTCCATACCCGGCGGCGTCGCCCAACGGCGTCTCTGTGACGTTCGGCGGTGTCACGTCGGCGTCGATCTCGCCGTCCGCCTGATCGCGCCCGGCCACTAGAGTCAGCTTCATGTTTGACGCACTCTCGGAAAAACTCCAGGAGACACTCGCCGACGTCCGCTCGCACGGCAAGCTGAGCGAGGACGACATCAACAAGGCGATGCGCGACATCCGCCTTGCGCTGCTCGAGGCCGACGTCAACTTCAAGGTCGTCAAGCAGTTCACCGAGCAGGTCAAGGTGCGCTCGCTTGGTTCGGACGTGCTTGAGTCGCTCAACCCCGGCCAGCAGGTCGTGAAGATCGTCGACGAGGAGTTGACGGCGCTGATGGGCGACGCTTCGCGCGAGATCGTCTTCGCGCAGAGCGCTCCGACGATCATCCTGATGGCCGGCCTTCAGGGCTCGGGCAAGACCACGAACTGCGGCAAGCTCGCCCTGATGCTGAAGGGCCAGGGCAAAAAGGTCGGCATCGCCGCCTGCGACGTCTACCGCCCGGCTGCGATCGAACAGCTGAAGGTCGTCGGCGAACAGGTGGGGGCGACGGTCTACGAACAGGGCGCTGACGCCGACCCGGTGCAGATCGCGAAGTGGGCGGTCGATGAGTCGATTCAGAATCTCGACGACGTGCTGATCGTCGACACCGCGGGCCGCCTGCACGTGGACGCCGATCTGATGGACGAGCTCGGCAAGATCCGCAAGGAGATCAAGCCGCACAACGTGCTGTTGGTGGTCGACGCGATGACCGGCCAGGACGCCGTCAACGTGGCCGAACAGTTCTCCGAGGTCGCGAACTTCGACGGCGTGATCATGACCAAGCTCGACGGCGACGCCCGCGGCGGCGCCGCGCTGTCGATCAAGGCGGTGACCGGCAAGCCGATCATGTACGCCTCGGTCGGCGAGAAGCTCGATCAGTTCGAGGTCTTCCACCCGGACCGCATGGCCGACCGCATCCTCGGCATGGGCGATGTGATGAGCCTGATCGAGAAGGCCGAGCGCGAGATCGATGAAGATCAGGCCGCCGAGATGGAGCGCAAGCTCCGTAAGAACGAGTTCACGTTCGAAGATTTCCTCGATCAGATGAAGATGATGCGCCGAATGGGCTCGATGAGCTCGCTGCTCGGGATGCTGCCGGGCGTCGACAAGAAGGCGCTGAAGAACGTCAACATCGACGACCGCGACCTCGACCGCGTGCAGGCGATCATCCTCTCGATGACGCCTTACGAGCGCCAGAACCCGCGAATCATCAACGGCAAGCGACGCAAGCGCATCGCGGAGGGTTCCGGCACCAGCGTGCAGCAGGTCAACCGCCTGATCAAGCAGTTCGCCGAGATGAAGAAGATGATGAAGCGGATGCAGGGCGGCAAGATGCCGAACATCGGTCAGATGCTGGGGCAGCGCTAAGGCGCTTGCAGAGCGGCCGGCCGCGCAAAGGGCTGGTACTCTTCCGCCCGTGGTACGCATCAGACTTACACGAGTTGGCAGCAAGAAGAACCCGATTTGGCGCGTTGTCGTAGCTGACAAGCGCTCGCCGCGTGACGGCCGGGTGATCGAGAATGTCGGCACTTACAACCCGCAGACGGAGCCGTCCACGGTGACCCTGAAGCAGGAGCGCCTCGAGCACTGGATTGCTCAGGGGGCCATGCCGACCGACACCGTCTTCCAGCTGATGAAGACCCAGAGCATCGGTCGCGACGGCAAGCCGCTCGCCGCCGCGAAGTAGCTCGCACGGATGGCCGACGAGGCCCGCACTGACGATTTCACCGACGACGCTGCCGAAGGCGGCGCGGTCGAGGGTCCTCAGATGGAGGACCTGCTGGAAAGCCTCGTCAAGGGCCTGGTCGACAAGCCCGAAGAGGTCAGCGTCGAAGGCTTCGACGAGTCCGACGGCTCGGTGACGCTTGAGTTGCGCGTGGCCGAGGACGAAGCCGGCAAGGTGATCGGCCGTGGCGGGCGCACCATCAACGCGCTGCGCCAGGTAGTCCGCTCGCACAAGGAAGCCCGCGGCCGCAAGGTCGTGGTCGACCTCGTCGACTGACCTCGCTTTTGCGGCGATTGACGTTCGGTGCCTGAACTGCGGCCCGACGACATGATTGAGATCGGGCGCGTCGGCAAGCCGCACGGCGTGCGCGGTGGTTGCTACGTGGATGGCGCGATCGACGCTCCGGCATTGGTGCCGGGGTTCGGCGTGCATTTGGGCGACCGGTTGTTCACCATCGAGTCGCGCGGCGGAACCGACGCGCGGCCGATCGTGATGTTTGCCGAGGTCTCCGGTCGCGACGCGATCGCGGAGCTGCGGGGAGCCTCGTTGCTTGCGCGCCGCGACAGCCTGACGCCGCTCGTGGCGGGGGAGTGGTACGCCGCGGATCTCGTGGGCTTGACGGTCGAGACGCGCGCGGGCACTGCTCTTGGCAAGATTGAGCGGTTGGTCAACGCCCCGTCGGTGGATCTGCTGGAGGTCGTTGCAATCGATGGCGGGCAGCTACTCGTGCCGATGGTCGGTGATGCGATCGTCGAGATCGACGTGGTCGCCGGGTGGGTACGCGTCGACGAAGAGTTTCTGAATTTAGGCTGAGTCGATCTAGGCTGGCACCCATGCAGATCGACGTATTTACGCTGTTCCCGGAGTGGTTCGAGTGGTTCGCCGACCAGCGCCACATGAAGAACCTGTTCGACGCCGGCCACGCACTGGAGACGGTTGACATGCGTGCGACCACGCCGATCGCGAACAACCGGGTCGACGACACGCCGTACGGCGGCGGCGCCGGCATGGTGATCCGGGTCGACGTGGTGGAGGCCGCGTTGAGCGGGCGATACGAAGTCGACCCGGTCGATCTGCGGTCCCAGCGCCGCGTGATCGTGTTGTCGCCGGTCGGCCGACGCCTGGATGACGCGCTGACCGAGGAATTGGCCGCAGAGCCGGCATTGACGGTGCTTTGCGGCCGCTACGAGGGCTTCGATCAGCGGGTGCACGATCACTTCGCGACGGATGTGATTTCGATCGGCGACTACGTGCTCTCGGGCGGCGAGCTGGCGGCGATGGTGCTTGTGGATGCGGTGACGCGCAAGCTGCCTGAAGCACACGGGGATGAGCGAAGTGCGAAGGAGGAGTCGTTCAGCGCTGAGCTGGACGGAGCGCCCGAATACCCGCATTACACGCGGCCGCCGGAATATCGCGGCTGGGAGATCCCGCCGGTGTTGTTGTCCGGCAATCACGCCGAGATCGAATCCTGGCGCCGCCAGCAGAGCGAATTGCGGCGCACCCAGCGAGACCAAGCGGATTAGCTACCATTGCGTCTCGCACTGGGCCCCCGTGCATCAGTGTTGGAGTTCAGCTCCATGCGGCGCGGGCGCGGCTCGTGCCTTTTTTCTGCTTTCGAGCACACGGATTTTTCTTTCATGACCACGATTATTGACAAGCTTGAAAAGGCGCAGCTCAAGCGCGTGCCTACTTTCGACTCGGGTGACCGCGTGCGTGTTCACTTCCAGGTCGTCGAGGGCACCCGTCGCCGTACGCAGATCTTTGAAGGTGTCGTGATCAAGCGCCAGGGAAGCGGTGTTCGCGAGACGTTCACCGTGCGCAAGCAGTCGTTCGGCGTAGGCGTCGAGCGCACGTTCCCAGTCCACTCGACGAAGATCGAGAAGATCGAGGTCGCGGCCCGCGGCGAGGTCCGCCGTGCCAAGCTTTACTACCTGCGCGACCGCGTCGGCAAGCGTGCCCGTGTGCGCGAACGCGCGTGGACCCCGCAGGAGCAGGCCCGTCTGGACGCGGAAGCCGCCGGCGCCTACGACGCCGAGGGTTCGCAGGCCGAAGCTGAGATCGTGCCGCCGCAGGACGACGCCGCCGAGGCGGAGGGCACTGAGGCTGAAGCGACCAAGACGACGACCGATGAAGCTGCTGCGCCGGCTGAGGCTGAAGCTGCGCCTGAGGCGACAGAGGGCGACGACGACAAGCCTGCAGCCGACGCTGGTGAAGAGGCGCCTGCCGAAGAGGCGCCTGCTGAAGAGGCTGCCGCCGAAGAAGAGCCCGCCGCTGAAGAACCTTCTGCTGAGGAACCCGCCGCCGAAGAGGCCCCGGCCGAGGAAGCCGCTGTTGAAGAGGCTCCCGCTGAGGAGGCGCCGGCGGAGGAGCCTGCCGCCGATGCCGACGTTGAGCCAGCTGCCGAAGAGCCTGCGGCCGAATCGGCCGACGGCGACGACGAGTCAAAAGACTCCGAAAGCTGATCTCGGGCCCGCTGCCGGTCGCCGATGGCTGAGCCGAGCGAGCTGGAGACCCCCGTCGTCGACAAGACTTCCGACGAGGACGACCGCGGTGGCCGTGAGTCGTTCGTCGAACTAGTCGCGATCGTCATCGTCGCACTCGGATTGGCTCTGCTGATTCAGGCGTTCATCGTCAAGCCTTTCCGGATTCCTAGCGGGTCGATGATCCCGACACTCAAGATCGGGCAGCGCGTACTGGTGAATCGCGTCGACGGGCGCTTCGGATCGCCGGAGCGCCTTGACGTGGTCGTGTTCAGACCACCTGCCGGCGCCGGAGATAACGAGTGCGGCGTCAGCCAGGGCCAGGAGTATCTGCCCGGCAAGCCGTACCAAGACGGTGGCAATGACCTGCTTGGAGCAAAGATGCCCTGCCCGAAGGGAACCGGCGGCAAGTACAGCGAGAACTTCATCAAGCGCGTCATCGGAA
>JBOGYW010000056.1:0-14784 GCA_050696815.1 Solirubrobacterales bacterium | reverse complement strand
CCTGCGGCGCGAGCGCGCGCACAAGGTCGAGGCCGTCCTCGCCCCCGTCGAGTGCCAGCGCCGGCTCGTAGTCGGTGATCTCGGGCTGCAGACCGGCCAGCTCGCCGCGTGCGACGTACGGCAGGTTCGCGGCGATCGCGTCGAACACGCCGTCGACCGACGCCAACAGGTCGGATTCGACGAAATCGATCTCGAAGCCCAGTCGCCCGGCATTCGCGCGCGCAACCGCGAGCGCTTCGGCCGAGACGTCGCTGGCGACGATCGTCGCGTCGGGCAGTTCATCGGCGAGCGCAAGCGCAACCGCGCCGCTGCCGGTGGCGACGTCGAGGATGCCGCACGGACGACCGACCTTCACCACCGCAACGAGCAGCTCCGTCTCCGGCCGCGGAATCAACACCCGGCCGTCAACGTCGAGTTCGATGCGGCGAAAGCCCTGTGAACCGACGATGTAGGCCAACGGCTCGCGCGCGGCGCGGCGCTCGACCGCCGCTTCGAAGCGTGTGAGCTGTTCCGGCGACGGATCCGGTGCCAGCCCCGCGACGACCTCGCTGCGCGACGCGTCCATCGCGGAAGCAAGCAGCAGCTCGGCGTCCAGCCGCGGCGTCTCGACGCCGGCGGAGGCCAGCTGCGACTCAGCCTGTCTGAGCCTCGAGCTTGCGGCGCTTCTCATCTGCCTGCAACGCTGCCGTGAAGTCGTCAAGCTCGCCCGCCAACACCGCGTCGAGGTTGTGTGCGGTCAGCTTGATCCGGTGGTCGGTCACGCGGCCCTGCGGAAAGTTGTAGGTGCGGATCTTGCCGGAGCGCTCGCCGGTACCAACCTGCGCTTTGCGCTCGGCCGCCTCGGCCGCCTGCTGCTCGTCCAGAGCACGCTCGTAGAGCCGCGCGCGCAGCACGCGCATCGCCTTGTCGCGGTTCTGCAGCTGCGACTTCTCGTCCTGCATCGACACCACGACGCCTGTGGGCTTGTGCGTGATGCGCACGGCGGAGTCAGTGGTGTTGACCGACTGTCCGCCAGGGCCGGAGCTGCGGTAGACGTCGATCTGCAGATCGTTCTGTTCGATCTGGACGTCAACGTCGTCGGCCTCGGGCATCACGGCGACGGTCGCGGTGGAAGTGTGGATGCGACCCTGCGATTCGGTCTCTGGAACGCGCTGCACGCGGTGCGTGCCGCCCTCGAACTTGAAGATGCTGTAGGCGCCGTCACCCTTGATCGCCATCGTGAAGTGACCGCCGTCGTCGCCTTCCAGAAGCTCGGCCTTGAAGCCGCGGCGCTCGGCGTAGCGCGTCAGCATCCTGTAAAGATCGCCGGCGAACAGGCCGGCTTCGTCGCCACCGGTACCGGGACGCAGCTCCACGATCACGTCTTTCTCGTCGTTCGGGTCGCGGTCGACCATCGCCATGCGGATCTCTTCCGCCAGCTCTTCGATCCGCGCCTTCGAAGTGGCGTAGAGCTCGGCGAACTCCTCGTCCTCGTCGATCAGGTCCTGCGCGCCCTCCATGTCCGACTCGGCGCGGCGGTACTCCACAACGAGGTCGTGCGCCGGCTCGAGCTGGCGGTACTCGCGTCCGACCTCGGCGTAGCGCTCACGGTCGTTGATCACGTCTGGATCGGCCATCAGGGCCGAGACGTCGGCGAAGCGGGATTCGATCTGTTCGAGTAGCGGAGCGATCATCAAGGACACAGCATCGTCTCAGGCGACGATCTCCATGCCTATCTCATCCTCGGCCTTTGCGGCGCGCGGGTCTTCCTTGGCGAGCACCGCTTCGAGCGAGGCGATCGCAACCGCCAGCTGCTCCTCGTCGGGCTCACGCGTGGTCAGTCGCTGAAGCTGTAGACCGGGCCACATGATCGCGCGTGCCCACGCATGCGTGCGGTACTTGCCGATCAGCTTGATCAGCTCAAATGCGAGGCCGGCGACGATCGGCACCGCCAGCACGCGCGACGGGAACAGGATGTACCAGGCCGGTCGCCCGAGCGGCACGAGCACGAAGATCGAGACGATGAAGACGAGCAGCAGGAAGCTGGTGCCGCAGCGCGGGTGGAAGCGGCTGAACCTGGCGGCGTTGGCCGGCGTCAGCGGCAGTCCCGATTCGTAGTTGAAGATGGTCTTGTGCTCGGCGCCGTGGTATTCGAAGACGCGGCGCAGATCGGGCAACAGCGAGATCACCCAGAGGTAGCCGATGAAGATCAGGATTCGCGTCAGCTTCTCGAGCAGCACGAACTGGACGTCGCTGCCATGGTCGCCGCGAATCAGCGAAATGATCCCGAGCGGCAGCAGGAAGAAAAAGGCGATCGCGAAGATCAGTGAGAAGGCGACGGTGAACGCCCAGGTGGCGCCGCCGATCTCCTCCTCCTCTTCGCCGAGCTGCTTGTTTGCGGCGATGCCGAGCGCGCGGATGCCGATGCCCATCGACTCGACGAGCGCGACGACGCCGCGCACCACCGGCCAGCGGTAGAAACGGTTGGTCTTCGCCTTGCTCTCGAACTCGTGCGTCTCGGTGTCGATCTCGCCGTTCTCGAGCCGCACCGCGACGGCCCAGTGCTTGACACCGCGCATCATCACGCCTTCGATCACGGCCTGGCCGCCGACCGGCGCGTCCTTCGTGGCGATCAACTCGCCGCTACCGCGGTGCACACGCGCCTGCTCGACGTCGGCGTGGCCAACGGCGTCTGCGTTTACAGCGCCGTCTTGAGATTGTGTCGCGGTGACGGGGTCCGACGCCATCCGCGTCCTTTCAAAATTCGGGTGCAGGCAGCTAGCCGCGGCGGGACGACTTGGCGGCGCGGCGCTGGAAGCGCTCGACGCGTCCACCGGTGTCGACGAGCTTCTGCTTGCCGGTGTAAAACGGGTGGCACTGCGAACAGAGTTCGACGTGCATTTCGGGCTTGGTCGAGCGCGTGACGAAAGAGTTGCCACAGCTGCAGGTGACGCGAGCCTCGATGTAATCTGGGTGGATTCCGCTCTTCATTGGATACGGAAGTTTAGACGGTCTGGCGCCAACTGCGATCAGCAGCTCTGGCGCGAGTCGTTGTGTGCCTCCGAGCGCTGGCGCACGACGTTGAACGGATCGATCCGCGCGTACTTCTCGGTCGTGCAGACCGGCATGTCGCTGAAGGTCACGTCGACCGATTCCTTGCCGGAGATCGAGTCGATCGTCTTGGTCGCCGGCGTCTGTCCGTCGATCGCCAGCGAAACGGGCAAGTTGATCGCTTCCGAGCGCGAGTAGTTGAACACGCGCACCACATAGGTGGTCGTCGGCTGGCCGGGATTCGGGTACTTCGTGATCAGCAGCGTGCGCGGGTCGGGCAGCGGGGCGGTCTGTTTGCAGACCTTCGTGGTGCGCAGCTTCTTCGCCAGCACCTTGCCGTCGGCGTCGACCCAGCGGTAGCGGACACGCGCCTTGTAGTGCGCCGCGGTCTCGATCTGCGATAGCGCGATGTTGCGCACGTAAACGGTTGCGGTCGGCTCGGTGTTGCTGAGCCAGTCGCCGAGGCCGGCGGCGTGCAGCAGCCGGAAGCGTTTGCTCTCGTTGTAGCGCCGCAGCACGTCGAAGCGCATCTGCAGCTTGCCGCCGGTCACACCGCTCATCGCCTGCATGCGGCCGGAGAACTCGATGCGGCGGTTGTCGTAGCTGGCTGCGCTGACACAGGAGTTGATCCGCGCGGAGGTCGGCGGAGACTTTGCGGCGGCGGCCGGCTCGGCAGCGGCCTGGACCGTCGGCGCAAGCGTCAGCACGAGCGCGATCAGCAGCGCGAGTGCAGCCGCGGTGGCCGCGGCGATCGAAGCCGGATGTGTGAACCTTGAGCGTGGTTGCATACGTAACTAAAAACTCCGGTCGCGCCCGTTTGTTGCGCAACCCGAGGTATTTAGATTATGGAATTTGCCAGGACGGGCCGCGTTTTCCTGCGCGGCCCGTCCAGTGACAAATGAGATTGCCGGGCGGCTTACGCGCCCTTCTTGGCCTTGATGGCCTCGGTCAGCTTCGGAGCGATCTTGTGCAGGTCGCCGACGACGCCGAGGTCGCTGAACTCGAAGATCGGCGCATTCGGGTCCTTGTTGATCGCGACGACGTTCTCGGACGCCTGCATACCGACCTTGTGCTGGATCGCGCCGCTGATGCCCAGTGCGAGGTACAGCTTCGGCGCGACCGTCTTACCGGTCTGGCCGATCTGGCCTGCGTACGGGAACCAGCCGGCGTCGACGACCGCACGGGTCGCTGCGACGGCGCCGCCGAGCGAACCGGCGAGGTCCTCGGCGAGCGAGAAGTTCGCCGCCTCGCCGAGGCCACGGCCTCCGGCGACGAGGATGTCGGCGTCTTCGATGTTGACGTCCGCACCACGCTGCTCACCACGGGTGACCAGCTCGGCCTTCGTGCTGAACTCGTTGAAGGCAACGTCGACGGTCTCGACGGCGCCTGCGGCACCGACGCCGTCGCTCGGCTCAAACGCGTTCAGACGGCCGATGATGATGCCGCCGTCACCGACGTAGCCGACGTCGACGATCGCCGAGTCCTGCAGGACCGGACGCTCGACGACGAGCTTGCCGCCGTCGACCTTGACCGACGTGACTTCCGCCGTGACGCCCCAGTTGAGGCGCGCCGTCAGGCCAGCGCCGATCTCGAAACCGAGCAGACCGCCGCCGAACAGCGCGTAGTTGATGTCGTTGGCCTTGATGACCTGCTCAAGGGCGTCGACCACCGGCTGGGCAAGCCCGGCCGGGCCGTTGACCTTGAAGACCTTGCTCGCGCCGTAGGCACCGAGCGTGGCCAGCTTGTCGTCCGGCACGTCGCCGACGACCAGCGCACTCGCCTCGCCGCCGATCTGGCCGGCCAGCTTCGCGGCCTCCGAGATCGCACCGAGGGAGTTCTTGTTGAATTCGCCGTCCTTCTCGAGGACGTAGACGATGATGCCTGCCATTTAAATCAGCTTCCTTTCGTCCAGGAACGCGACGATCCGCTCGACGGTGCCGTCGATGTCGGAGTCGGCGTCCTCGATGATCTCGCCCGCATCCTTCGGCGGCGGCGGGTTGATCGCGAGCACAGTGGTCTTTGAGCCGGCCTCGCCGACCTCACCGGTGTCGATGCCGACGTCGCCGGTCGACTTGGTGTCGAGCGGCTTCTTCTTCGCACCCATGATCGCCTTCAGCGACGGGTAGCGCGGCTCGTTGATCGCGTCACCGACGCTGATCACCGCCGGCAGGTCCACCTTGACGGTGTCGTAGCCGTACTCGGCCTGGCGCTCGAGCGTGAGCGTGGTGCCGTCGATCTTCATGTCGATCACCTGGGTGAGCGACGGGTACTTGAGGTGGTCGGCGACGACGGCGCCGATCGTGTAGTTCTCACCGTCGTCCGACTGCTGGCCCAACAGGACCAGGTCAGGAGACTCGGATTCGAGCACCTTTGCCAGGGCGTAGCCGGTGGCGTTGACGTCGGAACCGGCGAGCGCGTCGTCGGTCAGCTGGATCGAGCGGTCGGCGCCGAGCGAGACTGCCTTGTGCAGCGCGCGGACCGACGACTCGGGTCCCATCGTCACGGCGACGATCTCGTCAACGGTGGTTCCGCCTTCGCGGAGCTGCACCGCAGCTTCAATCGCATGCGTGTCGAACGGGTTGAGGTTCTTCTCGCCAGTACGGTCGATGCGCTTCGTGTTGGGGTCGAGGCGCTTCTCGACAGCGGCGTCCGGAACCTCCTTGACAAGGACGGCGATCTTCAACTTGTCCTCCTAATTGGGGGTTCGGCCAGGCGCGTGCCTAGTCGCTTACGTTGGTCAAACATGTGGATGGGAGATGCTCCCGAGAAACTTCTTGAAGCTTCGTTGTCGCGTTTCCTTCGTGGGTTTCCCCTGGGAATACGCGCGCGTGAAAGGTAGCGGGTTGACGAACGATCATTCGGTCGGGTTTCGCTAAGTGACTCTGCGGTCACTTGATAGCGGCGTAAGTGTATCTGCGGTGCAGCGGGGTCAGACGCGAAGGGATCCTCATTGCCAAGCGGTTTCCGCGCCCTAAGCCCGTTCTTGGACGGTTCCAAGAACGGGCTTAGGGTGTCAAAACGGCTTCAGAATGCACTGCGGTCGGGCGCAAATCTAGGTCGCGCAGAGGTCAGGTCCGCCCGGGGCGTTCCACTCGAACCATCTGCTGAAGCGGGAGCCCGTTCTGATCTTCGCGCGCGCCATCAAACGCGAGTACGCCCTGCCGGACTTGGCGCAGTCCTTGATGATCGTGCTCGCTCGGAGCTGGATCGCCACCGGACGCCCGTAGTCGCCGCCCTTCGGCCGGTTCGCGTAGGCCAGGCCACTCGCGGTCGCCGTCGCCGCTCCCCAGCCATCCCACTTCAGGTCGTAGGCGATGCCGGCCGGATCGCCGCCGTTGAAGATCTTGGCCGGATGCTACGTTCCCCAGCCCTCGCCGCTCGGGAATGCATCCCGGGCACCGAGCACTGGCTCAACTGATTCCGACGACCCGCAGCCCGCGATGGCAAGAGCCCCGATCGCAAAGACCAGGGCGAACCCGCGCTTCATCGCGCGCTAAACGGCGACGGCGCCGGAGATGAAGTCGACGATCGCGTTCGTCGGGGCACCCGGGGTGAAGACCTCGGCGACGCCGAGCTCCTTCAGCGGCGGGATGTCGTCCGCCGGGATCGTGCCACCGACGCACACGAGGATGTCCCCCGCGTCCTGCTCCTTGAGCAGCTTGATGACCTTCGGGACGAGCGTCATGTGCGCGCCCGAAAGGATCGAAAGGCCGATCGCGTCGGCGTCTTCCTGCAGCGCGGTCTCCACGATCTGCTCCGGCGTCTGGTGCAGTCCGGTGTAGATCACTTCCATGCCGGCGTCGCGCAGCGCGCGCGCGATGATCTTCGCGCCGCGGTCGTGCCCATCGAGGCCAGGCTTGGCCACGACGACGCGGATCTTCTTCTTGGTGGCGACTGCTTCGCTCATCAAATCGAACGGAAGGGTAGCCAGTGGCGGCAAAAAAGCGGCGCCGGATCGCTCCGGCGCCGCTTCGGGCTCCCGCATCTCGGCCGCCGCGGCTAGTAGCCGCCGGGCGCTCCTGGCCGATCGCCATCGTGGTCGCCGCCCGGTCCGTTCATCGTGCTGACCGCGGTCACCTCGAACTGCTTGTTGACCTTGACCTCGACATGCGTACCGTCGGACTTGGTGATGTGCGCCTCGTACACGCCGCCGTCGTCGGTCTCGACCCGGTCGACCGTGCCCTTGACCTTGGCGGTCGCGGCAGCCTTCACCTTGGCCGCTGTCTCGCCCGTCAACAGGTGCTCGTCCGGGTTGATCGACGTATGCGACGCCATGTTCGGCGGCGCCTGCTTGGGCGTCTGTCCGCTCGCTCCGGTGCCACCCGTCGCGCCGGAGTTGCTCGACGCCGCATTGGCGAGCGCCGAACCGCCGAGTGCGAGGGCTGCGATCGCCGCGACGGCGAACAGCGCCTTCTTCATTCGTTCAGTCATTTGATCCTGGTTCCGTTCCGTAGGGGATGGTGCCTTGCAGGATCAACATTCGCCGTCGAGCGTAAACCCGACGTGCGAACGATGTAAGCGAACGGTAAGTCCGGCTAGCTCTTCTTGACGGTCACTTTCAGCTTCATCGTGTCCGGGTGGCGCTTGCAGAACAGCGAGTAGGTACCGGACTTCGTGAACTTGTGCGAGTAGCTGTAGTTGCCCCTCTTCAGCTTCGAGCTGAAGCTCGACGGGCCGGATGACGTCGTCACCGTGTGCTTGTTGCCGGTGTTCTTCCACTTGAACGAGATCGTGTCGTTCTTGTGGATCGTGATCGACGACTTCGAGTACGAGTTGTCCCGCACGCTGACGGACTTCGTCGTCGCCAACGCCACAGAGGCGAACGTCAGGGCAGTGACGGCCGCGAGGGCCGCCGTGATGGCAAAAAGTTTTCTCATACCTAAGAAGATGCCGTTCAGCACGGATTCTTCCCCCAGCTAAAAGACCGGCACCTCGCGGTACGTGCCGAACACGTCCTGCAGCGCGTGGATGATCTCGCCCTCGCTCGCGTGCACGCGCGCGCATTCGAGGATCGGATAGAGCAGGTTCTGGTCGGTCGCCGCGGCTTCGCTGAGCGCCTTCAGGCTCGCCTCCACCGCCGGCACCTCGCGCTTCGCGCGCACGGCCTGCACGCGGCCGACCTGCTTGCGCTCCAAGGCCTCGTCGATGCGCAGAATCTCTGGCGAGTCGTCATTTTCCAGCGCGTACTTGTTGACGCCGACGACGATCCGCTCGCCGGCGTCGACCTCCTGCTGGTAGCGGAAGGCGGCGTCCGCGATCTCGCGCTGCGGGAAGCCACGCTTGATCGACTCGACGATCCCGCCGAGCTCGTCGATCCGGCGGAAGTAGTCGTACGCCGCGGTCTCCATCTCGTTGGTCAGCGTCTCCACGTAGTAGCTGCCGCCCAGCGGGTCGGCCGTGCGCGTCACGCCGGTCTCGTGGGCGATCACCTGCTGGGTGCGGAGCGCAATCCGCACGGCGTCTTCGGTCGGCAGAGCGAGTGCCTCGTCAAAGCTGTTGGTGTGCAGTGACTGGGTGCCGCCCAGCACACCGGCCAGCGCCTCGATCGCGGTGCGGATGTGATTGACCTCCGGCTGCTGCGCCGTCAGCGATACGCCGGCGGTCTGCGTGTGGAAGCGCATCAGCATCGACTTCGCGTTCTTCGCCCCGTAGGTGTCGCGCAGTTCGCGCGCCCAGATGCGGCGCGCGGCGCGGTACTTGGCGATCTCCTCGAAGAACTCGATCTGCGCGTTGAAGAAGAACGAGAGACGCGGCGCGAAGTCGTCGACGTCCAGGCCGCGCTCGATGCCGGCCTTTACGTACGCGAAGCCGTCGGCCAGCGTGAACGCGAGCTCCTGCTGCGCGGTGCTGCCCGCTTCGCGGATGTGGTATCCGCTGATCGAAACCGGGTGCATCAGCGGCATCTCGCGCGTGCAGTACTCGATCAGGTCGGTCACCAGGCGCATCGCGTGGTCGATCGGGAAGCACCACTCCTTCTGCGCGATGTACTCCTTGAGAATGTCCGTTTGGAAAGTGCCGGCGAGCTTGTCCGGCGGGATCCCCTGGCGCTCGGCCGCGGCCACGTAGAAGGCGAGCATCACGGCGGCCGGGGCGTTGATCGTCATCGAGGTACTGACCTCGTCGAGCGGGATGCCTTGGAACAAAGTCTCCATGTCGTCGAGCGTGTCGATCGCCACGCCCTCGCGGCCGACCTCGCCGAGCGAGCGCGGGTCGTCGCTGTCGTGGCCCATCAGCGACGGCATGTCGTAAGCCGTGGAAAGGCCAGTCTGGCCGTGATCGAGCAGGTAGCGGAAGCGCTCGTTGGTCTCTTCGGCGGTGCCGAAGCCGGCGAACTGGCGCATCGTGAACATGCGTCCGCGGTGCATCGTCTCGTACGGCCCGCGCGTGAACGGGTACTCGCCGGGATCACCGAGGTCGCGCTCGTACTCGACGCCGGCGTCCTCCGGCTTGTAGAGCGGCTTGACCGGCTCGCCGGAGATCGTGGTGAGCAGTTCGCCGGCGGCGGTGCGCTGCGGGTCGCCAGTGTTGGACTGGGCGCCCGTGAGCGTTTCGGTTGGCGGCTTCATCTAGTCGATTATCTCCAAGATCCGCTCGGGTGGCCGACCCAGCACGGCCTTCGGCCCGAGCTCGGCGATCGGGCGCTGCAAAAGGTCGGGGTGCTCTGCCATCAATTCGATCAGCTGCACATCTGTGTGGTCGGAGCTTGCGAGGCCGAGGTTTTTGTAGACCTGTTCGCGTGTGCGCAGCCAGTCGCGGGGTGAGTCGCCGGCTTTGTCGAGTAGCTCAGCGATCTTGGCGGCGCTCAGCGGCTCGGCGAAGTAGTTGATGTTCTCGAAGTCGACGCCACGCTCGTTCAGCAGCTTCATTGTGCTGCGACAAGTCGTGCAGGTCGGCTTCTCATAGATCGTCAGTTTCTCCGGACCGCTCACGTTGCGGCGCAGACTACCGGCAAAGAGCGCCGGGGCGACACTGGCCGCCCCGGTCGCTCTGCCTGGAACCGGCGGCCCTAGGACCGACGGCGCGACGCGACCAACGCGCCGCCACCGAGCAGCAGGCCCAGCCCACCAACCACCAATGCCACCCACGCGATCGTGCTGGAATCGGAGTCGTTCTTGGGCTCGTCATCCGACTCACTCGCCATCGCGCTGCCGTGTTCCGGGACGGCCGCGGTCAGATGAAGCTGCGGCGCGGGCTCCTCGGCGTCCGGCGTGCCGATCCAGCGCACGACGTCCCCGTTGCTGTAGGTCTGCACCGCCGGAAACGTCAACGAGGTGTTCGGCTTATTCGGCGTACTGATCGACAGGCCAAAATCCTGGAACTGGCCTGGCTCGATTCCGTCGTCGGTCGCCGTGAAGGTGACGCTTTCGACCTCCGTGTTCGTCTCGTCGTCGCCCATCTTCACTGGCTCGGCGAGCTTCTTCGTCTTGATCGCCGCCTTCCAGCCGGCGACCGGCTCGTAGGACGCGAAGTAGATGCCGCTCGGGAACTTCACCGACACCTTTGTCGTGCCGGCGTCGTCCTGTTCGTTCGGCACCCGCACGTCAACGCGCGTGAAGCCGTCGGCCGGCACCGAGGTCGGTTGAACGGTGACGTGAGCTGCGGCGCCTGTGGCGACGAGCAGTGACACGAGCGCGGAGGCAACCACTGCGAGAATGAATTTGGTGTTCATTGTTTGATGAATCTCCTATTGAATTTGGCTTGCTCAATTGATGGGAACCTGCAGCGAGCGTTCGAACTGGTCGAACTCGCTGACGCGCAACTCGATCCGCAGTCGCCAATTGCCCTTGGCGCCAAAGATCGCGTCGCCAACGACGTAGTGGCCGGGGCCGGCCCTACGTGCGTCGAAATCGATCGGCCCGATGCCTGCCTTCGGCAGCGTCGAACTGATCTGCAGTTCTTTGGTGCGCGTGTAAAGCGCACCGGTCTTCGGGTTAGTCAGATACAGATGGACCTGATTCGCTCCAACACGAGCCGGGTCGACGGTGATCTGCATTTCGACCGGCCCGATCGTCGTCGTGGCGTTGAACGGCCCGCTCGCCACTGACGCCGACGGCGGATAGACCACGAGCGCCGAAGCGACGGCGATCGTCAGAGATGCCAGCGCGACCTCGGTCACGAGAGATCGCTTGATCGTCACGCCGGCCGCGCCCGGCGATTGGCCGGCGGCTTCACGCGCTCGCAGCTGTGGCAACAGCCTGAAACGGTTGCACGCGCCGTATCCGATCAACACGGCGAACAGCCCGACTTTGATTGAGATTGCGCGACCGAACGCGGTCGACCAAAGTTGATCGAAGGCGCTCAGATGGATGACCGACTGCGCCACCCCTGTGACCAGAAGTGCCGTGACGCAGGCAAGTGCCACCGGCGAGAAGCGCCCGAGCGCGCCGACCAGCAGGCCGCCACGCGCCGCGGGGTCGAGCGCCTGCGTGGCTGCGGGCAGAGCGAAGACGGCGGCAACCAGGCCGCCCGCCCAGATCGCCATTGCCAGCACATGGACCCAGTCGGATGGGATCATCAGCCAACGTGGGGCGGTCACTCCGGCGTGACCCGCCAGTCCCGGTGTCGCCGCCGCCAGCGTAAGCAGCGCCAACACGACGAACACCGCGCGCTTGGCGAGTGGCCGATTGCGCCGGGCGGCAAATGCGAGCCAGACGATCGCGGCGCACCCCCACAGCGTTAGACGCGCGAACATCCATCCGCCGCTGCGAGTGCCGACGACGTCGTTGACGACAGCGGGCGAGAGCGCTTGCCAAAACGACTCGCCGGCGGCGACGGCGCCTTGGAAGACGAGGTCGCACGCGCTCGCCACCACTCCGGCGGCGATCGCCAAACCGACCAGCCTGCCGGCACGAACGGTGAACGCGTTGACCGCCACGAACGGCGCGTCGCGCATCGCCAGCAGCCAGAACATCAGGGCTCCAATCGCGACCGCCAGCGCCAGGTAGCCGACGAAGCGCATCGTCCAGAACCCCGCCTGCGTCACCTTGCCCGCATTGCCGCGCTGGACTAGGTTCGCCACCGACGCCGCCGGCGCGACGGTGGCCTTGCCGACGGAGAAAACGAATCCCCCGCTCACCGGGTGCGAATCGGCGGAGATCACGCGGTACGTCGCGGTATAAGCGCCGTCCGGCAGCCCGGTCCGTAGCTTGACGCCGATCGACTCCGCGCCGTGCGAGCGCACAATGACGCCCGAGTCGACGCGACGCGCCTGCGAATCGAATACGCGAACTGCCCCGAATGCGGCTTCGACCGGCTCGCCGAAACGAAACTCCACCTGGCTTGGCGCCTGCTTCAGCACCGCGCCACGCAGCGGCGACGTCTGTTCGAGCTGAGCGTGCGCCGAGGCATCTACGGGTACGAAGAGGCACGCCGCGAACACCACGCCGACGAAGATCGACCGGAGCGAAACCGTTTTCACCACGCTTCGCGGTCCTCAATCGGTTCGGCTTTCTTCCGGTGCCGGCGCAACATCAGCACGCCGCCGACGATCACCATCAGCAGCACGAACGCACTGAACACGAACGCGGCCGGCGCGGTCGGGCTGTTGGTGCCGGGGGGCTGCCAGAACAGCGTGCCGTCGAGTGACCCCGGCCTGCCGTCGATCGCCACCGGCACTTGCCAGTCGAACACTTTCGTGCGCCTCGACGGGTCGTCGAGGACCTTGCTTGGCGGCACCTTCGACATCCAGTGGACTCGATGGTCATGCCAGTCGATCCGGCCGTTGCCGGCTTCGAGCTTCCAGCTCGGATGCGCATCGGCGGACGCGTTCGGCGGCACCTTCACGGCGGCGTAGCGGTCTTCATTCAGATACGTCGCCGGCGAGTTCTGGTTGACCAACACGTCGCCGCCGGCCTTGATCCAGATGTAAGGCTCCTTGTCGTAGCCACTGACGATCACGTCCTTGCCGCTCTCGTTGAGCAGTTCAACGCGATCGTCGCCACCGAGGATCTGGACCTTCAGGCCAGGCGCCGCCGGCACGACCGCGCGGAACACGGACGAGTAGTTGGGGTTTGATTGGTGCGCCTGCGCCGCAGCCGCCCACGCGCAGAGCACGTAGACAGCCACGAGCACGGCGAGTTTTCCGCGAAGTCGCACGTCGCCTCCTGGCTTCCCGCCGCACGCAGCCAAGCGTGGCTCCCACGCACGGTCGCGCGGGCGGCGGGTCGGTTTCTGAGATCGGTCCGGCGCGCACGGGCGCCGGGCTGGGTTCAGACCGCTAGTGGCGGCGCGCGTCCGGCAAGATTGCGGGCGATGACGGATCGCAGCCTGGGCAAAGGCGCGACGCGTCCTGAAAACTCGACTAGAGCTGCCCAGCGGCGGCGCGTCCGGTCGCCGGCCAGCCTGACCAGTTGCTCTCCGGCGCGCACCACCAGCGCGATCAGCGCGGCGACGATGGCCGCCAGCAACGGCGCGATCCAACCATTCTGAGCGATCAGCGGAGCCGAACCGGTGCCGGCACCCGCCGCAATCCCTTCAAACGATTCCTGGAGCACGAACGTCGTCGTGAGGATCGCCGTGAAGGCGGCCCAAATTGAGAAGAAGCCGCTGTTTGGAATCGCGTCCGCGTAGCGACCTGTAAGAGCCCGATATAGCCGGCGGCCGAAAAGTGTGATCGCCGCGAGCAGCAGCATTCCGACGACCGCGTCGCCGATCGCAAGATAGGCATGCACTCCGGTGCTGCCGGGCCCCGCGCCGATGCCGATCCAGTAGCGCAGGTCGTGTACGGCGAGTTCCCCCGCGCAGAGCAGTGCGAATACCGTGAACGCGCGCGTGCGCCAACTCATGCGTCGATCCTATGCGATCGAACTTTGCGCGCGGCTGCGGCAGGTTTCTGCAGGCGCAACATTTTCAGTTTTTTGACCGCGTCGATTAAGCCCGGTTCGGTATTTGAAGGTGTAGACACAAAAGACCGATTGGAGCACGCATGGATTTGCTCTCACGCTGGAGGAAAAGGGTGCCTGGGCCGGCCGAGCCGCCGCAGTCACCGACTCCATCTGAGACTCCGCAGCTCGCCGATGTTGTGCCGCTGCCAAAACCGCCCGCCGACGCACGGGCGGAACCGCGCCGTTCGATGAACGACCCGGACGAGCACTCGCCGCACCGCGCGGCCTAAGCACAAAACTGCAGCAAGTTCCGATCTTGCAAGCGACAAGATCAGAACTTGCTGCGGAAAACCGCTTCGTTAAGCGCCCGCGACTTCGACGACGACCGCGTCGCCCTGGCCACCGCCGGAGCAGATCGCCGCAACGCCGATTCCGCCGCCGCGACGGCGCAGCTCGTGCACGAGGGTGCCGAGGATGCGGGCGCCGGAGGCGCCGATCGGGTGACCGATCGCCACCGCGCCGCCGTTCACGTTGACCTTCTCCTCGTCGATGTCAAGCATGCGCATCGAGTTCAGCGTCACCGACGCGAAGGCCTCGTTGATCTCCCAGAGGTCGACATCGGCCGGCGTCTTGCCGATCTTGTCGAGCGCAGCGATCGCGGCCTTCGCCGGCGTCCTTGCGAGATACGGGAAGTCGTCGGCGATCGCGGCCTGCGACAGAATCGTCGCCAGCGGCTTCTTGCCGTTCGCCTCGGCCCATTCGTCGGACGCGACTACAACGGCGCCGCCGCCGTCGTTGACGCCCGGCGCGTTGCCGGCTGTGTGCGAGCCGTCCTCCATGAAGATCGGCGGCAGCTTCGCCAGCGCCTCGAGCGTGGTGCCCGGGCGCGGCGACTCGTCGACCTCGACCACGGTGTCGCCCTTCTTGCCCT
>JBOGYW010000055.1:0-14810 GCA_050696815.1 Solirubrobacterales bacterium | reverse complement strand
GCGTAGGGGATGTCACGGAACGGCGTCTGCTCCCACGCGGCGCGCGCGATGCACGAGTTCGAATTCGAAAGGTACGGCGTGTCACCGGGGTGCTGGATCGCCGGGGTGCCGTCGCTCGAGAAGCTCTCGAAGTGGTCGATCAGCAGCCGCGCCATCAGCGGGCTGATGCCTTTGCGCGGCAGGTGTGGCCCGAAGGCCGCGCCGATCTTCGGCTCGAGCGTGAAGGCCGCACGGTAGGCGGCCAGCCAGTGCTCGCTGGCTGGCGTCGCGTCCTGCGTAAGGAACGCGATCAAGTCGCCGCTGGTCTCGCGCACGCCCATGTTGCGCGTACGGCCATGACCGAACTCCGACTTGTCGATCCCGATCAGCCGCACCTTCGGGAACGACTCGACGATCTCCAGCGAGCCGTCGGTCGAGCCTGAGTCGATCACGAGGATCTCGAACTCCTCGTCGATGCGCTGGCGCCAGACGGCGTCCAGCACCTCTTCCAGGTACTCGGCGCCGTTCAGCACCGGGATGACCACAGAGATCATTGCGTGGGCCCTTTAGCCGCCCAAGGCGCCCTTGGCGCGCTTGGCGATCGAAACGCTGCGCGCCCAGAAGTTCAGCAGCGCCGTCGCCCAGCCGCGTTTCTCGATCGCCTCACGCAGGTTCAACTCGTTCTCGTCGAACCAGGCGAGCTGCGAGTCCAGTTCGCGAATCCGATCGGCCTGCGCTTCGCGCTCGGCCTTCAGCTCGGCGATCTCGGCGGCGGCGCGGTCGCGCTCGGCCTGGAGGTCGGCGACCAGATCTTTCAGCACGGCGCTGCGTGTGACGGCCAGGTGCGGCACGGTCGCCGGCAGCTCGCCGTGGCCGGCCAGGACCAGCGTGTACAGCTCTTCGCCCGGCTGCGCGCCGGCCAGCTTGCGCAGCGACGCGACGGCGGCCTGGCTGGGGTTGTCCCACGCGAAGGCGGCGTCGTCGAACAGGGCCGAGGCCACCCAGTTGTGCTGGCGGATCGTGCGGTGGTTGGCGAACGAGCTCGCGATCGTCGCGATCAGCGGTTTGAAGTCGTCGGTGTTCGGCACGCGCATCAGCGCGAGTCCGTTTTCGGATTCAGTGATGCGCGCGAGCTGCGCGGCGCCGTTGACGGACGCGGCGTCTGCTGCCATCAGGTCGGCGACGACCAGCTCGTAGGCGCCGGACTCGGCGTCGGCCAGTTCGGCGGCAGGCAGTGAATCGAGGTGAGCGGCGATCCCGGCAAGTGCACTCGCGCCGTCGTCGACGACCAGCACATTGCGGTCGCGCGCGAGGTCGCTTGCCAGCGAAAGAAAGGCGATCCGTTCGGCGCGCAGCATCGCCTCGTCGCTGAACGGGTCGTTGCTTTCGGGCGCCTCTCCCACGCGGCCGTTGATCGCCGCAGGGGCCTCGATCGGCTCAGCTGAAATCGAAGTTTCCGCCATCTTCAAAGACCCTACCAGCGGCCTTCTCCGGCGAACTCGTCGCGGAATCCGCCACGCCCCTCCAGCGAAAGCCGCGTGCTGAGCCAGTCGGGCAGCTTGTCGGCGCGCCCGCCGAGCTGCTCGCCGAGCACCCTTAGCGAGTGATGACGCAGCGAAAACAGCGTCGCCCCGAGCAGCGCGCCGTCGTGGCCCTGCGAGCGCAGAAACGCACGGTCCTGGCGAGTCAGTCCGGCGACCGTGCGCAGCGACGAGCGGATCCCGAACGGTGCGCGGTAGCCGATCACTTCGCGCAGCCCGCGGTACTCGTCGAAGTAGCGCTTGAACGACTCGATCGCCGCGTAGTCGTGCGAGTGGACCACCGCCGCGGCCGGGCTGTAGACCTTGGCGAAGCCGGCTTCGATCATCTCTCGCCCCAGCAGTTGGTCCTCGGCGTACGGAACCTCGCGGTACGGCACGCGCTCCCAGGCCCACTTCGCGACCGCGCCGTTGACGTCGCTGAAGAAGGTCGGCGCGTCGCTGCCCCGCTGCACGACGGTCTCGGTGCCGTCGGCACGGAAGGTCTCGAAGTGCGCCGCCAGCTCGCGCTTGACGACGTGGCTGTGCGCGGGTCGCGGCAGGTGCGGGCCATAGACCAGCGCGACATCGTCGGCCGCGCCGAAGCCGTCGACGATCGCGTCGAGCCAGTCCTCGCCGGCCGGCGTGGCGTCCTGCGTCAGCAACGCGACTGCGTCGCCGCGAGCTTCGGCCACCGCGCGGTTGCGCGTGCCGCCGTGCGAGAACTCCGACTTGTCGATCCGGATCACCCGCGCGCCGTGGCGCTCGGCCAGCTCGGCGGAGCCGTCGCTCGAACCGGAGTCGATCACCAGCAGCTCGACGTCGACGCCGCGCGCGTTGCGCTGCCGGTCGATCGCCGCGAACGTCTCGGCGAGCAGCTCGCCGCCGTTCAGAACCGGAATCGCGATTGTCAAGGACTTGATCTCCATCGTGCCGTCGCGTGGGATTGTCGCGCAGTTCACGGTCGAGTCCGAGCGGAAAAAGGAACCCACGACCTGCCAGCTTCGTCCGCCTCGGCCGGCAGATCGCGGATACATTTGAAAACACCGGCAGCCGCGAAAAGTCGCGACCCGCCGGGGCCAATACTCAACCAAGCACGGAGACTCAGATGCCGAGTGAACAGACCGAAGTGATCCAGGGCAACGGCTTTGCCGCAGGCAGCCTCGACGGAATGGGCGGGGGCTACGGCTTCCGCAAAATCCGCCACGAACTCGGCGTACAGGAGATGGGGATCAACGCGATCGTGATCCCGCCGGGTCTCGAGACCGGCACGCACTGGCACGACCGGCAGGAAGAGGTCTACTTCGTCTACCAGGGCCAGATCCAGTTCACGCTCGGCGAGAACGACGAGGATTCGGTGACGCTCGGGCCGGGCGGCGTGATCCGCGTAAGCCCGTCAACGCAGCGCTCGATCAAAAACGTCGGCGATGGCGATGCGACTTACATGATCGTCGGCGCCGCCGGTGGCTACGTCGGCCGCGACGGCAATCACCGTGAGGGCGAGGACCGCGTGCTCGCAGGCCGCTGATTCGGCGCTTGTTTTAGGGCAAAAGAAAGAGCCGGCAATTGCCGGCTCTCCCCGCCATCCTCAGCCTCCGCAGTTGGGGATGGCGTTCCGACTCCCGAGCAGCTCAGAGAACGGGGGCCAGAAGTTCGCGATTCATCCGTATTAGGGTCTTTGGCGACTCTGATCCGGAGATGAACTCTTTGTCGGCTTGCGACGAAGAACGTTTCCCAAATCAGGGTCAAGATCAACGTAGGACCGATGCCCGGCATGCGCAAGCAAGTTGGACAAATGTCGTAAATCGCCCAGTCTGCAAGCGGGCTGGCCGGCAATCTGGCCGACGGTTCGAGCCCTGGACCGGTTTGGCGTTATGGTGATCGCTCCGTGCCACCCCGTTTGACGCGACAAAAGCCCAATCCGCCGTTGCGTCTCGCGGCTCTGGCGACCGCTTTGGCAGTGCTTTTCTCGGCCGGCTACGCGCTGGCCACCTCGCTGACGCACGCAGACATCGTGCGGCCGACGCTGCAGGCGTCGCCCCTACCGGGCCGGATAGCGGCGGAAATCGCCGGTTCGGACGTGTTTTTCGTGCCGCCGGCCGACCAGCGCGCCGCGATCGCCCGTGTGGTCAAGCGCAACCAGCCGCTCTACTGCGCGGGCACCAAGAAGTACGCCGCGCTGACCTTCGACGACGGCCCAAACACCACCACGCCGGAGCTGCTGAAGCTGCTGCGGCACTACGGGATCCCGGCGACCTTCTTCACGATCGGCAAGAACATTCAGGACATGCCCGACTACGCGCGTGACTACCCGCGCCAGGGCGCGACCGGCAACCACACGTGGGATCACGCGTCGCTGCCCTCTTTGAGCCCCGCCGAGATCAAGACGGAGCTGAAGCAGACACAGGACGCGCTTGCCGCGACCGCCGGACCGCAGTACAAGATCTTCCGCCCGCCGTACGGTGCGCACAACGCGATGACCGACGCCGTCGTGCGCAAGCTGGGCTACATGCAGACGTTGTGGAGTGCGGATTCGCGCGACGCATTGAATGCGACCCCGGAGGAGATCGCGAAGAACGTGCTGGATGGGCTCGGCCCCGGCTCGGTGATCTTGATGCACGACCGCCCGCCGAACACCTTGATCGCCCTGAAGAAGAAGATCCTGCCCGCGATCCACCGCAGCGACCTGACGATGGTCACGGTGCCGCAGCTGTTGACGCTGAACCCGCCGTCGCTGGAGCAGCTGGACGCGGGTCCGCGCGGCTGCAGCCACGCGGGGAAGGTCAACGTGAGCGGCTACTTCGGCAGCCCACAGGGCGAGCGCTGACCCGCAACTCTTTTCGCCATGCCGCGTTAGCGTTTGCATGGTGTTCCGGATCGGCGGATGGATTGCGGTCTTTGCCGCCTCGCTTGCGTTTTCGGCGCCGGCGAACGCCGGCGAACGCTTGCGGGTCACGGCTGACCGCGACTACGGCCGCAACTACACAACCGGGGTCGATCGACTTGGCGTGTTCGTCGCGAACCGTCCTGGCGGGTTGTACATGGGCCGGCTGATGGTCGGCGACACTTTTGTCGCCACGGGAGCCGAGTACAAATCGCGTACGCGCGGCGCGTACTTTCGTGCGCAGGTGTCGGGCGAAGCCGGGCTTTGCGGTTGGGTCGGCCCGTCGGGCCGAGTGCACGATGTCGCTGCGTGGGCCGCGGCAGATGGCGCGGGCGACGCCGACTGCGACCGCGGGGCTTTGCGCTGGCTGGGCACGGCCGACCGCCTGAGCTTCAACGACGGCTCGGCGTTGTACAGCGACGTCAACTGCCCACCACCGTCAACCTTCGGCAGCACGTCGCTCGCGACCTTCGGCGGATACACCTACACCACACGCGAGACCCCGGTCTACTACAACCTCGACTGGCGCTGGGACGGCGCGCGCTACGACGCCGCCGCGCCACGCACGCGGGTCGGCACGGTGCCGGCGGGCACGGGCGTGTTCTACCGCTACACCGCAAACGGCGGCGCCTTCAGCAACGTCTTCTTCGACGGCAACTCAGGCTCTTATGGCTGGTCGTTCATCGACGCCGCCGCGGTGCCACGCGTCAAGTACTGGTCGCCGGCGAGCGACCCGCCCAACTATCGCGCCTTCAACTGCGACTCACGCGAGGCTCCGGCCTTCACTGTGATCCCGCCCTGGCAGCTGTGGCTGTCGTTGGGCGGCGCCACCTTCGGCGTGGGCGCCGCGTAGAACAGCCATTTCCACCCCCAACGCCCGGCGTTGGAACGTCCAATGCCGGGCGTTGGGGTCAGGAATGGCTTGCGAATCGGGTGGGCTGTGCGACCCCGATCAGTGGCGGTGCTTCTTCGCCTTGATCGTCACCTTCGTGTATTTCGTCCTGAGCGTGCCGCCGGTCGGCTTGTAGGCGATCGCGATGTTCACCTTCAGCTTGCCTTTCGCTTTCAGCGCGCGCTTGCCGGCCGAGGTCAGCTTGATCGGCAGCTTGACGACGCCCGGTGCGGTGGCCTTGAGGGTGCGCTTCTTGATCAGCGCCACCTTCTTCTTTTTCTTGCTCACCGAGGCCAGTTTCACCTTCGGTCCGTTGGCGTCGTAGACGGTCACCGAACCGGGGTTCGGGACGGTTACGTTGACGGCGGCCGAGCCGGTACCGCTCTTCGGCTTGAAGGAGAACGAGTTGTTGTAGACGAGCGCGCCGCAGATGCCGCCCGCCGTGGTGCCGACGACTAGGTTCGCCAGCGACGCACCGGTGTCAGCTTCGTGGTCGCTGACGTCGAAGGCCGACAGAAACAGCTGGTGGGCGCCGCTCGTGATCGGCCCTGTGGCCGTGTAGATCGGCGAGCCGTTCTGGTAGCCGGTGCCGGTCGCGTCGCCGGTCGACCACTGGCCGGCCGCCTGGATGTTGAACACGGTCGCGGTGCTCCCTCCGACGAGCAGTGCGAAATCGCCCGGGGCTGTGATCAGCTTGGTCGTTGGGTCGACGGCGAAGTCGCTGCGGTCGATCTGAGCGATCAGGCCTTCATTGAAGCTCGTTGTCGTCGGCGTCTCGGTTGTGTACACGCGGTAGCTGAACGTCAAACAGTCTCCACCGCTCGGCACCAACAGCCCAAGCCGCAGCGTCGAGACGTCGTTGGCGTCGCCGTGGTCCGGACCCCCTGGAGGGTTGGTGAACATACCGTCGCTCGTGGCACCAGCGTCGTAGCCGCGTGCCGGATTGCCGCCTGAGATGTGAATGAACTTTGAGCCGGCGGCCGGGAATCCGTTGATCGGGGCGTCGATCGTCGCGGCGGTCGTTGCCGGCGCCGTGGGACCGCTCGTGTCGAGCGGCTGGTTGGCCCAGCCGGTGTTCGCGGGGTCGATTCGTGCCGGATCGCTGAACAGGGCGCCGGCCAGCGCCTGCGCGTCCTGCGTCGGCGTTCCTGCGGCAGATACAACGGTTGCGTTCAAACTGAATGCGGCGCAGGCGAGCGCCGCCAAAACGATCAGGCGAGCTTTCATCAAGATTTTTCTCTTCCTTAAGTCAGATGAGGTGCGGGCGAAGGAGTAATCGGCTATTCCTGAGATCACGAAAGAACCCTGCCGAAACCTGGACGGCCAGTGATTCCTCGCACAAAAAAGCCCGGACCGAATGGCCCGGGCTTTTCGCCAAGCGAACTATGCGCGGCCGATCAACCGCAGCCAGTGTTGTTGCCGCAACTGCTGCACGTGTAGCAAGAGCCGGTGCGCTGCATCATGCCGCCGCACTGGCCGCAGGCCGGACCTAGGTCGAGGCCCTTCAGCTTCGCGGGAGCGGCGACGGGCTGCTCGGTCAAAGCGGCCGCTGCCGGCTCGACCTTCGTGACCTCGGGGGCCTTCGCAGAGCCATTGGAGCCATTGCCATTGCCGTTGGCCGGCCCGGCGGTGTCACCGCGCAGATCGATCCCGGCCTCTTCGGCCGTCTTCTTGGCGCGCACCGCCTCGGTCATGATGCCGAGCTCTTCCTGCAGGTCCTCGTCGCAGTAGCGCGAGGCGAGCCAGCGCATGATGTAGTCGGGCATCGACTTGGCGAACGGGATCTCCTTGTTCTTCGTCATGCCCTCCGGCTCGAAGCGCATGTAGGAGAACTTGTCCACGAACGTCTCGAGCGGCACTCCGTACTGCAGGCCGACCGAGATCGCGGTTGCGAACGCGTTCATCATGCCGCGCAACGTCGAGCCTTCCTTGCCGATGTCGGTCAGGAAGATCTCGCCCGGCGTGCCGTCGTCGTACTGGCCGGCGGTGATGTAGCCCTCGTGACCGCCGATCGAGAACTTGTGCGTGAGCGAGCTGCGCTCGACCGGCATGCGGCGACGGTGCGGGGTCTTGCCCGCCTCGGCGGCGCCCTCGGCCTTCGCGGTCTCGAGCGCCTTGGCGAACTCTTCCTCGCTCATCGAAACCTTGCCTTCGACGTCGGCGTCGTCCTGAGCGTCGGTGCGCAGCGCCTGTGCGGTCTTCGAACCGTCGCGGTAGATCGCGAGTGCCTTCAGGCCGTACTTCCAGCCTTCGATATAGGCCTCGGCGATGTCGTCGATCGTCGCCGTGTTCGGCATGTTCACTGTCTTGCTGATCGCGCCCGACAGGAACGGCTGGGCCGCGGCCATCATCTTGATGTGGCCCATGTGGCTGATCGCGCGCTCACCGACGGCCACGTCGAAGACCTCGAGGTCTTCGGCCTTCAGGCCCGGTGCGTCGACGATCGTGCCGTGCTCGGCGATGTAGGCCTCGATCTGTTCGATCACGGCCTGGTCGTAGCCCAGCGTCTCCAGCGCCAGCGGCACCGTGCGGTTGACGATCGTCATCGATCCGCCACCGACGAGCTCCTTGAACTTGACGAGTGAGAAGTCCGGCTCGATGCCGGTCGTGTCGCAGTCCATCAGGAAGGAGATTGTGCCGGTCGGCGCCAGCACCGTCGCCTGCGCGTTGCGGTAGCCGAACTGCTCGCCGAACTCGACTGCCTCGTCCCACGAACGGCGGGCGGCTTCGAGCAACGGCTGGTCCTCCAGCGCGTCAGCGGGAATCTCGTATGAGGCGTCGCGATGCATCTTCATCACGTTCAGGTGCGGCTCCGCGTTCTGCGGGTAGTGCTCGAAGACGCCGATCGCCTCGGCGATCTTCGCCGACTGGCGGTAGGCACGGCCGGTCATCAGCGCGGTGATCGCGGCGGCGTCGGCGCGGCCACGATCGCTGTCGTAGGGCAGGCCGTTGCTCATCAGCAGCGCGCCGAGGTTCGCGTAACCCAGACCCAGCTGACGGAAGGCGCGCGCGTTGGCGCCGATCTTCTCCGTCGGGTAGCTGCTCGGGCTGACGACGATCTCCTGGGCCAGCAGCATGATGTCGATCGCGTGCTCGTACTGCGGCACGTCGATGTGTCCGTTGTCGAGACGGAACTTCATCAGGTTCAGCGACGCGAGGTTGCAGGCGCTGTCGTCGACGTGCATGTACTCGCTGCACGGGTTCGAGGCGTTGATGCGGCCCGAGTTCGGCGACGTGTGCCAGCGGTTGATGATCGTGTCGTACTGAATGCCCGGGTCGGCGCAGCGCCATGCCGCGTCGGCGAGCTCTTCCATCAGCTCACGTGCGTCGTAGGTGTCGACCACTTCGCCGGACACGCGGGTTCGGGTGCTCCACTCGGCACCATCGATCACGGCCTGCATGAACTCGTCGCTCACGCGCACCGAGTTGTTCGCGTTCTGGTACTGGATCGAGGTGAAGCCGTCGCCGTCGATCGACATGTCGAAGCCGGCGTCGCGCAACGCGCGGGCCTTGTCCTCTTCCTTGGCCTTGCACCAGATGAAGTCCTTGATGTCCGGGTGGTCGATGTCGAGCACGACCATCTTTGCGGCGCGGCGGGTCTTGCCGCCGGACTTGATTGTGCCGGCCCACGAGTCGGTGCCGCGCATGAACGAGACCGGGCCACTCGCGGTGCCGCCCTTGCCGAGCGCTTCCTGCGAGCCGCGGATGTTCGAAAGGTTGATGCCGCTGCCGGAACCGCCGCGGAAGATGTGACCTTCCTGCGTGTTCCAGTCGAGGATCGACTCCATCGTGTCCTCAACGGAGAGGATGAAGCAGGCCGAGCACTGCGGGCGCTCTTCGAAGCCGACGTTGAACCACACCGGCGAGTTGAAGGCGGCGACCTGGTGGAGGAGGATGTAGGTCAGCTCGTCTTCGAATGCCTGCGCGTCGTCTTCTGACGCGAAGTAGCCCAGCTCGCGGCCCCAGCCGGAGATCGTGCCGGAGACGCGGCCGATCATCTGCTTGACCGAGTTCTCGCGCTGCGGCGTGTTCAGCTGTCCGCGGAAGTACTTCTGGGCGACGATGTTGGTGGCGTTCTGCGACCAGGACTTCGGAAACTCGACGCCGCGCTGCTCAAATGCCGGATCGTCGGGATTGCCGATGATCGCGTCGCGCGTCTCCCACTCGATCGCATCGAACGGGTGAACGCCCGCTTCGGTGTAGTAGCGCTCAATCTTCAGACCGCGGCCGTGTCCGCGGTAGTTGGCTGCGCCTTCGCCGGCCGGTGCCAGCTGAGTCAGCGGACTCTGCGCTTCTGTCTCAATCATCTCCATGGTTTTTCCTCCTCCAGAAAGACCCAGTGCTAAATCACTCAGTTACTCGCTTAAGGCCGGGGGGCCTGGACTTACCTGCAATACAAATTTCAACTTGCCGGAGCAAAGCACGTGAAAATCGCGTGAAAACGCGGAAAATAACGGCTTTTTTTGACTCCGAAACCGCTATCAGCGGGTAACGAAACAATCAATCAGTTGGGCCGGACGGAACGATTTGCAGGAGCCTCGATGCGCCCGCAGAAAGCTCCGCGTTGGACTTCAAATGGTAGGTGTCCGGGGCCGATTCTGCGCCGCCAGGAGCAGCTAAAAAAGCGTCAAATAGCGCTCTCACGCTGCATGTAAGCAGCGCGTAGACGGCGAATACTTCGCCTATGGAGTCTGAGATCTCCGCAGCCGCCTCACCGCGGCGCCTTTGGGGCTGGGCGATTTTCATCGCCGTCGCCGGTGTCGCCGCTCGCGCCACCTGGTACGTGCATTTCAAAGAGGATCTGCCCCTGCGCGCCGGGCCTGACGGCGACATCTACATGGGGCAGGCGAAGGCGATCCTCAACGGCTCGATCGGCAACCCCGATGCGACCGGTCTGGCGACCGTCTACCGCGAGGCTTTCGCACCCGGTTACGCGCTGTTCGTCGCCGGGCTATGGCTGCCACTACCCCGCGGCGACGTCTTCCGCGGCGCCGACTACACACTGCTCGTCGTTTTCGCCGTGCAGTGGCTGCTGGCGGGCTTCACCACACTGATGACGTTCGCGCTCGCTCGCCGTGTGCTGTTCGGCTGGAGCGCGCTGGCGCCGCCGGTGATCGTCTCGCTGTCGATCGCGCTCGTCGACATGCCGAACATGTTCGCCTACGAGACGCTGCTGGCGTTTCTGCTCACCGCGACGGCGCTGCTGCTGGTCAAGGCACACGACGATCCGCTGCCACCGGGGCCTCTGCGCTACTGGCAAGAGCCCGACCCGCCGCGCCGCGCGCAGTGGTCGGCGACGCTGCTGGCCGGCGTGACGCTGTCGGCGGCGCTGCTGGTGCAGCCGCGGCTGATCGTGCTGCTGCCGTTTGCGGCCTGGTGGCTGTGGCGCGCGGCCGCGGGCCGGTTCGCCGCCCTGTTCGTCGTTGTGGCGCTTGTGTTGCCGGGCGCATGGATGGCGCGCAACTACAGCCACTTCGAGACCTTCGCGCCGATCTCGATCAATCCGCAGGCCTCGCTGTACATGGACAACGTCGATCCGGTCGGCGGCACCGGGTACGTGCCCGACGCCGCACCGCCGCAGTGCTCACGCTCGGTGCTGTACGAGCCGGACTTGAAGCAGCACTTCGAGTGGGGTCGCTGCATGCAGAGCGCCGGCTTCAACGAGATCACGAGTCACCCCGCCGACTCGGCGCTCGCGATCCCGGACCGCTTCGCCGCGCTGTTCTCTGTCTGGAACCCTGCGTTCGCGCGCGGCACGTACAGCAGTGACAAGTGGGGGTACCAAAACCTGCCGCCGGCGTCGGTGCGCGACGATCCGACCTACGCCGACGCGCTGCAGATCGCGGCGATCGTGCTGATGGTGCTCTACGTGCTGATGACGCTGACGGGGCTCTACGTGCTGTGGCTCGAAGGACCTGGATCGGTGCCGCGGATGATCGCTTTGCCGGTCATCGTGCTACCGCTGGTCCACGTTATCTACCACGCGGAAAATCGCTTTCGACTTCCCGTGCTTCCGCTAATTGCAATTTCGATAACACTCGGTGTCTTAGCGGTCTGGGACGCCCTAACTACCTCAAATGGTGATAAACAGTGAGCTTACGAAGGGTTACTGCCCAGTTACGTTATGAAACTCCGCCGATCGGTGAAAACAAAACCTTCGGTTAACTGGCCAGTAGCCCTAAAGTTCTGTTCGTGAGGTCCGATGTGGGGACTAACGGCACATAAATTGAGATGGTTGCGGAGTCTGCCCCGGGATCATTTCAGTGCCGTTCAGATCAGGGGTAGTTTGCCCAGACCTCGTATGTCCCCGAATGTCTAGGCCAAGCCTCTAAAGCCGGCGACCGTGCGTCCTCGGGTCGCCGGCTTATTTTTTCTCTGCTTCGCGGACCGACTTAAGCGTCGTCTCGAGGCCCTCGCCGATCTCCATCGTCGCCGACCAGCCCAGCGTTTCGCCGGCGCGTGAAACGTCGAGCGCGCTGCGCGGCAGTTCGCCGAGGCGAGCTGGCTGAAAGTCGGGCGTGAAGTCCGCCGTCGCATGCGGCGCGAGCGCGTCGAGCAGATCGAGCACCGATGTCTCCCGGCCGGTACCGATGTTGATCGGTCCGGTCACATCCGACTCGGCGGCCGCGAGGTTGGCGGCGACGACGTCGCCCACGTATACATAGTCACGCGTCTGCTTGCCGTCGCCGAACACCGTCGGGAGCTCGCCGCCAAGCAGCTTGCCGCAGAAGATCGCGATCACGCCGGCCTCGCCGAGCGGATCCTGGCGCGGTCCGTAGACATTGCCGTAACGCAGCGCCACGGTCGACTGTCCGTAGAGGCGGTGCGCCAGCGACATGTAGCCCTCGGCCGCGAACTTCGCCTGGCCGTAGGGCGCCTCGGGCTCGGGCACGAAGCTCTCCGGCGTCGGGATCTGGTCGGCCGGCGCTTCGCCGTAGATCGCTCCGCCGGTCGAGCTGAAGACGAAGCGGCCGACGTCGTTGGCGCGGGCGCTTTCAAGCAGGTTGATTGTGCCGCCGATGTTGATCTCCGAGTCACGCGCCGGGTCGGCGATCGAGCGGCGCACGTCGATCTGCGCGCCAAGATGGAAGATCACATCGGGCTTGAAGTCGGAGAGCAGCGCGTCGACCGCCGCGCGGTCGGTGATCGACTGCTCCACGAGTACCGCGCCGCCCGCGATTGCAGCGTCCAGGTTTTCGCGCCTGCCGGTCGAAATGTCGTCGATGACGCGCACTTCATCGCCGCGCGCGATCAATGCGTCGACCACGTTCGAGCCGATGAATCCCGACCCTCCGGTTACCAATGCTTTCAAGTCAATCGCCTCCTGATCAGCCCTACGCCGCGTTGCCGGCGCAACTTACCACGCTTCTAAATACCCTTTGCGCCGCGCCAAGGCACCCGCTACGGTGTGCCGGGACGGCCGCCTGAATCACACCGCGGCCGCCCAAGGAAGGATCTAAAAAGTGTCAACTCTCGTCATCGTCGAGTCGCCGAACAAGGTCAAAAGCATCGAGGGCTACCTCGGTGAAGGCTACGTCGTGGACTCTTCCGTCGGTCACATCCGCGATCTGCCGCGTGGCGCCGACGAGGTTCCGGCCGCCTACAAGGACAAGCCGTGGGGCCGCCTCGGTGTGAACGTAGACGAGGGCTTCGAGCCGATCTACGTCGTCTCTGCCGAGAAGAAGCAGCAGATGACGAAGCTGAAGAAGCTGCTCAAGGACGCCGACGAACTCGTGCTCGCAACAGATGAGGACCGTGAGGGCGAGGCGATCGCATGGCATCTGCTCGACGAGCTGAAGCCGAAGGTGCCGGTCAAGCGGATCGTCTTCAACGAGATCACCAAGCAGGCCGTGCAGCACGCGATCGAGAACCCGCGCGACGTCGACATGCACCTCGTCGACGCGCAGGAGACGCGCCGCATCCTCGACCGTCTCTACGGCTACGAGGTCAGCCCGGTGCTCTGGAAGAAGGTCATGAGCGGTCTGTCGGCCGGCCGCGTGCAGTCGGTCGCCACGCGCCTCGTCGTCGAGCGCGAGCGTGAGCGCATCGCATTTAACGTCGCCTCGTACTGGGACCTCGAAGCCACCTTCGACGCCGGCGAGCAGCACGACCCGCGCCGGTTCCCGGCCAAGTTGGTGGCCGTCGACGGCAAGCGCGTCGCGACCGGATCCAACTTCGACAACGCGGGCACGCTGAGCGGCGACGTCACTCACCTCTCGGAAGACGACGCCGGAGCGCTGGCCACCGGCCTGAAGGACAAAGACTTTGCGGTGCGCTCGGTCGACACCAAGCCGTACACGCGCAAGCCGTACGCGCCGTTTCGCACGTCGACCTTGCAGACGGAGGCCTCGGGCAAGCTCGGCTTCGGTCCGGCGCGCACGATGCAGGTCGCGCAGCGCCTCTACGAGGGTGGCTACATCACTTATATGCGCACCGACTCGACCACGCTGTCGCAGACAGCGCTGAAGGCGGCGCGCGCCCAGGTGCAGGAGCTCTACGGCGGCGAGTACCTGCCGGATGCGCCGCGCACCTACGAGGGCAAGGCGAAGAACGCCCAGGAAGCGCACGAGGCGATCCGCCCGGCCGGCGAAAGCTTCAGTACGCCAGAGCAGGCTCGGCTGACCGGCGACGAGGCGAAGCTGTACGACCTGATCTGGAAGCGCACGATCGCCTCGCAGATGAAGGACGCGAAGGGCAACACGATGTCGATCCGCGTCGCCGCCACCAGCGACGACGGCCGCGACGCCGAGTTTGGCGCGAGCGGCCGCACGATCACCTTTCACGGTTTCCTCAAGGCCTACGTGGAGGCCGACGCCGACGACGACAAGCAGACGAAGCTGCCCAACCTCGAGCAGGGCGACGATGTGGCGGTCACCGAGCTGGCCCCGGCCGGCCACGAGACCAAGCCGCCCGCCCGGTACACCGAGGCGAGCCTGATCAAGGAACTCGAAGAGCGCGGCATCGGCCGCCCGAGTACTTACGCGTCGATCGTCAACACGATTCAGGACCGCGGTTACGTCTATAAGAAGGGCACCGCGCTGGTGCCGGCGTGGATCGCCTTCTCGGCAACTCGTCTGCTCGAAGAGCATTTCAGCCGTTTGGTCAGCTACGACTTCACCGCCGACCTCGAGGACGTGCTCGACAAGATCGCCGGTGGCGACGAAGAGCGCATCCGGGTGCTGCAGGGATTCTGGAGTGGCACCGGCCCGTCCGACACCGGGCTGAAGCGCCTGGTCGACGACCTCGGCGACATCGACGCGCGCGGGCTCGCGACCTTCGAGCTGGGCGACGGCGTCAACGTTCGCGTCGGCCGCTACGGCCCATATGTGGAAGGTCCGCCGATGGTCAAGGGCGAAGACGGCGAGGAGAAGCCGACCCGCGCGAACATCCCTGAGGACCTGCCGCCCGATGAGCTGACGCTGGAGAAGGCGAAGGAACTTCTGACGACACCAAGCGGCGACGAGCGCGAGCTCGGCGCGCACCCCGAGACGGGCCTCGCGGTCACAGCGCGCAACGGCCGCTTCGGTCCGTACATCAC
>JBOGYW010000054.1:0-14842 GCA_050696815.1 Solirubrobacterales bacterium | reverse complement strand
GGTGTACGCCTCGGCCGCACCGGCGCGGCGTACACCGCCTCAAGCGTGCTGGCGAAGCTGATCGCCCTGTTCACGCTGCCGATCTACACGCGGCACGTCGAGAAGGCCGGTTTCGGCCAGGTCGAGGTGCTCGCCTCGACCGTGATCGTGCTTTCGATCCTCTTCCGGTTCGGCGCGATCGAGTCGATGCTGCGCTTCTACTTCTTGCGCGACGAGTACGACCGCCGCGACGTCGTGCGCACAGGCTTCTGGGGTCTGCTGATCACCACGACGCTGGGCACGGTGATCTGTTTTGCGCTGGTGCCGCAGCTCGCCGACTGGCTGCTGCGCGGGGTGCCGGGCAGCGAGGCGCTGGTGCGGATCGCGATCGGCTGGTTCTGGTTCGCGACTTTCTACGAGCTGCTGCTCGCGCTGTACCGCGTCGAGGAGCGCGCCGGCGCGTACGCCAGCGCCACGATCGTCAACGTGTTGATCACCGTGCCGCTGACGATCTGGCTGGTCGTGGCGCAGGACGAGGGTGCCAAGGGACTGCTCGCCGGCAACGCGATCGGCACGGCGATCGTGGTGATCGGCTTGATGGCGGTGCACGCGCGCGCCGGCCGCCTCGGCCGGCCGGGCCTGCCGCTGGCCGAGCCGATGCTGCGCTTCGGCCTGCCGACCGTGCCCGGCGAGATCTCGCTCTACGCGCTCAACTGGGTCGACCGCCTGATGCTCGTGAAGATCCCCGCCTCGCCGGCCGTCGGTCTTGCGTATGCCGGCCTCTACTCGGTCGCCGTCAAGTTCGCCCAGGGCGTGACGATCTTCGTGCGCGCCTTTCAGCTCGCCTGGCCGCCACTCGCGTACTCGATCGAGACCGACGCCGAGGCTCGTGTCGTCTACGGCAAGGTGCTGACCTACTACCTGCTGATCACCGCCGGCGTCGTCGCGGCGCTGGCACTGGTCGCGCGTTGGCTGGTGCAGATCGCCGCCGACTCGTTCTACGACTCCTACCGCGCGGTGCCGTTCGTCGCCGGCGGCGTCGCGCTGTACGGCGCGTACCTCGTGCTGACGACCGCGGTCACGCGGATGGGCAAGACCGGCTCGCTGTTTCCGGTCGCGGCCGCCGGCCTCGCCGCGAACATCGCGCTCTGTTACCTGCTGATTCCCGAACTCGACATCACCGGCGCCGGCATCGCGTTGATCGGCGCCTACGCCGTGCTGCTGTCGCTGATGTATGTGCGTGCGCGCCAGACGCTCGGCCTGGTGCTCGAGTGGCGGCGCTTGATCCAGATCGTCGCGGCGGCGGTGATCGTCGGCTACAGCGGCGAGCATCTGCTGCCGACGCACGGCGCCGCCGGCCTGATCGAGCGCTCGCTGTGGTGGCTGCTCTATCCGCTGCTGTTGCTGGTGACCGGCTTCTTCAGCCGCGCCGAGCTGGTGCAGCTGAAGAACTCCCGCGCGCTACTCAAGCGTGCGCGTGACTCGAAATCCCTGGGCGATCGCCCGGATCTGGTGCAGGAAGTGCACGGCCCCGAGTAGCGCCAGCAGCGCGGCGCGGGCGACGAGCGAATCGATCCCGTTCGCCGAACCGCCGGCCAACAGACCTCCGAGTTTCGGCGGCACAGTGCCGGCGACCCCACCGACGTCGGCGATCGACAGAATCGTGTCGATCAGCACGGCGGCCGCGACAAGGTTGATGAAGCCGGGGAACACGATCAGCTGCCCGAAGTTCGTGTAGCGGCTCCAGAGCCAGCCGCGCCCCTGCGCGCCGGCCATCGCTTCGCTGCCGCTCGCCTCGACGTTGAGCGCCTCCGGGTCGCCGCCCATCCGCGCCAGCGCCGCGCGCACCATCGCTTCGCTGTCGCGCAACTCCGGCCTGTCGCGATAGACGCCCCACATGATGTGGTCACGCGCGCTGTATGGCACGCGCACCAGCGACAGGATCACGATCAGCGCGGCCGCCAGCCACCACCAGTTGCCGTCGCCTCGGAACACGACCCAGCCGAGCGCGCCTGCCATCACGGCAGGTATGTAGTAGTGCCCGACCCAGTCCAGGTACGCGCCGCCGGCGCCGCTGCTCTTGCCTTCGACCTCGCGTTCGAACCTGGCGATCTCGCCGTCGCAGAAGTCCAGCACGAAGCTCAGCTGCAGCAGGATGATCGCGGTCAGCTGCACGTAGTAGTTGTTGATCGCCAGCAGCGCCGCGCCGGTCAGGCCGATCAGGATTCCACCGACGGTCACCTGGTTCGCGCTCAGGCCCGTGGGCAAAAGAAGACGGGTTAGACGAATCGAAAGCCGCCGCACCAGGCGTGCGTACAGGCGCCGCAGGTCGCGCGGCTCGTCGCGGCCGGCGGTGCCTTCACCGCCGCACAGCGCCGAAAGCTCCGCGATCGGCGGCAGGTTCTTGCGGCTGATCGCCTCGCTCATTGGTTTGGGACTCTAATGGTCCGCTCCGGCCAACTAACGTTTCAAGCGATGCAGCAGCTGCCTGTGATCTATCTCGCGGCCGGCAAGGGCTCGCGACTGGGGGATTTGTGCGCGGAGCGCCCGAAGGCGCTCGTCGAGGCAGGCGGTAGGCCGCTCGCCGACCGCGCGTTCGAGTATCTGCGCGCCGCGGGCTTCGAGCGCATCGTCGCCGTCACCGGTCACGCCGCCGGACGGCTCGACGACTACGACATCGAGACGGCCTTCAACGAGCGCTGGGAAAGCGACAACAACGTCGTCTCGCTCTGGCAGGTGCGAAACGTCGTCGCCACGGGCTGTGTGATCGTCAACTGCGACCTGCTGTTCGAGCCGGAGCTGGCGCGGCGCCTGGCCGCCACCGAGGGCACAGCGATCCTTGTGGACGACCACCTCGCCGTCGACGACGAGTCGATGAAGGCCAGCGAGAACGGCGGCGCCCTCGAGCGGCTGCACAAGTCGCTTGCGCACGACACCGCTGTCGGTGAGTACATCGGACTGACACGCATCGACCCTGCCGACGGTCCGCGATTGGCCGAGATCCTTGAGCAGTTCATCGCCGATGGCAACACGCAGGTCTACTACGAGGACGCGATCGAGGCGCTGGCGCGCGAGCGCGCGGTCGGCATCGAACGCGTCGGCGGCCTGCTGTGGGTGGAGATCGACGACCACGACGACCTGGCGCGCGCGAACGACGTGATCGCGCCTGCGATCGAGACGCGGGTGGCGGCGTGAGCGAGTTCGACCAGCTGATCTCGGCGATGACTGCGAGCCGGCAGATCGACCTGCCGCGCTTTCTGCGTGCGGTCGAGGGTCACGACGCGCTCGACGCGGAGCTACGCGCCGTGCTCGCCGAACTCGACATCGAGGCGGCGCTGTTCGTCTCCGGAACTTCTCAATCGGCCGCGGTCTGCGCCGACCTGACCGGCGTGAACGGCAACCGCGTGACCGTCACCGACAACACGCGCGGCGAGGTCGGGCGGATCGCCGATCTGCTGCGCAAGGAACACGACGCCATCGTCGCGGTCGGCGGCGGCCGGCCGATCGACGTCGCCAAGTCGGCGGCGCTGCTCGCCGACGTGCCGGTCGTGGTCGTGCCGACTCAGCTTTCGGCCGACGGCATCGCCTCGCCGATCTCGGTGATCCGCGAGGCCAACGGCGACTCGGTCAGCGAGCGCGCCCAGCTGCCGGCCGCCGTGCTGGCCGACCTCGAGGCGATTGCGGCTGCGCCGACGCACTTTGCACGCGCCGGCGTGGGGGATCTGCTCGGCAACCGCACGGCGCTGGTGGACTGGCGGCTGGCGGCCGACGCCAACCCCGCCGACACGGTCGACGACTTCGCCGCGCTGCTCGCGAGCTGCGCGCACCTGTTGATCGAAGGGCTCGATTTGACCGATCTGCGCAATGGCTGCGTGACGATCGACATCGCGAGGCGGCTGCTCGACGGCCTCGTGCTGAGTGGGCTCGCGATGGAGATCGCCGGGTCTTCGCGACCGTGCTCAGGCAGCGAACACCTGATCAGCCACGCGCTCGACAAGCTCGAGCCAGGTACCGCATCGCACGGCGAGCAGGTCGCCTTCGGCACGATCGTCGCGACCGCACTGCAGGGCGGCGACGTCGACATGGTGCGCGACCGCGTCGCGCAGGCCGGCATGAACAATGCGCTCTGTGGCTTCGGCCTGCCCGCTGCGCGACTTGCGGACATCGTCAAATACGGCCCCTCGACACGGCCCGACCGCTACACCGTGATCGATCACGCGCGGCCGTCCGCGCGCGACCTCGCCGCGCTGATCAGTGATCTGATCGCGGCTTAGCCACGTATAGATCTACTGCGTGGCTGCCGATACAGCCGCGTAAGCAAGGAAGCGCCGTACTGGCAGACCCCACGGGGTGGATATGACGGCTTGGATCGGGACTGGATCCGGCTTTGGGCAGACGAACGCGAAGGATCGCGGCGGAGTGCAACGCATGCACGCCGCAGTTTTCGCGTGCTTACTTTTCGCGATCTTGATCGCCGCCGCGGCGCCCCCCGCGCATGCCGACGTCTCGACAACGTCGGTGATGCAGTACTTGGACAGCAGTGCGATCGGCCGTCACTCGGCCGTGCAGCTGACCGTCAACTTCACATACACCGGCAGCGGCACCAGCGAGTCGGTGCGAAACGTGCGAACCGAGATGCCGCCGGGAGCGCTCGGCGATCCGCAGTCGGTCCCGACGGCGCAGCGGTGCAACGTGGACTACACCGCCGCGTCGCCCGACTACAGCACCTGCCCCGCGACCAGCAAGGTCGGCGACGCCACCGTCAACGTGTACCACGCAACGCTTTCTCCACTGCTCGGCGAGCTCGCCGTCACGGGTTCGATCTACCTACTGAACAACCGGCCGAGTCCGTCGCCTGAGATCCCGGGATACGTCGGCATCTTCATTCAGCCGCCGACCGGCATCGCGCTGCTCAACGGCCTCGGGATCAATCTGACGGGTCGCATCACCGCGCGCAACAAAACCGACTACGGCTTGAGCGTTCAGGTGCTCGAAGACATTCCGAACCAACTCGCCGGCGCGATTCGAACGGACAGCCTGGCGTTGAAGCTCTTCAAGTTCGCGCCGAACGGCTCCTACTTCACGTCGAACCCGACGCGCTGCGACGCCTGGACGACCAGCTCGTACGCGCGCTCTTGGACCACCAACGGCAGCGCGAACGCGGACGTCGATCCGGCGATCCCCGGCAACGACTTCTACAAGAGCAGCAGCACGACGACGCCGGACTGCTCGTCGATGCCGCCGTTCGACCCGGGAGCTTCGATCACCGCGGCGACTTCGAAGGCCGGCGCGCCGACCGCGATGACGCTGTCGCTGACGCGGCCGAACGCCCCCGCCTCGATCGTGCAGCCGCATATGAAGAAGGTCGACATCACCTTCCCCGACGGCGTCGAGATCAATCCGGCGCTGGCCCAGGACATCGGCGACACGCTCTGCACGGATGCGCAGTTCGACAAAGCGAATCCAGATATGCCGTCGACCTGCCCGGCCAGCAGTCAGATCGCGACGATCACGACGGTGCTGCCGCTGATGAGCCAGCCGACCGTCGGCAAGATGTACCTCGGCCAGCCGGGTGCCGGCGAGGCAGACCGCTACCGCGCCTTCATCGATCTGCCCGGCAACATGGGCGTGAAGTTCGAAGGTCGCGTGACGATCGACTCCGACGGCCGGATCCACGCGTCTGTCGGTGACGCGGCGGTCGACCGGCCGCTGCCACAGGTTCCCTACTCCGATATCTCGATGGTCAGCAAGGGTGGCTCGCGCGCCGCGTTTGTGAACCCCGTCGACTGCGGCACTCACACGGGGTCGGTGACCTTCACGCCGTGGTCGGGCCAGACGCCGGTCACAAAGACTTTGACGCTCGTCACCGACTACGACGGCGCCGGCGCGCCGTGCCCCGCACAGCGCCCGTTCAACCCGTCGTTCGCGATGTCGCCGACCGGCGCGACTTCAGGGTCGAATCCGGACCTGCACTTTACGGTCACGCGCGCCGACGGCGACGAGAACATTCGCTCGGCGGCGATCACGCTGCCGCAGGGACTGATCGCCGCGCCGGCCGCTGCCGCCGAATGTTCTGACGCGCAACTGGCAGCGAATAGCTGCCCGGTCGCGAGCGAGGTCGGCGACGTGACCGCTGCCGCCGGCTCCGGCGCCGAGACGCTCGCGCTCAACGGCAAGATCTACAACGTCAAGCCGCCGAGCGGCGAGGTCGCCAAACTTGCGGCGGTCGTGCCGGCGATCGTCGGCCCGTACGACTTGGGTCTCGTAACGCTGCCGCTGTCGATGACGGTCAACGACGACCTCGGCGTGACCGCGACGAGCGCAGATGTGCCCGCGCGGGTCGGTGGCGTCGCGGTGCGGCTGCGCACGATCGATGTGCACCTCTACGCCGAAGCGGCAAATGGTCACTTCACCCGGGTTCCATCGCGCTGCGGCACGCATGCCGTGAGCGCCGACATCGAATCGACCGACGACCAGACGGTGCACGCCACTACCACGCTGACGACGTCCGGCTGCGAGGCGTTGCCGTTCGATCCCGCCTTCGCGATGACGGCGAAGCCCGATCCGAACGACAGGAAGGGTGACCTGCCGGCTTGGAACATCCACCTCGGCGAACCGGCAGGGGACTCGGCGATCGCGGACCTCAAACTGACGTTCCCGAACAGCGTCAGCTCAAATCTCGCCGCGCTCGGCGGCCTCTGCGAAAACGCCGCTTACCTCGCCGGCACCTGCCCGGCGGCCGGCCGGCTCGGCACAGTGCACATCGAGACTCCGCTGCTGCCGTACGCGCTCGACGGCGACGTGTTGCTGGTGCGCGCGATCAAGCCGAACGCCGTGACGCCGCGCGTCGCGCTCTCGCTCGACACGCCGTTCAAGCTGCGGATCGCGGGCGAGACCCAGTTCGTCAACGGCAACCAGATCTTCACCGAGTTCGCCGAACTGCCGGACCTGCCGGTCTCGAGCATCGACGTCAACCTGCTTGGCGGCTCGCGCGGCATCATGCAGCTGCAGCCTGCCGAGAACTGCGGCACGCTCGCCTACAGCTTGACCGGCCACGGCGGCCAGGTGAAGAACGGCAGCCTGCCGTTCGGCGGCCAGGCCTGCGCCGACTTCCAACAGTCGCGCTGCCACGCGGCGACGCTGTCGGTATCGAGTCGCGGCATGCGCTCAGCGCGCGCGAAGGCGAAGAAAAGCGCGCGTTTCGGCGCGACGCTGGAACTGCCCACCCGCTGCCCGGCGATCCGCAGCTTCGCGATCCAGCTGCCGAAGGGATCGCGGATCACATCGAAGAAGCTGAAGAAGGCCGGCGTATCGAAGCGCGGTCGTTGGCTCGAGATCAAGCGAGTCACCGCAGCGAGCAAGGTGACGATCCAGACCAAGCGCGGCGCGGTGCTGCTGCCGGCCTGCAGGAAGTCGAAGCCGTGCTGGAAGCGAAAGCTCAGTTTTAACGCCCGAGCGGAGCTTGACGGCTCGGGCACCTGGAGCGGCAAGCTCGCCGTCAAGCGCAAGTCGCGCACTCTGCGCTAGCCGTTAACACAACTGGGTAGAACGTTCGGCCGTCCAGGTTTTGTCTGTGGGGCGCCGACCTCTCGTCCGTTCGTCCACCGAATCCCGGGTAACTACTGGCTGGTATCCATAAAAACCCGCATAACTGAGGGGTTTGTGGCGATGCAGCCCCTCAAGCCGAGTGCTGTTCGGGCCGACATTCGTGTTGTAACGGAAGGGTTCGGGCTACGCGTTTCTAGGGCGCCGCCGCGAACCGATGTGTGCAACACGAATCGGGGTCGGATGAATTCTCAAGAGGCAGATGTCGCGGCGCGTAGCGCCGCAGACGTTTCGTTTGCCCATTGCGAATCAAGCCCGCGTCAAATGAACGCCGCCGGTGTTCATACAGACGTGGCAAGGATGCTCACAAGGCCCAACCCGGGACGGTTTGGCCGATCCGCACATTTCGCCGGCGCGGTCTTCGCGACGATCGTTGCTGCGGCGATGTTTGCCTTTCTCGTACTTGCGGGCGCCGCAAGCGCTGAAGTGACCCCTTCGCTCGCCGCGACCTATCTGCAGAACGGAACGAGCACCGTCGTGGTCAACCCGGTCGCCGGCGCTCACTACGACTACCGCCAGGTGACGAACATCGCCACGACCAACGACGACGACGTCCAGCGCCTCAACATCGACTATCCGGCCGGACTGATCGGCGACCCGAACGCGGTCGCTTCGGCGAACCGCTGCAACGTCGACTACACGGGCGTCAACGCTACCAGCGGCAGCCCCGACTACAGCACCTGTCAGTCCAGCGCTCCCGGCTCCAGGGTCGGAACGATCGGAGCCACCGCGAGCAGCGGCCTGACCTGTTCCGATATCTCGCTCAGCGGCTCGATCTATCTGCTGCGCAATCGTCCGACCCCCGACCCGGAAGTGCCGACCTACCTCGGCATCCACCTCAGTGGCTCCGCGAACATCGCGCTGCTGTTCTGCCTCGGCGTCACAGTCAACTTGGACATGACGGCGAAGATCACGCTGCGCCCGACCGACAACGGCCTGCGCATCCAGATCATCGACAACCTCACGCGTACCGACCCGATCATCGGCGGCCCGATCCGCATCAAGACGATCGACCAGAAGATCTTCGGCATGGCGCCGGCCCCAAGCACCAAGCCGTTTCTGACGATGCCGACGCGTTGCGACGCGTGGGCGACGAAGGTCTATACGAGGGCGTACACCACCAACCCGACTCCGACGGACGACATCGATCCAGTAGACGGGACGAACGAATCAGAGTCGTCGACAAGCAATGTCACGCCGAGCTGCGCGGGAATCGCCGCGACGGCCTTCGGCTTCGCGATGACGACCACGAACTCACAGGCCGGGCGCCCGGTCGGCGTCCGCGCGACGATGTCCAACACCGTCGTGACGACGAACACGAACCAGCCGGCCTACGCGAAGACCTTCGCGCTGCAGATGCCGGTCGGCTACAAGATCAACCCCGCGATTGCGAATCGCCTGGGCGCCGTCGGCTGCACCGAGTCGCAGTTCCTGCGACCGGCCGCGGGCACGGCGGTGACCGAGGCCGCGCCAACGTGTCCCACGTCCAGCGAGGTCGGCACGACGGCGGTTAGCGCGCCAGAAATCACCGGCAGCCTTGTCGGGCGCCTGTACATCGGCGACCCTCTGGCCGGCGACGAAGCCGCCGGAATCTACCGCCTCTATGTGTATGCCGCGCGCGGCGGCGTCGTCACGAAGTTCCAGGGCAAGGCCACCGTGAATGCCGCGAACGGCCAGGTGACAGTGACGATGGACAACACCCCCGTCTATACGACCGGTCTGCCGCAGTTCAACTACAGCCAGTTCATCCTCGACTTCGACACCAACTCCGCGGGCGTCGGCTCACCGAGCTCCGGAGCGATCTCGAGCCCGAACGACAACCAGCAGATGATCGTCAACCCGCAGGTCTGCGGGTCTTACACAGCGACCGCCACGTTGACGCCGTGGACGAACCCGACGCAGGCGGCAACGACCTTCAGCCCGAGCTTCAACATCACTTCGGGCACCAATGGCAGCTGCTCGTTCGACGCATTCAACCCCGGTTTCAGCGCGAACCTCTCCGACACCGGCGCGGGCAAGCACCCGAACCTCAACCTCACTGTCACGCGCGGCGACCGTCAGGACAACCTGCGTGACATGACCTTCCGCCTGCCGCCCGGCTTCGCCGGTTCGGTGACGGCCGCTTCAATCTGCTCGGCGGTCGACGCCGCAGCAGGCACCTGCAACACGACCACACCGTTGTCGAAGGTCGGTGACGTGACCGTCCTGACCGGCGAAGGTCCCGAAACCGCCACGCTGACCGGAACGGTTCACTTGACCACGCCGACCGCGAGCGACACCGCGAAGCTCGCGATCATCGTGCCGGCGGTGGTCGGTCCATTCGATCTCGGCAGCGTCGTGATCTATTCCTCGCTGCGCCTGAACAGCACGACGGCGTTCGGTCTTGACTCGATCACCACCAGCATGCCGCAGACGATCATGGGCATCCCGACGCTCTACCGCAGCGTCTCGCTGAGCTTGAACGGCATCATCGGCGGCAAGCCGTTCCTGCAGAACCCGTCGCAGTGCCAGACGCTGAACTTCCAGGGAACGATGACCTCGAACGGCGACCTCTCCGGTCCGGCGCTGCCGGGCAGCGGGTCGAACAGCACCGTCGTGAAGACCGACACCGACCAGTCAACGACCGGCTGCGCCTCACAGACCTTCAACCCGACACTTGGCGTTACCGCGGCCACGACCGCGACCGACACGGCCACCGGCTTGACGCTGACGGTCTCGGTGCCGCAGACCACCTCCGGCGTGACGACGGCGACGATTCAGCAGTCCACGGTGAAGCGCATGCAGCTGACGTTCCCGTCCGGCATGGAGATGAACCCGTCGTTCGCGGCCGCCGCGACCGCCTGCACCACGGCGAACATCGATGCCGGTGGCGGATCCTGCGCCGCTTCGTCACAGATCGGCAGCATCGCGATCAACACGCCGCTGCTTGCCAGCGTCGTGACGGGCAAGGTCTATCTCGAGACGCCCGGCGCGACCGCGGCCACGCGTTACAAGATCGCCCTTGTGATCGACATGCCCGGCGGCCAGCAGATCATCCACGGTTCGACGGGAATCAACGGCTCGAGCGACATCCTCGGCGGCACGGGAGCCGTCGGATCCGGCACCGGCCAGGTAACCGCCGACTTCAACAACCTGCCCGACGTGCCGTTCTCATCGATGGCGCTCGCCTTCAACAGCGCGGTTCCGATGTTCGTAAACCCGTCCACCTGCGGCACACAGACCTTCAGCTCGACGATCACGCCGACCAACGGCTCGCTCGCTCCGGTGGCGCGCAACGGCACTTACACGACTTCCTACAACGGCTCCGGCGGCGCCTGCAGCGGCGACCCGTGGACCGGTGCGCCGACTCCGGGCTTCACTCAGACCGTCTCCACGGCTGTGGCGCTGGCGCACCCGAACCTGGGCCTGACCGTGACGCGTAACGACAAGGATCAGGACCTGCGCGACATGACCTTCAGCCTGCCCGCCGGCCTCACTGGCCGCGTGCCGGCCACGAGCCAGTTCTGCACCCAGGCCAGCGCCGACGCCGGCACCTGCGGCACCACCGCGGCCGCGTCGATCATCGGATCGACGACGGTCCAGATCGGTTCCGGCGCCAGCCCGGCCAGCGTCAGCGGCACGATCTACAACACCGTCTCGCCGGCGACGCAGCCGGCCAAGTTCACCGCGATCGTCGACGTCAACGTCGGCCCGTTCTCGCTGGGCAAGATGAGCATTCCGGTCAACGTCACGATGCGTTCGGACTACGGCCTCGACGCCGCGGTCACCAACCTGCCGCAGCGTTACGAGGGCATCAGGGTGCACTACCGCTCGCTGGCAATGACGATCAACGGCACCGCCACGCAGGGCACCGGCTCGGCGGCGGACGACGTTCCGTTCCTGACCAACCCGAGCGGCTGCCAGAGCAACACGACCTCGGCGGCGCTCACCTCGACTTTGAGCAACACGGTCACGAAGACGCAGTCGTACACGACGACGGGCTGCCCGATCGCGTTCGGCACCGCACCGACGTTCGGCGCGACACCGACCACCACCGCGGCCCAGACGCCGAGCGGCTGGGGTATCAACGTCGGCAACGCAACGACGAACCCGACGATCAAGCGGATTCAGGTCGCGTTCCCGGTCGGAGTCGAGATCAACCCGGCAGTCGGTAACGGCCCGCTGACGGCCTGCACCACGGTGAACATCGACGCCGGCGGCGCTTCATGTTCGGCCGCGTCCAACCAGGGAACGGTGTCGGTCACGACCCCGCTGCTGACCGGCACATTCACCGGCAATGTCTACCTGGAGACGCCGGGCACCACTGCGGCCACCCGCTACAAACTGGCGATCGTCGTGCACCTGCCCGGGCGCGACCTGATCATCCACGGCGGCGCGACCGTCAACGGATCCAGCAACGTCACCGCCGGCACCGGCATCGGCTCCACCGACACGGGGACCGGCCAGGTGATCGCGGACTTCAACAACATCCCGGACCTCTCGTTCAGCTCGATGACGCTGAACCTCAACAGCGGCGCTCGCGCGTTGCTGATCAACGGAACGGTCTGCTCTGCGCAGACGGTGCAGGCGACGATCACGCCGACTTCGGGCGGTGCCGACGCCACGCCGACGGCATCCTTCACGCCGACAGCCTGCTCGAACTTGTTCACGCCGGCCTTCAGCGGCTCTGTTTCGACGGCCGTCGCCAACGGCCACCCCAACCTGACGCTGTCGGTCACCGACCCGGACAAGGACCAGCAGCTGCGCAACCTCAACTTCCACCTGCCGACCGGCCTCGTCGCGAACACCACCGCGACGACGCAGTGCACGCAGGCGAACGCCGCGCTCGGTAACTGCGCCGCCGGCCAGGCCGTCGGAACCGTCGCGACTTCGATCGGCAACGGCGCAGAGAGTTACGCGCTCTCCGGCTCGATCTACAACGTCGTTCCGAATGCCTCCGAGCCCGCGCGCCTGCAGGCGATCATCCCGGTCGTCGTCGGCCCGTTCGATCTCGGCAAGCTGACGATCCCGGTCACGACTTCGCTGCGCAGTGACTTCGGCATCGACACCGCCACGCAGCTGCCGCTGCGCTACGAGGGCATCGCGGTGCGCATCCGCTCGCTCTCGATGGTGCTCAATGGCGTCGTCGGCGGTAACAACTTCATGACCAACCCGAGCAAGTGCCAGAGCAACACGGTCAGCGCCGACATGATCTCGCCGACGCCGACGACGGTGACCGGCAACTTCAGCTTCACGACCACCGGTTGCCCAGCCGGCTTCGGCAGCGCGCCGACGCTCGGCGTGACGCCTTCCACGACGGTCGCCCAGACGCCGGTCGGCCTGACGGTCGGCGTCAACTCCGCGGCCACCAACCCGACGATCAAGCGCATCCAGCTCGCGCTGCCGACCGGCATGGAGATCAACCCTGCCTTCGGCAACGGCCCGCTCACGGCCTGCGCCCCGGCGACGGTCGACGCGGGCGGAGCCGGCTGTCCCGCGACCAGCGCGGTCGGCACCGTCAGCCTGACGACGCCGCTGCTGCCGGCCGCCCAGAGCGGAACGGTCTACCTGGAGACCCCGGGTACGACGGCGACGACGCGCTACAAGCTGGCGATCGTGATCCACCTGCCCGGCCGTGACATGGTCGTGCGCGGCGCGGTCCAGGTCAACGGCTCCTCGACGATCATTGCCGGCGCCACCGGAGCGGTCGACAGTGGTACCGGCCAGGTCACCGCCGACTTCGACAACATCCCGGACCTCGGCTTCACGAACATGACGCTGACCTTCAACAGCGGCAACCGCGCGATGCTGATCAACCCGACCACTTGCGCCGCGCAGACGTTCAACTCGACGATCACGCCGAACTCGCTCGGCGCCGACGCCACGCCGACCGCGGCGTACACGACGACCGCCTGCACCGCGACGTTCGCTCCGGTCTTCACCGGCTCGGTCTCGACCGCGGTCGCCAACGGCCACCCGAACCTCACACTGGGCGTCACGAGCCCGGACAAGGACGCGCAGCTGCGCAACCTCAACTTCCACCTGCCGACCGGACTCGTCGCCAGTACGACGGCGGTGCCGCAGTGCACGCAGGCCAACGCGGCCGCAGGTAACTGCGTCGCCGGCAACGCGGTCGGCACAGTCGCGACCTCGATCGGCAACGGCGGCGAGAGCTACGCGCTCAGCGGCACGATCTACAACGTCGTCCCGAACGCGAGCGAGCCCGCTCGCCTGCAGGCCGTGATTCCGGTCGTCGTGGGTCCGTTCGACCTCGGCAAGCTTTCGATCCCGGTCAGCACGAGCATCCGCGCCGACCTGGGCGTCGACACCGCCACTCAGCTACCGCTGCGGTACGAAGGCATCGCGGTGCGCATCCGCTCGCTTTCGATGGTGCTCAACGGCGTCGTAGGCGGCAACAACTTCATGACCAGCCCGAGCAAGTGCCAGAGCAACACGGTCAGCGCGGACATGATCTCGCCGACGCCGACCACGGTGACCGGCAACTTCAGCTTCACGACGACCGGTTGCCCGGTCAACTACGGCACGGCGCCGACGCTGACGGTCACGCCGTCAACGACCGTGGCGCAGACCCCGGTCGGTCTGACGATCGGCGTCAACTCCGCCGCAACCAACCCGACGACTAAGCGCATCCAGCTTGCGATGCCAGTCGGCATGGAGGTCAACCCGGCCTTCGGCAACGGCCCGCTCGCGGCCTGCGCGACGGCGACGATCGACGCGGGCGGCGCAGGCTGCCCGGCGACGAGCAACGTCGGAACGGTCAGCCTGACGACGCCGCTGCTGAGCAGCGCTCAGAGCGGCAACGTCTACCTGGAGACCCCCGGCGTCACCGCGACCACGCGCTACAAGTTGGCGATTGTCGTGCACCTGCCCGGCCGCGACCTCGTGGTCCACGGCAGCGTGCAGGTCAACGGCTCGAGCACGATCTCGGCCGGCGCCACCGGCGCCGTCGACACGGGCACCGGTCAGGTCACCGCGGACTTCGACAACATCCCGGACCTCGGCTTCACGAACATGACGCTGGCACTGAACAGCGGTAACCGCGCGATGCTGATCAACCCGACTACGTGCTCGGCGCAGACCTTCAACGGCACGCTGACGCCGAACTCCGGCGGCACCGATGCCACGCCGACGGCGAACTACACGCCGACGGCCTGTACGTCGACGTTCGCGCCGGTCTTCACCGGCTCGGTCTCGACCGCGGTCGCCAACGGCCACCCGAACCTCACACTGGGCGTCACGAGCCCGGACAAGGATGCGC
>JBOGYW010000053.1:0-14978 GCA_050696815.1 Solirubrobacterales bacterium | reverse complement strand
CGCTGCGATCACGCCGATGATCGCCAGCAGGCCGAAGACGAGGAACACGATGTAGAGCAGATTGACCTTCGAAGCGACCGGCGACTGCGGCGAGTCCGGCAGGATCGCGCCCGCTGAAGCGGTCTGCGGCAGCACGGCGATCGCGGCGGCGAAAAGCGCGCTGATCTGCGTCAACTTACGGGTGCTCGAGCGAGTTGTGAGGGCCGGGATCTGCAAGGCGCGCGGATTGTATCTACTCATCCGACGGCCGACCGGCGGGTTTCGTGGCGGGATCGACCGTTATGATCGCCGGACATTGACGGATTCGAAACTTTCAGCCGCGGACGGCCTCGAAGATGAGCTTGCCGACGAGCTAGAAGACGAGGCCGGCGGCGGCGGCGATGACCAAGTAGAACAAGCTTGGGAGCGTTTCAAGACCACGATCTTCAGCAGACGGACTCTGCTGTTCGCCATTTTGTTCGTCGTGGCGGTCTTCGCCTTTCTCTACGGCGTGCTGCCGCAGCTCCCCGGGCTGCAGGACAGCCTCGAAAAGGTTCGCGACGACGGCGACCGCAGCTGGCTCGCGGCCGCGTTTGCGTTTGAGCTGCTCTCTTACGCGTCTTATATCTGGCTGTTCCGCGCGGTCTTCATCGATCGGATCCCGATCATCGGCTGGCTCGGCAGCTATCGCATTTCGATGGCGGGGGTCGCCGCGACCCGTCTGTTCGGCGCGGCGGGCGCCGGCGGCATCGCGCTCACCTTCTGGGCGGTGCGCAAGGCGGGGATGGGGCGCCGCATGAGCGTGTCGTATCTCGTCGCCTTCTACGTGATCCTCTACGCGATCTTCATGTTCGCGCTGTTGATCGACGGTTTTCTGTTGCGCTGGGGCTTGATCCCCGGTGCGGCGCCGTTCGGCGTAACGGTCGTGCCAGCGCTGTTCGGCGCGCTGGTGATCTTCGTGTTTCTTTTGATGATCTTCGTGCCCGGCAACCTCGAGCGGATGGCGGCGCGCTGGTCCAGCGGTCGAGGGCGGGCGGCGGTCGTCGCGCAGCGTGCGGCCGCGGTGCCGGCGCTGATCGGTCACGGAACGCGCGTGGCCCTGCAGCTGATCCGCCGTGGCGATCCCGGCCTGCTCGGCGCGCTCGGCTGGTGGGCCTTCGACATCGCGACGCTGTGGGCTTGTTTCAAGGCGTTCGGCGACTCGCCGACGCTCGGCGTTCTGATCATGGGCTACTTCGTCGGCATGATCGCGAACATCATTCCGACGCCCGGCGGCGTCGGCGCGGTCGAGGGAGGCATGATCGGAACCTTCGTCGCGTTCGATGTCAACTTCGGCAACGCCGCGGCGGCCGTGCTGGCCTACCGTGTGTTTGCGTTCCTGATGCCGACCATCCCAGGGTTGATCGCGTTCATCCGCCTGCGCAAGACCGCGGCGGAGTGGCAGGATGAGACCGCTACTATACAAAGTGAAGTATCGCCAGCACAGTGAGTTTGCAGACAGCTTTTTCGACCAATCGAACGTACGGAGACTTCCACGATGAGTGACAACCAATACGAGATCGCGATTGTTGGCGGCGGCCCGGCGGGCATTACCGCGGCGCTGTACGCGGGTCGCTCACGTGTGAAAACTGTCGTGTTGGAACGCGGCGCGGTCGGTGGCCAGCTTTGGAACACCGCCGACATCGACGACTACCCGGGTCTCTCGATGCAGACCGGTCCGGAGGTCGCACAGAAGTTTGAAGAACACGCACGCAAGTTCGGCGCCGAGTTCGAGTTCGGCACGGTCACGAAGATCGCCAAGCAGGGCGACGAATTTGTGATCGAGACCGACGAGGGAGACGAGTACCGCGCGCTGACGGTGATCGTTACTGCGGGCGGCGAGGCACGCAAGCTAGGCGTGCCCGGCGAGCAGGAGCTGGCCGGCACGGGCGTTTCGTACTGCGCCGTCTGCGACGGCGCCTTCTTCCAGGACCGCGTGATCGCGGTCGTCGGCGGCGGCGACAGCGCCGTCGAGGAGGGTGCGTTTCTTACGCGCTATGCCTCGAAGGTCCACGTGATTCACCGCCGCGACGAGTTTCGCGCTTCACCGCTGCTGATCGAGCACCTCGACGCCACCGGCAAGGCCGAGAAGATCATGAACACGGTCGTCGAAGAGATCGTCGGCGATGGCAAGGTCACCGGTATCAAGCTGCGCAACGTCGACACCGGCGAGCAGTCCGAGCTCGAGGTCGACGCGGTCTTCCCCTTCGTCGGCTTCATCCCGCACTCGAAGATCTTCGACGACGGCTTGATCGAGACCGACTCCGACGGCCACATCGTCACCGACTTCAAAATGGAGACGAAGACGCCGGGCCTGTTCGCCGCCGGCGATGTGCGTTCGCAGTACGTGCGCCAGATCACGAACGCCGTCGGCGACGCGACGACCGCCGCCCTGGCGGCGTCGGCTCACGTCGAGTCGGTCAAGCTCGAACGCTCTAAAGCTGCGGCGTAGCTAGTAGCCCGGCCACTGCGGCTGGGGCTGCCACTGAGCCGGCTGCGGCTGCGGCCACGGCTGCTGCATCTGCTGCGGCGCGCCGTACTGCATCGGCATCTGCGGCGCGGGGTAGAGCGGCGGCATCTGTCCCGGCATCGGCTGGAAGGTCGCCATCTGCGGCGTGCCGTACTGCGGCTGCACCGGCATCTGCTGGAACGGTGAGTACGCGGCCGGCGGTTGCGCCGGCATCGGGTAGAGCGTGATCACCGCGACGAACGTCTGGGCCGGCGCGACCCCGGGGCCGTAGCCGAACTGCTGCGGCGCGATGTACGGCTGCGGGAAGGGGAACGGCTGCGGCGCCTGGAAGGCGGGAGCGGAATAGAACGGGAAGGTTTGAGCGTGGGGCGCGGCCATCTGCGGCGTCGACGGAATCAGCGGCGCGACTGAGAGTGCGTGCTGGATCGGCACACCTGGGGCCGTCGCGATCAGCGGCGCGATCGGCGCGCGCGGCCGGACCGGCGCGATCGGCGCACCGACGGTCGTCGGCTGGAGCGGCGGCGCAGCGGGCGGCGCCATGATCGGGTCCGGGTGGCGTACTCCTGCGCCCGGCGTCGGCGACGCAATCGGCGGAACGAGCGAAAGGATCGGCTGCCCGGTCACCGGAGTGACGGGCGCGAAGGAAGCTGCAGGGGTCGCGGCCTGCGGTCCGTGCGGCGGTGCTGACTGTGGTTCGTTCATCGCTTCTGGTCTTGATTCTGGCGGATCCTCGCGATTGCAGGGTCGCCATGAAAGATCTCGACCGCTCGCGGCCTGGGCGTTAGCGCAAACTTGCCTTCGGTTAGGTAGTTTGCAAGTAGGTGCCGATTTCGGTCAGCGCTCTGCCGAAGCGGACCGGCGGCATCCCGATTGACGGAGGCAGAACATCGTGTTTGCGCGGCCGTGGAGGGATATTCGTAAGACCGTGCCGCTGGCCGTATTGCTGGCAATGGTCTTGATGGTGCCTGAAGTCGGTGCCTGGAACATCGGCGTGTCGCGCCGCAGCTGCGCGTACTACTCGTTGATGATCGCTCGTACGACGCTCGATCTCGATAAAACCGACACCCGTCGCCAGCGCGCACTGCAGCGCGGCGACCCTGCCCGTGCGCGCCATTTCCAGCGGATGATTCCGCAGCTGGTCTCCCAGCGCAACACGAACCTCAATCGCTTCAACGACAACTGTCCGCGTGCGACGACGGCGCAGCTACAGGCGCAGGGGTTCGTCAGGGGCACGCCTGGTGCCCCGGGGGCGCCGGGATCGCCCGGCCCTCCCGGCCCTCCCGGCCCACTCGGGCCGATGGGACTCGCCGGGCCGACGGGAGCGGTTGGTGCGACCGGGGCCGCAGGTGCTGCAGGCGCGACTGGAGCGGCCGGTCCTGCGGGAGCGACGGGCGCGATTGGGCCGATGGGACTCGCCGGCGCAACGGGAGCGCAAGGTGCAACCGGCGCAAATGGTTTGGCGGGAGCCACCGGAGAGACGGGGGCGACTGGAGCACAGGGACAGATCGGTGCCACCGGCGCGATCGGGCCGACAGGCGCGGAAGGTGCCACGGGCGTGCAAGGCGCGACCGGAGTTGCCGGCGCTGACGGTGTGACCGGTGCGATCGGGCCGACTGGCGTGACTGGCGAAATAGGAATTCAGGGAGCGACCGGCGCCCAGGGTGCGACGGGAGCAGTCGGCCCGACCGGGACGTCGGGCACTGACGGCGCAACCGGTGCGATCGGCCCGACCGGGGCCCAGGGCTCAACAGGAGTTCAAGGGGTGACGGGGACGCAAGGCGTAGCGGGTGCTCAGGGAGCAACCGGTGCGCAAGGCTCAACAGGCGCGATCGGCGCTACGGGCGCGATCGGTCCTACCGGCGCGACCGGAGCCGTTGGCGGCACAGGATCGGCTGGTGCCGCGGGCGCAACAGGCTCGACAGGCTCTCTGGGTGCAACCGGTACCGTCGGCGCTACCGGCGCGATCGGACCCACAGGAACTACCGGTGCCGTCGGCGCAACAGGCGACACCGGAGCTATTGGTGCCACCGGCCCGATTGGTGCCACCGGCGCGATCGGACCGACCGGCATCACTGGTGTGCAAGGCGCTACCGGGGATGCTGGCGCAACCGGCATCCAAGGGTCGACGGGCGTTCAGGGTGCGACCGGCGCAACAGGTGCGGCAGGCTCGACGGGTGTAGTCGGCGCCACGGGTGCGATCGGACCGACAGGCGCGCAAGGCGCCACGGGATCCGCCGGGACCACGGGTGCAGTGGGCGCCACCGGCCCGACCGGCGCAACGGGCGTCGCCGGGGTTGAAGGTGCCACGGGCGCACAAGGGCCGATAGGAACGACTGGCGCGATCGGCGCCACGGGTTCGACCGGCGCCACCGGCGCTCAAGGAGCCTCGGGTGCAGCCGGCGCCACCGGCGCGATCGGACCGACGGGTGCAATAGGTGCCACCGGAACGACTGGCGCCAACGGCGCCGCAGGCGCGACTGGAGCGATCGGCCCGACCGGAGCCACTGGCTCACTAGGAGAAACCGGCGCAACCGGCGCCACTGGATCAACTGGTTCAACTGGCACGACTGGAGCCCAGGGCGCCACCGGTGCACTCGGTCCGACTGGACCGACGGGCGCGACCGGGGTCACCGGCGCAACGGGCGCCGTTGGCGCGACAGGCGCAATCGGACCAACTGGGGTGGTTGGGCCGACCGGTGCGACAGGCGCGCAGGGTGCCACGGGATCGCTTGGCGCGACCGGCGCGCTCGGGGCGACGGGCGCCACCGGCCCAACCGGCGCCAAAGGCGCAACCGGAACAACTGGATCTCAAGGCGCGACCGGCCCAACGGGACCGTTCGGCATGATCGGCTACTTCGGTGACGAGACGCTGAGGCAGATCTCCAACAGCGGTTCGTTGGCGTCGATCCCTGGTCTGTCGTTCACGTACGGCGTTCCGATCGGTGCGAACCGCATCGCGATCAATTGGACTTTCGAGTGCTTCAACGACACAGGCATTGTCGGGGCGCGCCAGGTCTTCGCGCGAATCGCGGTAAACGGAACTCCGGCGACCGGTGACACGGGCGACATGGTCGTGTGCACCGGTTCGAACTCGACGACGGGAGCGCTGACCCGCGCCTTCAACGTGACGGCCGGCGCGACGGTCACGATCACCGCCGAGGGCCGGGTCAGCGACAACCGCGGCAACTTCGACGACAACTTCTTCACGGTCGTCGCGGGCACGCAGTAGGCACCGAACAATCGGCCCAATCCGTCTTAGTAGGATCAAGGCAAGTGCCAAACGACCCCTTAAATACGCTCAGCAGCTTCGACGCCGGCTCAGGCAAGTCCGGTCGGTTCTATTCGCTGCCGAAGCTGGAAGAGTCAGGGGTCGGACCGGTCTCCAAGCTGCCGGTAAGCATTCGGCTGGTGCTCGAATCCGTGCTGCGCAACTGCGACGGCGCGCGGATCACAGAAGAGCACGTCGCGCAGCTCGCCAACTGGAGCGCCAAGGCCGAGCGCACCGAGGAGATCCCGTTCGTGGTTGCGCGCATCGTGCTGCAGGACTTCACCGGCGTGCCGCTGCTCGTCGACCTTGCGGCGATGCGTTCCGCGGTCCAGCGGATGGGCAAGGACCCGAAAGTGATCGAGCCGCTCGTGCCGGTCGATCTCGTAGTCGACCACTCGGTTCAGGTGGACTTCTCCAGCACGGGCGAGTCGTTCGAACGCAACATGGCGATCGAGTTCAAACGCAACCGCGAGCGCTACGAGTTCTTGAAGTGGGGGATGCAGGCGTTTGACGCCTTCAAGGTCGTGCCGAGCGGCATCGGCATCGTCCACCAGGTCAACCTGGAATACCTCGCCCAGTGCGTGCTCGAGCGAGACGGCGTGTTCTTCCCGGACACGCTGGTCGGCACGGACTCGCATACGACGATGATCAACGGCATCGGCGTGGTCGGCTGGGGTGTCGGCGGTATCGAGGCTGAGGCCGGCATGCTCGGACAGCCCGTCTACTTCCTGACGCCGGACGTCGTCGGTGTCGAGCTCACCGGCGAGCTTCACGAAGGCGTCACCGCCACCGACATGGTGCTGCGCGTCACCGAGATGCTGCGCGCCGAAGGCGTCGTGGGCAAGTTCGTCGAGTTCTACGGCCCGGGCGCGGTGTCGCTGTCGGTGCCGGACCGCGCGACGATCAGCAACATGGCGCCGGAGTACGGCGCGACGATGGGCTTCTTCCCGTTCGACGATCGCTCGGTGGAATACATGCGGCTGACCGGTCGCGAAGAGCGTCAGATCGAGACCGTTACGAACTACTTCAAGGCGCAGGGACTCTACGGAATTCCGATGGCCGGCGACTGCGAGTACACGGTCGATATGAAGCTCGACCTCGACAGCATCGAGCCGAGCGTCTCCGGCCCGAAGCGACCGCAGGACCGCATCGACCTCAAACAGTTGAAGAACCGCTTCGTCGAGCTCTTCCAGGCGCCGACTGACCAGTCGGGTTACGGCAAGGCGGTCGACGAGCTCGGCAAGGCGTTCCCGGCGAGCGTCACGGTGCCGGAGGTCGGCACGAACGGCGGCGGCGATCAGGAGCGCGAGGGCGACGAGGGCAGCGAGCCCGACGTCAACATCGTCACCGAGGACGAGATGGTCGCCAATCACCCAGTCGGCGGACTGCTGCAGCTCGACGATCTGACCGCCGAAGACGAGGGCGAGCGCGTTGACGTGGATATCCATCACGGCGACGTCCTGATCGCCGCGATCACGTCCTGCACGAACACCTCCAATCCGTCGGTGATGCTTTCGGCCGGGCTGCTCGCGAAGAAGGCGGTCGAGAAGGGCCTGACTGTCAATCCGGCGGTCAAGACCTCGCTCGCGCCGGGCTCGCGCGTGGTCAGCGACTACCTCGACCAGACCGGCCTGCAGCCGTATCTGGACGAACTCGGCTTCAACCTCGTCGGCTACGGCTGCACGACCTGCATTGGCAACTCCGGCCCGCTCGACTCCGGTATCGAGAACGCGATCACCTCGAACGACGTGATCGCTGCCTCCGTGCTGAGCGGCAACCGCAACTTCGAGGCGCGCGTGCACCAGAACATCAAGGCGAATTTCCTGATGAGTCCGCCGCTGGTCGTCGCGTTCGCGCTTGCCGGCACGGTGGAAACGGACCTTGCGACCGAGCCGCTCGGCAAATCCAGCGACGGCGAAGACGTTTACCTGAAGGACATCTGGCCTTCGCTCGATGAGGTGCGCTCGCTGATGAGCAGCGCGCTCGACCCGGAGACCTTCCGGCGCCTGTACGGCGACTTCACGGAGCAGAACCCGATGTGGAATGAGATTCCGGGCAAAACAGGCCTGGTCTACGAATGGGACCGTGAATCCACATACATCCAGGAGCCGCCGTTCTTCGAGGACTTCCAGATGGAGCCCGCACCGGTGCAGCCGATCCACGGCGCTCGCGCGCTGGCGGTGCTCGGCGACTCGGTCACGACCGACCACATCAGCCCGGCGGGCGCGATCAAGGAAGACTCGCCGGCCGGCCGCTTCCTGAAGGAGCACGGCGTCGAGAAGAAAGACTTCAACAGCTACGGCTCGCGCCGCGGCAACGACCGGATCATGACCCGCGGCACCTTCGCCAACGTGCGCATCCGCAACTTGATGGCGCCGGGCACCGAAGGCGGCGTGACGTTGCACCGCAACGGCCAGGTCGAGCAGCTGGACATCTTTGACGCCGCCGCGAAGTACAAGGAAGAGGGCAAGGCGCTAGTGGTGTTTGCGGGCAAGGAGTACGGCTCGGGCAGCTCGCGCGACTGGGCGGCGAAGGGCACGAACCTACTCGGCGTGCGCGCCGTCGTCGCAGAGAGCTACGAGCGCATCCACCGCAGCAACCTCGTCGGCATGGGCGTTCTGCCGTGCCAGTTCAAGGACGGCGAGACTGCCGTTTCGCTCGGCATCGATGGCTCCGAGCAGTTCCACCTGATCGGTGTGGAGAAAGGCGTGCAACCGCGCCAGGAGCTGACGCTCGTGATCCACCGGGCGGACGACACGACTCACGAGACCAAGGTGATCGCCCGCATCGACACACCGATCGAGATCGACTACTTCGAGCACGGCGGCATCTTGCCGTACGTCCTTCGCCAGTTGGTCGCTTCGGTCTGAGTGATACGCGATCGCGGTTGCGACTTGCCTCCTCGGGCGGCGGAGCCCGCCCTGCGGGGGCAAGCCTCCACCGCGCTCGCTGATCGGACGGGCTTCGCGACCTAGCGGTTCAACTTCGGAGTCTGGAAGCACATCGGGCGGAGCCGCTACTCGTAGCTGACTGCTTCGATCACGTTCATGTGCGCGGCACGCCGCGCCGGCAGGATCGCGGCGAGCAGGCCCGCGATCACGGCGAGGATCGCGACACCGACAATCACGGCGATCGGCGGGTGGAACTGAGCGTTGATCGAGCTCGACGAGATGCCCTTGACGAACATGTAGCCGAGGATCATGCCGACCACCAGCCCGAGGACCGCGCCGGCGGACGTCAGCAACAGGCTCTCCTGCGTGATCACGCTGCGCACCTGAAGGCGGCTGGAACCGATCGCGCGGAGCACGCCGATTTCGCGGGTGCGCTCGATCACGTTGATAATCAGCGTGTTGACAACCCCGAGCAGACTTACGAGGATCGCGACGATCATGATCGCGTAGAAGATCGAGAAGAACTGATTTATCTGGTCCTTGATCTGCTTCTTGATCTGTTCGTTCGAAAGCGATTCGAACGTCGGATAGCTCTTCGCGAGGAGGCCGTTGATCGCGGCGGAAGCCGCCTTGCGATCCTCCGGTGTTTTGGCGAGCACCTCGATCTGCGAATACCCGGGGATGCCGAAGAGCTTGTCGAACGAGGCGTTCGACATCGAGATCGCTGAGGCCTCGAGCGAGTTGCTCGAAAGCGTTCCGGCAACTCTGAATGACGCCTCGCCGCGTGGGCCGCTCAGCTTGACCGTGTCGCCGACGCTGAGCTTCTTCGACTTCAGTAGTGATTCCGGCAGCGTCACCTCACCGGCCTCAACCTTGGCGTTCACTTCAGTGGCGGTGCCGCCCTTGTAGTCGGGCGACGAGAACATCAGGTGGCTTGCCGGGTCGTACGAGTAGGCCGACCAACTGCCGCCGTCGAATCCGTCCGTCAGGTAGAGACTGCGGTTGCCGGAGGCGAGTTTGACTCCGGGCAGCGCTTTGATCTGGGCGATTGCGTCTGGCGAGATCGTCGCCTGTGGCCCGCCGCCGCCGAACGCCTTCGGCTGAACCGTGAAGTCGGTCTTTATCTCCTTGTCGAGATCCTTCGACAGCGATCCGATGAAGCTTGCGCCGAGGGTGCCGATCGCGCCGACGAGCGCGATGCCGATCATCAGTCCGGAGGCGGTGCTCGCAGTGCGCACCGGATTGGACTTCGAACTGTCGGCAGCGAGGCGCGCCTCGATCGGCCAGAGCTTTCGCAGTGGGAAGGACAGCACGCGGATGATCGGCGGCACGATCAACGGGCCGAACCAGATCGTGCCCGTGAAAAGCAAAATAACGCCCAATGCGCCGGCGAACAGCGAGCCGCTGGAACCATCGGAAGAGGCGAGGGTGAATACGCCGGCGAGGCCTAGTAGAACGCAGATCGAGCCGATCACGACGCGGCGACCGCTGCGAACTGGTTCGTTGCCGTGCTCGGCGAGCACCGCGCGGATCGGCGCGATCCGACCGGCGCGAATCGCTGGACGCAGCGCTCCGAAGAGCGTCGCCGCGAGGCCCACGAGCGGAGCGGCAATGAACGCGCCGGGCGGGTATTCGATCGCGCCCAGCGGGAAACCGACGGCCGACAGCAGCGACGTCAGCCCGTGTGTCAGCAACAGGCCGAGCAGGATGCCGATGATCGACCCGAGTACGCCGAGCAGCAGCGCTTCCCAGAGAATCATTCGCCGGATCTGCTTGCGCGACGCCCCCAGTGTGCGCAGCATGCCGATCTCACGCAGGCGCTGGGCGATCGTCATGTTGAACGAATTGAGGATCAGGTAGCCGCCCGCGAAGAGCGCCATGCCGGCGAAGAAATAGAGGATGCCGGTGAATCCTTGGATGTCGCTGGTGATGTCCTCGCTCTTCTGCGTCGGGGTGTCCACGGTAATGCCGCGCCCGACGACGCCTTCGAGTGCGGTCTGCACATCGTCCACGTTCGCGCTGCCCTTGATCTTGACGTCGATCTCCGAGTAGCCCGTATTCACGCCGGTGATCTCGCGCGCGGTCGCCTGCGGGATCGCGGCCAGTCCGGAGCCGCCGAAGTTGACCTGGCTTGCGAAGCGCACGACGCCGACGAGCGTGAAGCTGCGGATCCCCGACTGCGTGGCGAGCTTCAGTGTCTCGCCGACCTTGAATCCGTTGTCTTTGACGAATCCCTCTTCGAGCTGAATCTCGTCGCCGCTCTTGACGTCCCGGCCCTGCACTGTCTTCGCGCCGGTCAGATCGGGTTCCGACGGGATGATCCCGGCGGCGTAAACCTGATCCTTCTGCTTGCTGCCCGCGGTGCCGTTGCGCACCAGGGTCATCGGCGTCGACACGGTTGTCGAGACGCTCTCGACGCCGCCGGTCGAGCGAACTTCTTCCAGTGTCGCGGCGCTGATCGTGCCCGACGAGTCCTGACCGGAGATGATCACGTCGGTGGCGCCGTAGATGTCGTCGAAGAGGCCGTTGAACGTCGAGACGATCGTCTGGGACAGCGAGATGACCGAGAAGATCAGCGCGACGCCGAGGATGATGCCAATGCCGTTGAGCGCGGCGCGCAGCTTGCGTGAGGTGATGCTTCGCCAGGCGAGGGAGCGGATCATCGAGCAGCCCTAAGCGGTTTCGAGGCCGGAGAAGAACTCCGAGATCCGGTTCGGGTCGCCGCCAGGGACTTCACCAGCGATCTGCCCGTCGAGCAGGAAGATCACGCGGGAAGCTCGGCTCGCGGCGGTCGCGTCGTGGGTCACCATCATGATCGTGTGCCCGGCCTTGCTCTGGACGTCGCGCAGCATGTCGAGTACCGCCGCGCCGTTCTTCGAGTCGAGGTTTCCGGTCGGCTCGTCGGCGAGCAGCAGGTCCGGTTCGCGCATCAGTGAGCGCGCGACAGACACACGTTGCTGTTCGCCACCGGAGAGCTGAGAAGGCAAATGCGTCTTGCGGCCTTCAAGCCCGACGAGTCCGAGCAACTCATCCGCGCGCTCCTTGAGCTTGGCCGCGCGTTCGCCGGCGATCAGCGACGGCAGCATGACGTTTTCTTCTGCCGTCATCGTCGGCAGCAGGTTGAAGAACTGGAAGATGAAGCCGATCGAGTCGCGGCGCAGCAGCGTGAGCTGCTTGTCGTCGAGCCCGGAGAGGCGGCGGCCGCCGATCTCGACCTCGCCGCTGGTCGAGGTCTCGAGCGCGCCGAGGATGTGCATCAGCGTGCTTTTGCCGGATCCCGACGGTCCCATCACGGCGACGAACTCGCCGCGTTCAATTGTCAGATCGATTCCCTTCAGGGCGTCGACCGCAGTTTCACCAGAGTCGTAGGTCTTGATCAATCCTTCGACCGATACGGCTGGACCGTCGGCAGTTGCTGGGGCAGTGGCGACGTTTGACGCTTGCGGCTCGTCGTTCAAGGCGATTCCCTTCTTCCGGGGTGAGCGAGGGGTCGCGGCCGATGCTATCGATGGCGCCGGGAGATCGCGTCGTCTGGCAGTACGTGAATCGTTTTCAGCGCGGGATCGCTGGCGCCGTGCAGCCGTGCGCCCTTCTCGACCTGTTCGCGCAGGTGCTCGATGATCGACTCGGTGATCCGTTCGCCGGGCAGCAGCGATGGGATGCCGGGCGGGTAGACGGCGATCGATTCGCCGCAGACGCGGCCGACCGCAGTGTCGAACTCGACGATCTCGGTGCCGCCCAGGAACGCCTCGCGCGGCGAGACGACCAGCTCGGCTTTGAACGCCGCGGGCACTTCGATCGGCAGCGCCGGGTGGTCGCCCGGGGCTGTGATCGCCTTTGCGGCCTCGGCGACGCTGCCGACCAGGCGGTCGAGCACCGCCGGGTCTTCGGCGACGCCGATCACCAGCACGACGACGGCGTCGGTCGCGAGCTCGACCGACACATCGCCGGTGTCGCGCAGGGCGTCGGCCATCGCGAAGCCGGACTCGCCGGTGCCGCGGGTGTCGATTACCAGCCGCAGCGGATCGGTTTCGTGCACGCCCGGCTCGCCGTTGAGCTCGTCGCCGACGACGTCGAGGCCTTCGATCGCTTTGATCCGGGCGCGGGTTTCGTCGAGTGCGCGAAGCGTGTCTTCGAGCAACGCTTCACCGTTGACGGCGAGATTGCGCCGCGCCGCGTCGAGCGACGAGAGCAGCAGCGAGTTCGGCGACGTCGAGCGCACGAGCCGCACCGCGCGGTCGACCGAGTCGGCGCTCACGAGTGAGTCGCTCGCCACGTGCAGCATCGCGCTCTGGGTGAACGATCCGGCCGTCTTGTGCGTGGATGTGAGCACGGCGTCGGCGCCGAGCGCGAGGGCGCTGCGCGGCACTCGCTCGTGCAGTCCGAAGTGCGCCCCCCAGGACTGGTCGACGACCAGCGGCAGCCTGCGGCCGTGAGCGATCTCGGCGAGCGTCGCGATGTCGGCGCAGGTGCCGTAGTAGGTCGGTGAGACGACGAAGACCGCGCGCACGTCTGGCGTGTCCTCGAGCTGCTGCTCGAGGTCGGCCGGCAGCACGCCGTGGGCGATCCCCAGGTTGGCGTCGATCTGCGGCGAGATGAACTCCGGCAGACCGCCGCTGAGCACCAGGCCGTCGACCAGTGAGCCGTGTGAGTTGCGCTGCACGATCACCGACGCGCCGAGCGGCGCAAGCGCCAGCGTCAGTGCGTGGTTGCCCTGTGTTGCGCCGTTCGTCAGGAACCAGGTCTGCTCTGCGCCATAGGCCTCGGCCGCGAGCAATTCTGCCTGTTCCGATGGCGTTGGAGAGATGCCGACATCGATCCCGTACATGTCGCGCGGAATGTCGAGCGTGAGCGCGTCGGCCAGCTCAGCGCGCAGCTTTGCGTCCGCGCCGAACCCGCCCTTGTGGCCGGGAACGTGGAAGCGTGCGACGCCGCGATGCCCGTAGTCGAGGATCGCGTCGAAGTAGGGAGTCGAGTCCTGGCCGGCGATCGGCGCCTCAGAGCCGGTCTTTGACGGAGTCGACCTTCTCGGCCAGCGTCTGCGCCGGCCGGTCCGACGGGTCGTCGAGCTTCATCACCGTGTAGACGCGCGGCACACCGAGCTCGAACGGAACTTTGTGCAGCTCGGCGGCGATCGCGAAGATGTCCTCCGCGCTGCCCTCGAGTGAGGTGCCCATGCCGTGCAGCTGGTACGCGACCCTGTCCTGCGCGGCGAGCCGGCGCTGGATCTCGGCGATGTACTCGCTGGCGTGCGAGTCGGGACCGGTGCGCAGACCGATGATCGTGATGTCCGCGGTTGCCATGGCTACAAATTACCCAGGGCGGCGGCAGCGCGCGGCGCTAGCCGATGTTGGTCCAGACCGTCTTCGTCTCGAGGTAGGCGTCGAGGTTCTCGGCGCCGTGCTCGCGGCCGATCCCGGATGCCTTGACGCCGCCGAACGGCGCGCCGGGGTCGGTCAGACCCCACATGTTGATGTAGACCATGCCGGACTGCAGCAACGACGCGAGTTTGTGCGCGCGACCGACGTCGCGCGTCCAAACACCCGCGGCGAGGCCGTACTCGTGGTCGTTGGCGAGCTCCGCGACCTGCTCGAGCGAGTCGAAACGTGTCGCCACAAGCACGGGCCCGAAGATCTCCTCGCGGGCGATCGACATGCCTGGCTCGACATCGGTGAACAGCGTCGGCTTGATGAAGTAGCCGCCGCCGTCGCGCTCGGCGACTCCGCCGGCCGTTGCGGTCGCCCCTTCGTCGATGCCGGCCTTGATGTAGCCGTTGACGCGCTCGAACTGCTGCTCCGAGACGACCGGTCCGAACATCGTGCCCTTGTCGAGCCCAGCGCCGACGCTCGCGCCGGCCGCCATCTCGGCGAGCTGTCCGGTGACCTCGTCGTAGACGCTGTCGTGCACGAACAGGCGCGAGCCGGCGTTGCAGGCCTGGCCGGTGTTGAAGTAGATGCCCTGGAACGAGCCGCCGATCGCGCCGGCCAGGTCGGCGTCGTCGAAGATGATGTTCGGGCTCTTGCCGCCGAGCTCCAGCGTGACGCGCTTGAGCTGCTCGCCGGCCTTCTTGCCGATCTCGCGGCCGACGGCCGTCGAGCCGGTGAAGGCGATCTTGTCGACGTCGCTGTGGTCCACCAGCGCCGCGCCGGTCGCGCCGTCGCCGGTGATCACGTTGATCACGCCCTCGGGGAACCCGGCCTCGACCGCAAGCTGGCCGATCCGTAGTGCCGTCAGCGGCGTCTGCTCTGCCGGTTTGAGCACGACGGTGCAGCCGGCGGCGAGCGCGGGACAGAGCTTCCAGGAGGCCATCAGCAGCGGGAAGTTCCAGGGG
>JBOGYW010000052.1:0-15442 GCA_050696815.1 Solirubrobacterales bacterium | reverse complement strand
GTTCACGCCGATGCGCATCGGCGTTCCGGCGGCCTTCGCCTTCGCTGCCACCTCGGCGACCTTGTCGGCGCCGCCGATATTGCCGGGATTCAGGCGGATCGCATGCGCGCCGGCATCGATCGCTTTCAGCGCGAGCGTGTGGTTGAAGTGGATGTCGGCGATCACCGGGATCGGCGATTCCAGGACGATGTCCTTGAGCGCAACGACGTCGTCGTCGCGCGGCACCGCGCAGCGAACGATCTCGCAGCCGGCTTCGTGCATGCGCTTGATCTGATCGAGCGTCGCCTGCTTGTTGGCGGTCTCGGTCTTCGTCATCGACTGCACGACGACGGGCGCACCGCCGCCGATCGGCACGTTGCCGACCCAGATTTGCCGCTTTGAAGCCATTCCCATACAGGGTACGCGGTGGCGCCGCGCGGATGGCTAGGGGCCGAAGCCGCCGTTCTGGAACGAATTCAAATCGTTCGTGAAGCCGATCACAACCAGCACCGCGATCAACGCGATCCCGACCATGCTGGCGCGTTCAAGCACCGGCACCGGGATCGGCCTGCCGCGCACCTTTTCGGCGAGCGCCCAGAAGATGTGACCGCCGTCGAGCGGCAGGAACGGGAAGAGATTGATCAGCGCGAGGCTCAGCGAGATCAGCGCGATGATGCCGATCGTCTCCTCTGTGCTGCTCTTGAAAGCTTTCTGCGTCAGGTCGTAACTGCCGGCGGTGCCGTGGATCTCCTTGCGCTTCTGCGCGTCGATGATTCGCGCCGGCAAGGTCACCGTTTGGCGCGTGACGTTCCACATGCCGGTCATCGTGTCGCTGAGCGCCTGCCCTGGCGGAACCGTCTTAGCAACTGATGCAAACGTTAAGCCGATCCGCATGCGCTTGTACTTGGCGTCGTAGTGCGGCGTCGTGATGAAGGTCGAAACGTCGCCGTCGCGTTCAATCGTGACCTTCACCGGCTCGCCCGCGGCGCAACCCTGCGTCGGCTTGCCTACGCACTTCGACTTGCCGAGTTCCTGCACCATCGTCGCGGCGTCACCGCGCACGCCGTTGACCGAGACCATCCGGTCGCCCGGCTGTAGTTTGCCGGCCGCGGGAGAGTCGGGCGAGACCTCGCGGATGTTCGTCGTACTGACGGAGGTGCCGACCATCGCGTAGAGGATGAAGATCAGGATGAACGCGATCAGGATGTTCATCGCCGGACCCGCGGCGATCGTGACGACCCGCTTCCAGACCGGCTGCATGAAGTAGGCGCGAGGCAGGTACTCCGGCTCGATCTCTTCTTCTGGGTTCATGCCGGTGATCTTCACGTAGCCGCCGAGCGGGATCGCACCGATCTGGTACGACGTCTCGCCGCGCTGGTGTTTCACCACCGCCGGCGGGAAAAAGAGCGAAAACTTCTCCACTCGCATGCCGACGGCTTTGGCCGCGATGAAGTGGCCGAACTCGTGCAGCACGATCAGCGCGGCAAATGCCAGGAATGCGTAGAACCAGCTCATCTTCTAGAAAACCCTGTCTGAAAGGGAAAAGGCTCGGGGCAAGCCATTGAAAACGCGTTAAACCAGTATCTCGGCTATCGACTCGCGGGCCTTGATTCGCGCCTCATCATCCACGGTAGCCAGATGCGAGAAATGACCGATCGGTTGCGTCGGCAATGCGTCCATCGTGCGCTCAATGACCTCAGCGATGCCCAGGAACGGCAGCTCCCCGGCAAGGAACGCCGCGACGGCGATCTCGTTCGCGGCATTCATCACACACGGAGTGCTGCCGCCGGTGCGGCCGGCCTCTTCGGCCAGGCGCAGGCAAGGAAATGCCTCGCGGTCGACCGGTTCGAAGGTCAGAGCGCCGATCTCAGCGAGGTCGAGCGTCTTGAGCGGCACGTCCGTGCGATTCGGGTAGTTGAGCGCGTAGGAGATCGGTACGCGCATGTCGGGGTAGCCGAGGTGCGCCAGGGACGCGCCGTCGTTCAGGTGCACCAGCGAGTGCACGATCGACTGTGGATGCACGATCGCTTCAATCTGGTCGTAGTCGACGCCGAACAGATGATGCGCTTCGATCACCTCAAGCCCTTTGTTCATCAGCGTCGCCGAGTCGATCGTGATCTTCCCACCCATCTCCCAGGTGGGATGCGCGAGCGCCTCGTCCACGGTTACGTTCGCGAGCTCGTCGCGCGTTCGCCCGCGGAACGGGCCGCCCGACGCAGTAAGGACCAACTTGTCGATCGTGCCCGGGCGCTCCGCGCCGACCAACTGGAACAGCGCTGAGTGCTCCGAATCGACGGGGATCAAGTCGGCCCCGGTCCCCTCGGCGAGCTGCATCACCAGGTCCCCGCCGACGACAAGGGACTCTTTGTTGGCCAGCGCGAGGTCAATGCCCTCGCCGAGCGTCGCGATCGTGGGTCCCAGACCCGCAGATCCGACGATCGCATTGAGCACGATGTCGCACTCGGTCTCGACGATCAGCCGGATCAATCCCTCGGGACCCGAGAAGACGGTCCCGCCGTCCCACGCTTCCGACGCCTTTGCGGCGGCGTATTCGTCGGCCAGCGCGATCGTTTCGACGCGGTGCCGTTCGGCCTGCGCGATCAGTTTCTCGATGTCGGACCCGGCTGACAGTCCGACCGCAATCAAGTCGTTGTTGCGCTCGATCACGTCGAGCGCCTGTTCGCCGATCGAGCCGGTCGAACCCAAAATCAAAACTCTGCGCATCGTTAGGAGCCTACTTTTTGATGGCTACAGCGCAGCCATCGCAAACCAGACGTAGTAGCCGACGACGATTGTGAAGAGCACGGCGTCGGCGCGGTCCATCGCTCCGCCGTGGGCGCCGAACGCGCGGCCGCTGTCCTTGACGTCGAAGTCGCGCTTGATGTACGACTCGAAGAGATCTCCGATCGGTGCGGTGATCGCCACGGCAAGACCGAGCAGCAACGCATTGGGGCCGGAAATCCAGTCCTGGTACAGCCCGGCAAACCACACGGTCATCGTCGCGCCGACGATTCCGATGATCAGGCCTTCCTGTGTCTTGTTCGGCGAAAGCTTCGGAGCAAGTTTGTGCCGGCCGAACATCCTGCCGCCGGCGTAAGCGAACGTGTCGCCGATGAACGTGCCGAGGAGCACGTCGATGATTACCTTGTCGCCGTGCGGCAGCTGCTGCAGCCACAGAGCGTGGGCGAGCGGGATGCCGATCCAAAAGACGCCGAACAGCGTCGCGGCCATGCCGATCGTCGCATTCTCATCCGGCGCGGTGAAAGCGCTGAGCAGGAAGACGACCGGGAACGCGGCGGCGATCACGATGACGAGCTGGAACTGATCGCCCCACAGGCCGGTTCCGATCAATGCGATTAGCGTCAGGAAGCCGGCGAGCCTGATCGGTCCCACGTAGTCGGTCATGCCATAGAACTCGTGCAGCGCGACAGCGCCGACCGCAAGCACGAAGATCGCGAGTGTCTCCGGCGACGTGAGGATGCAGATCAGCGCAACGATCGCTGCCGGTACGCCGACGGCGATGCGCCCAGCGAGGTTCGACTGCATGCGCGGCCGACGCGGCCGACGCGTAGGTGCTTCAGAGCCTTCAGCGTGCACCGAAGCGCCTCCCCCGTGTCTCGTATTCGGTCAATGCGGCGACGAGATCGTCTTCGCCGAAGTCGGGCCAGAGTACGTCAGTGAAGTGCAGCTCCGAGTAGGCGGTCTGCCAAAGCAGGTAGTTCGAGAGCCGATGCTCGCCGCTGGTGCGGATCACGAGGTCGGGGTCGGTCATCTCCGGCGCGTAGAGCAGTGCGGCGAACTCTTCCTCGGTCTCGCCATCAAACTGCTTCGCGGCATCCAGCAGCTCGGCGCGGCCACCGTAGTTGAAAGCGACGTAAAGCGTCATCCGCGTCCGGTCGGCTGTCTCGTCGGTTGCCCACTCCATCTGCTGCTTCAGCTCGTCGCTGAGCTGTTCACGACGGCCGATGAAGACCATCCGCACGCCTTCCTCCTTGAGCTCGGGCGTTTCGGAGCGGATCAGTTCGGCGAACATCGCCATCAGCCCATTGACCTCGTCGGCCGGGCGCGCCCAGTTCTCGGTGGAGAACGCGTATACGGTCAACTCCTTGATGTCGTGGCGAACGGCGTCTTTGACCGTGCGCTTGAGCGCCTGCGCGCCCTCGCGGTGGCCTTCCAGCACCGGCAGGTCGCGCTGGGTCGCCCAGCGGGCGTTGCCGTCCATGATGATCGCGACGTAGCGGGCCGCCGCCGAAGCGTCGTCGTCTGCCACTCAGACCTCGAGCAGATCGCTTTCTTTGTGCGAAAGCTGTGACTCGACCTCGCCGATGTGCTTGTCGGTCAGCTTTTGCAGGTCGGTCTCGCCGCGTTTCTCGTCGTCTTCGCCGACGTCACCTGAAGTACGCAGCTCTTTGAGTTCATGCATGATGTCGCGGCGGATGTTGCGGATCGCGACGCGACCCTCTTCCGCAAGCGCACGAACTTGCTTAACCAGGTCGGTGCGCCGCTCTTCGGTGAGCTCGGGAATCTGGATGCGCACGACATTGCCGTCGTTGTTCGGCGTGAGACCGATGTCGGCGTCGATGATCGCCTTCTCGATCGCCGGCAGTGCAGACTTGTCGTATGGCGCAATCGTCAGCAGGCGCGCTTCAGCGGCGTTGATGTTCGCCATCTGGTTGATCGGCGTCGGCGTGCCGTAGTAGTCGGCCTGCACGCGGTCGAGCAGCGCTGGGCTGGCACGACCCGTGCGCACCGTGCCGAGCTTTTCACGGGAATTCTCTACGGATTTGACCATCCGCTCGTCTGCGTCGCCGAGCAGTGCGTCGATCGTCTCGTCACTCACGTGTTAACCACCGTCCCAACTCGTTCGCCGCGGATGATCCGGGCAATATTTTCGTCGTCGTTCATGTTGAAAACATAGATCGGCAGGCGGTTGTCCATGCACAGCGATAGCGCCGTCACGTCCATCACCTTCAAACCACGCGAAATCGCCTCATGGTGGGTGATCGTGTCGATCAGCTTCGCGTCGGGCACTTCATTCGGGTCGGCGTCCAGTACGCCCTCCACCCCGTTCTTCGCCATCAGGATCGCGTCCGCATGAATTTCCAGCGCGCGCAGTGCAGCAGCGGTGTCGGTCGTGAAGAACGGATTGCCCGTGCCGGCAGCGAAGATCACGGTGCGACCTTTTTCGAGGTGGCGGATCGCGCGGCGGCGGATGTACGGTTCGGCGACCTCGGCCATCGTAATCGCCGAGAGCACGCGGGTATGCGTGCCCACGCTCTCCAGTGCGTCTTGCAGCGCGATGCCGTTCAGCACCGTCGCGATCATGCCCATGTAGTCGGCCGTGGCACGATCCATGCCGGCCGCGGCACCGCTCATCCCGCGGTAGATGTTGCCCGCGCCGACGACGATCGCCACTTGTACGCCGCTATCGGTAACCGCATGAATCTGTCTCGCGACCTCCGCTATGCGTAGCGGATCGACGCCGTAGTCCTGGTTGCCTTGGAGGGCTTCACCGGACAGCTTCAGCAGTACGCGTTGGAATTTCGCTTCGGGCATCGAGGGCTTGACGTTCCAGGCCGGGTGCTTACGCACCCACCTGGAAGCGCGCAAAGCGTCGAATCACGACATTCTCACCGGTCTTCGATGCGAATGCGGCGCGGATCTCTTCGATCGTCTGGCCGTCGTGCTTCTCCGGGTTCACGTGCTCCTGGTTGAGCAGCACCGTCTCGGAGAGCCACTTCTTCAACTTGCCGTCGGCGATCTTTGCTCGGATCTCCTCCGGCTTGTCGGCCGCCTGTTCTTCGAAGATCTTCACCTCGGCGTCCTTCGCCTCTTGAGGAACCTCGTCCTCGCTCACGTACTGCGGCGCCGCGGCTGCGATGTGCAGGGCGATATCGCGCGCGAACTCCGTGAAGTCGTCGTTACGGGCTACGAAGTCGGTCTCGCAGTTGATCTCCACGAGTACACCGATCTTGCCGTTGGCGTGGATGTAGTGCGCGACCTGGCCTTCGGAGGCCTCACGGTCGCCGCGCTTGGCGGCCGAGGCCTGGCCCTTTACGCGCAGCAGCTCCACGGCCTTGTCGAAGTCGCCTTCGGCCTCGGCAAGGGCCTTCTTGCAGTCCATCATGCCCGCGCCGGTGGTTTCGCGCAGAGTCTTTACGTCGCTGGCTGAAATCGTCGCCATCGTCAGCTCTCCTCAGTTGCGGTTTCCGGTTCAGTGGACTCGCCGGCAGTCGCCTCTGCGGCGGGCTCGGCGGGAGCTTCAGCTGCCGGCGCCTCAGCGGCGGGCTCTGCCGGCGGTTCGGCGGCAGGCACTGGTGCGGCGGCCTCGGCCGCGGGCTTTGTCTCGGCAGGCGTCTCCGCAGGGGCGTTGTCGCGGCGTCCGCCGCCGCGGCCTCCGCGTCCACCTCGACCACCGCGCGGCGGCAGTTCGGGGTCTTCCTTCGGCGCATCGCCGACCCAGGTCGCCTCGGGTACAGGCTCGGGCTCCGGCTCGCCGGCTGCCTTCGCAGCTTCGCGTCGGGCCTTCTCCTCGGCCTCTTTCTTGGCGCGCTCTTCGTCTTCCTTCTTGCGCCGCTCGGCCTCTTCGGCCTTCTGGCGCTCGAACTCGGCCTTCCACTCGCCGTGGCGATCAGAGATCACGTCGCCGAGCGCACTCAGAACAACGCGGCACGAACGGATCGCGTCGTCGTTGCCCGGGATCACGTAGTCGATCGGCTCCGGGTCGCAGTTGGTGTCGACCAGCGCGACGACGGGAATGCGCAGGCGCTTGGCCTCTTTGACGGCGATCTCCTCGGCGTTGACGTCGATCACGACGACTGCGTCGGGCAGACGCGCCATGTCCTTGACGCCACCCAAGTTGGACTCGAGCTTCGTGAGCTCCTTCTCGGCCTTCATGCGCTCCTTCGTCGGCAGCAGGTCGAGCTTGCCTTCGGCCTTCAAACCTTCAAGCTGGTGCAAACGCTTGATGCGCTTGTTGATCGTCTGGAAGTTGGTCAGAACACCGCCCAGCCAGCGGTTGTTGATGTACGGCATGTCGGCTGCGCCGGCGATCTCCTGGACCGCGTCGCGCGCCTGCTTCTTCGTGCCGACGAACAGCACGGTGCCGCCCTTGCGGGCGATGCCGCCGACGAATTCACGGGCATCCTCGAGCAGACGCTCGGTCTGGATCAGGTCGATGACGTAGATGCCGCCGGCCTCACCGTGGATGTAGCGCTTCATCTTCGGGTTCCAGCGACGTGTCTGGTGCCCGTAGTGAACGCCTGCCTGCAGCAGTTCTTTGATTCCAGGGTTAGTCGCGCCTGGAGTGGCCATAAAAGCTCCTTGAATTGAAATGGAAATGGTCCGTGCCTGCGGTTTGACCGAAAAGCCCGCTTTCGGGCGGGTTCGGCAGGAGTTTCCGCACTGCCGGCTATTTGTGCTTGGAGCGCCGCGAATGACGCGGTAGCCCCGGGCAGCCGGCACGGGTAGATTGGCCGCGAAGTTTAGCGCTATACCGGCGTTTCGCCGCTTCTGGCAGCGTTGAGCGCGGATTGCAGCTCGGCAGGGAGCGGTGCGGCGAAGATCAGCAGCTCCCCCGTCTCCGGGTGGTGAAACGACAGCTCGCACGCATGCAGGAACTGCCGGGTGAGTCCGAGATCGCCCGCGACTCCGTACTGCTCGTCGCCCGAAACTCGCAGGCCGATCGCCGCGAGGTGAACGCGAATCTGATGAGTGCGGCCGGTCTCCAGCCGGACTTTCAGCAACGTGTGAGCCGGTAGCTCCTCCGCGATCTCGAAGTGCGTGATCGCATCACGGTCGGAGTCCTGCCGGATGGCGATGTTCTCGGAGTTGCGCCGATCGCGGCCGAGCGGCGCGTCGATCGTGCCGCTCGCCGATTCCGGCCGGCCGCGCACCAGCGCCAGGTACTCGCGTTTGACTTTCCGCGCAGCGAGATCGGCCTGCAGCGCGCGCAACACCTTGTCGCTCTTGGCTACGACGAGCAGGCCCGAAGTTTCCTTGTCGAGGCGGTGCACAATTCCCGGGCGTTCGGGATCGCCGCCGGCGGCGCGGCCCGCCAAAGCCTGGGACAGCGTTCCGCTGCGATTGCCCGGGGCCGGATGTACAACCAGGCCTGCGGGCTTGTCGACAACGATCAGATGCGGGTCTTCGAAGACGATCGAAAATGGCACCGCGGGCTCACCCGAGTCGCCGCGCGCTACGTCGATCGTGACCTCGAGCAGCTCTCCGCCCGCCAGTTGGTCACTTTTCTTTGCGGCGCGGCCGTCGATCAGCACCGCGCCGGCAGCGATCAGCTTCCCGGCCGTCGAACGCGAACCGACACGTTCATCGGCACCGAGGAACACGTCGACACGAACGCCGGCCGCCGCGTCTTCTACGCGCAGTTCAAAGTGTTCGCTCTGGGGCATCTTCTTCCAGCGGGAGACTCGGCTCTTCGAAGTCGTCTTGTCGTTCCGCCGTCAGCACGAGGATCACGACCCCAAAGGTGATTGCTATGTCGGCAACATTGAACGACGGAAACGACGGGAAGTCGATGAAGTCGCGCACGTAACCAAGTGACAGCCGGTCGATCGCGTTGCCGATCGCGCCTCCAAGCAAAAGACCTGTCGCCAACCAAAGAACCGGCCGCGAACGATGCCTCAAGTAGAACCAAACAAGCACAGACAATGCAACCGCCATCAGCCCATAGACGATCCATGGCCGCCCAGAAAAGAACCCGAAAGCAATCCCCTCGTTCCGAGTCTGCCCAATCGAGAAGCCAAAAAAGAGGTCGATGTCGCCACCAGGCGTAGTTGCCGAAAACGCCCACTGCTTAGTCAGCTGATCAAGCACAACAACCACAAACGCAGTAACCGCCGCCTTGTCGATCGCAATATGTCTACCGATCTTCATAACCCCGCCAAATAGCTTGTCAGACGCCGAGAGGCATCCTCCGGCGTGACGCCGCGCAGCGCAATCGTCTTGTCGCGCGCAGTGACGCCAGCTACGACCTCAAGAGAGCTCTTAGGCAACCCAAGCGCTTTTGCCACCAGCTTCAGCACCGCAACATTCGCCTTACCGTCCTCAGGCGCAGCGGTAACGCGCACTATCAAGCGGCCATTCCGCGGCGCTTCAATCGCGTTACGCCCAGCCTTCGGCGTAACCCGCACAGCTAACGCGGCGCATCCGTCGGGATATTCGTCAATCACCTGCGGTCACAGCGGGCGGGAAGTGCCCGTCCCCCGCAGACGTTGGCACCAGTCGAGGAGACGGGCATTTCCCGCCCGCCTTCAACCAGCAACCAAATTGACAACAATCCCACCAACGATCTGCAGAGCAAAGATGGCGAGGATCGGACTCACGTCCAGCCCGGCCCCTCCGACGTTGATCGCGGGGACAATTCGGCGGAAGAGGCCGAGAAACGGCTCGGTCACGTCGTCGATACAGCGGATGACGAAGTTGAGCGTGGGGTTGTACGGCATGCGCGGAACCCAGCTGAGGAGGATCTTGATGAGGATCAGGACCGTGTAGATCCACAGCAGGGTGCTGAGGTAGTTGGCTACATCTACGCGCGTTACGGCGACCAGGATGGACGTGGTCGCGGTCAGTTCAGCCGTCATCGCCGAGCACGGTAGCGACCGCGCGGTCGATCGCGTCCTGCAGACGCGAATCGTCAAAGCTTTTCAGCGCTTTCTCGGTGAGACCGCCTGGCGAAGCTACTGCTCGCATCGCGGCCTCGGTGTCGACGCCATTGTTGAGCAGCACGTCACCTGTGCCGTCGAGCGTCTGACCGACGATCTGACGTGCCAGAGCGGGATCCATGCCGCGCCGTTCAGCTGAGGCGATCAATTCGTGTGCGAAGAGTGCGAAGAACGCTGGAGCGCAGCCTCCTATGGCAGTGGCCAGCTCGAACTCCGCCTCCGGGATGCGAATGACTTCACCCAGCGGCGCAAGCAGTCCGTCTACGTCGGTGCTTTCGTCGCTCTCTGACGCGATGCAAACCACGCCGGTGCCGAACTCCACGGGAATGTTCGGCATCGTCCGCACGACCGTCGCCTCTGGGTACGCGTCGCGGAGTGCATCCAATTTCGTGGCGGCGAGCACCGACACGATCGTCCCTCCGAATCCAGCAAGCCGTTCGGCGACGCTTTCCAGCTGCGCCGGCTTGTGGCAGAGGAACAACACTTCGCTCGCCGCGGCGACCTCCTCGACAGTTCCTGCACTGCCGCCGGTCTCGTCGGCCAACGCCACAGCTCGGCCGGAGCCACCGTCGGCATACATCGCCGGACGCCCGATGCCGATCGCCATGGCTCTCGCCATGTTGCCGCTACCGATGAACCCGATGGCCATCGGGCGCTTAGGCCTGGTTGAAGAAGCCGCGCTCCATCAGGCGTGCACGCTCTTCAGCAGAGAAGTGCACGTTGCGCGGAGTCAGCAGAAAAGTCTTGTCGGCGATGCGCTGCATGCCGCCGTCGAGCGCGTAGGTCAAACCGCTGGCGAAGTCGATCAGGCGCTTGGCCATGTCGGTGTCGGTCTCCTGCAGGTTGAGGATCACCGGCACCTGATTCTTGAACTTGTCGGCGATCTGCTGCGCTTCGTTGAAGCTCTGCGGCGCCGAGAAGTGCATCTGGCCGCTGCCTCCCTTCGGGCCGACAGACTTCAAAGTACGGGTCGGCGTGTCGCCGACGTCCTCGGCAAAAATGTCATCGAAGTCGTCGCGCTTGCGGCGCGAATTGATGCGGCGCACGTTCGGACGATCGGCGTAACTGTCCTGAAGCTCCGCTTCGGGCTCGAAGTCGAGATCGTCGTCGTAGTACTCGTGGTTGTCCTCGGCGAGGCCGAAGTACACGAGTGTGCGATGCCATGTGTCTCGTACTGCCATTAGTAAATTCCCGCCATTTGCAGCATTCTTCGCCCGTTTCCGGGTATTTCCTGCCGCACCAGTCTAATTGCTACGGGTGCGTAATCACGCGATGAGAGCGGTTTCCCAAGGCTACGCGGCAAAAATCGCCGAGCCGACGCGTACCAGCGTGGCGCCTTCCTCGACCGCGACTTCGAAGTCCTGGGTCGTTCCCATCGAAAGCTCGCTCAAGCCGTGTTCGGCCGCAAGCGCTGCGAGCGCGCGAAAGTACGGTCGCGCGTCCTCCGGCGTTGCGGCGAGCGGCGGCATCGTCATCAAACCACTGACCGCAATCGGACAGCCGGCCAAGAACTCGCCAAGCGCCGCGGGCTCGATTCCGCTCTTCGACTCTTCCTCACCAACATTCACCTGCACCAACAGCGTCGGCGGACGCTCCATGCCGGCGAGCTTGTCACGCGCCGACTCGCTCGCGAGCGAATGGATCGTCGTGACGCGCTCGGCGATCTCGCGAATCTTGCGCGACTGGATCGAGCCGATGAAGTGCCACTCGAAGTCGCCGCCGAACTGCTCCTGCTTGGCAGTCATGTCTTGAAGCCGGTTCTCGGCCGCGATGCGGACGCCGGCTTCGCGCAGCGCCGCCATGCCTGCAGCGTCGACGTATTTGGTCGCGACGCAGACCCGCACCTCGCCAGGGGCGCGCTCGACACGCGCGCACGCCTCGTCGATCCGTCGTTGGGTCGTAGCGAGATTGCGGCGCACCGTTTCCGCGTCTGCGCTCAGCTGCGCCATGCGATCCCTGCCTGTCGGCCGGTCGGGTCACCGTCGCGCCGATACGAGTAGAAGCGCTCCGGATCGGCGAACGTGCAGTCTTCCGCGACAAAAACGCGCTCTACCCCGCCACGTCTCAGCTTGGTTTTGATCACCGTCTGCAGTGATAGGTGGCCGCTGGCAAAGGCCGCGACAGCATCTTCACCCAACGCCCGCACGACCTCTTCTCCAACCTCGTAATTCTGCTGCGAAATCCCGGGCCCGACCGCGGCCTCCAACCGACCTTCGCCAAGCGCGCCGATGGCACGTTCGATGATTCCAGCCGCGAGCGATCGCCAACCGCAGTGGAGCATCGCCAACTTGTTTTCGGAAGCGATCGCGACCGGCGGACAGTCCGCTCCCGTGACAAGCAGCCCGACTCCCCTGTGTGCTGTGACCAGTCCGTCGGCATCTGGTAGCTCCGCGTCGGCCGGCAGTCCGCCCTCATGCAGATCGGCGCCGTGCACTTGATGGAGTAGTCGCAACTCGTCCAGCTCGAAAGCCACGCGCTGGGCCTCGATGTTGCGAAGCACCGTGGCGCGGTCCTCGCCGGTGAAAAGTCCCATGTTGTTGCTTTCGTACGGACCTGTGTTTTCGCCGCGGAGCCGATCGGTGAAGACGACGTTGGCGTGCGTTAACTCGGCCGTGATCATTCGTGGACCGCGTCTTCACGCAGCACCCGCAGGGCGAATGCCAGCTGCTCTTCCCGGCCCGTGAGCTCGCCGTCGAGCGCCTTGTCGAGCGTGGCGGCCAGCGCACGACCGATCGCCGGCCCTTCCGGTGCGCCGGCTTCACGCAGATCGGCGCCGCCGATCGCGAGGCGTTCGGCGTTGCGTTCAGTGAGCCACGCGTGAGCGCGCTGCGCGTCCTCCAGCGAAGTACCGGGCAGCGCCGCAGCAAACGCCACGCTCTCGGGTTTGAACGTGCGCAGTGCCGCGTCGAGACGCGACGGCGAATCGGCGGCGGCGATCAACTCGGGGATCTCGGCATGACGCAACACGGCATCGACAACAACGGCACGGTCTTTCTGTGGCAGCGCAAGGTGGTCGAGCCAGGCCGTCAGCGTCGCCTCGTCCATCGCGCGCGAACAGACCGCCAAAAGCAACAGGTCCTGCCGCAGGCCGTCGACCAGCTGCGCCGTGACGCGAGAGGCAAGGTATTCGTCGGCATCGAACTTCGGGTGCAGCGCGCGGTCAAGGCCGAGCGCGTACATCGAGTCGAGCGCGACCAACGCGGAACGCTCGGCGAGCAGATCCATCAGTTCGTCGGCGATGCGTCCTCCGCTGACCGTCGCGGGAGCGCCATTTTCAACGGCTTTGCGTGCGAGTTCTTCGGTGAGCGGTTCGGCGGTGAAACCAAGGCGCGCGCCGTAGCGGAGCAGGCGCAGCAAACGGGTCGGGTCGTCGATGAAACTGTCGTCGTGGGTCACGCGAAGCATCCGCGCAGCCAAGTCGGCGCTGGCGTCCGGGAACTCGAACAGCTCGCCCATCCGGTCTTGCCAGATCGCGAGTGCCATCGCGTTGACCGTGAAATCACGACGACTGAGATCTTCGGCGAGCGTCGCCGGCGTGACGTCGGGCAGCGCACCCGGCGCGGAGTACGCCTCGGTACGCGCCGCGGCGATGTCGACGATCAGCCCGTCGCCATGCGTGAACACGGCCGTGGCAAAGCGTTCGTGCTTTCGGACCTCGCCGCCGATCGTCGCGGCGAGATGATCGGCGAGCTCGCCGGCCTCCCCTTCGACCAGGAGATCGAAGTCGAACTGCACGAATCCGAGCATCAGATCGCGAACGGCTCCGCCGACCAGATACGTGCCCGGGCGGTCTGCAACAGCGTCGAGCAGCTTCTGCGCACCGGGCAGAGCTTTGAGCGCTTCGGTTTTGGCTTCCGGGAGGTAGGGCATTTCGAGGGCACCGCGCTGCTGATAACGGCAGCCGCCAGGGGATTTATCTTCCGTTGATGTCGCGGAAACGAGAAGACGGATTGCTGCGCCTCGCACTGCTCGTGCTGGCCGCCGCCGCGGTCATCGCCACCGGGTACATCTGGATCAACGGCCGCAACGGCGACGTGTCGAATCCGAGCGTCGAGTTTAAACCGCCGTCCCAGCGCCACGAACTGAACATCCGCGAAGAGACCTTCGTGTGGCCAATCTACGGCTTCAAGTCGGCGCGCACGCGCGATCTGCCGACGCGGCTCGCGCCGCCGTTCAAGCCCGTCTGGCGCTTCAACGCCAACCAACTGCTCGAGTTCTCGCCGATCCTTGTACGTGGAACGCTCTACGTCGTCCGCAAGGACTCGCGCGTCTACGCGATCGACGCCAAGACGGGCCATCAAAAGTGGACGAACAAGGTCGGATCGCTAAGCGCCGCTTCGCCGGCGTACGCGAACGGACGGATCTTCGTCGTCACGCTCAGCGGCAGGATCATCGCGATGAACGCCAAGAACGGCCACATCCGTTGGGCCAAGTCGCTCGGCTCGCGCAGCGAATCGTCGCCGCTCGTGCTCGACGACAGCGTGCTCTTCGGCTCAGAGAACGGCACGCTCTATCGCGTCAAACAGAGCAACGGCAAGACCGAATGGACTTACAACGCGGGCGGCGCGATCAAGGGCGGTCCCGCCTACGCCGACGGCAAGGTCTACGTCGGTGCCTACGGCGGCACCGTGCACGCGGTGCGCGCGAGCAACGGTGCCCAGGTCTGGCGCAGCAGCACCAGCGGTGCGCGGTTCGGCTTCGGTGCCGGCAATTTTTATGCCACCCCCGCGGTCGCCTACGGCCGGCTGTACATCGGCAACACGGACGGCAAGGTCTACTCGTTCTCGACCTCCAACGGCCATCTCGGGTGGTCACACGGAACCGGCTCGTACGTCTACGGAGCGGCTGCCGTCGACAACGTCGATCGCCTCGGCCCGACGATCTTTTTCGGTTCGTACGACGGGACCTTCTACGCACTCAACGCCAAGAACGGCGGTATCCGCTGGTCGTACGCCTCGGGCGGCCAGATCTCAGGGGCGCCGACGGTGGTCGGGCATGTCGTTTACTTCTCGACGATCGACACGACCAACACCTACGGCCTCGACACCCGCACTGGGAAGCGCATCTTCGCGCGCAGCAGCGGCGCATACAACCCGGCGATCTCAGACGGTCACCGGCTGTATCTGACCGGCTATGAATCGATTTCGGCGCTCGTCGAACGTAAGGACTTCGCGCGCGAAATGAAAGAAATGCGCGCGGCCCAGCGCAAGCGCAACCGCTGAGTCAGGTGCGGCGAACCGCGATGCCGGCATCGGCCATCGCCTGCTTGGCCTGATGGACCGTGTATTCGCCGAAGTGGAACAGCGAGGCGACGAGCACGGCGTCGGCGCGGGCTTCTGAAACGCCGGCGACGAGGTGATCGAGGTTGCCCGCGCCACCCGAGGCGATCACGGGCACGGAAACCGCGTCCGCGACGGCGCGCGTCAACTCGACGTCGTAGCCATCTTTCGTGCCGTCACGGTCCATGCTGGTCAGCAAGATCTCGCCCGCGCCGCGATCGACGCCTTCGATCGCCCAAGCGAGAGCGTCAAGCCCGGTCTCGTGACGGCCACCGGCCGTGAAGACTTCCCAGCCCGACCGCCCCCCGTGCGGCTCCTCGACTCGCTTGGAGTCGATCGCCAGAACAACGCACTGACTGCCGAAGACTTCGGCGAGCTCACCGATCAGGCCCGGCCGGCGCACGGCCGCCGAGTTGATCGCAACCTTGTCGGCTCCAGCATCCAGAACGGCCTGAGCGTCCTCGACGGAGCGGATCCCGCCGCCGATCGTGAACGGAATGAAGA
>JBOGYW010000051.1:0-15481 GCA_050696815.1 Solirubrobacterales bacterium | reverse complement strand
CGCGCAGCGCGAGGTCGTCGCCGCGCGCCGGGTGGAGGGCAGCGGCCGCGCGCTGGCCGACGCCGAGCGGCGGATCGCCGGGATCTACGCACTACAGGGCGACCGTCCGCGAGCGATGGCCGCCCGCCGCGTCGCCGCCGAATCGTTCGCCGCCAATGGGCTGCCCGGCGAGGCCGCGACGGAGCGGCTGGTGATCGCCGGGTATCTGCAGTCGGCCGGCGGGTACGGCGAAGCCGTTGAGGTGGCCGCGACAGCGCGCGCCGAGGCGCTGCGCGCCGAACGCGTCGGCCTGCGTGCCCGCGCGATGGGGCTGGAAGGCGTCGCGCGCGTCAAGGGCGGCAACTTCGAGGAAGGGATCGCGGTCGTGCGCGAAGGCCTGTCGCTCGCGCTCGAGCACGAACTCACCGCCGAGACCGCCGAGGTCTACCAGCGGCTCGGCACGGCACGTGAGATCGCCGGCGACTACCGCGGTGCAGCCGACGATCTCGGTACGGCGATCGGCATCTGCGAAACCGGCGCCGGCGGCGCCGGGCTCGAGCACGTCTGTCTGTCATGCATGGCCTACGTGCTGCGCGAGCTCGGCGACTGGGACGAAGTCGACACCTTGTGCGAGCGTTTGATCGCCCCGGGTGAGAGCCCGGGCGACACGCTTGTCGCCGATGGTGTGCTGGGTGCGATCGAGGCGTGGCGCGGCCGGCCCCGAACGGCGCTGCCGCTGCTCACGCGGTGCCTCGATTCGGCGACCAGCCTAAACGTGATCTCGATGCAGTGCGACAGCGCCGCCGCACTGGCGTGGCTGGCGGCGCACGAGGGCGACCGCGAGCACGCGCACGAGTACTGCCGTCTGCTGATCGAACGCTGGGAGGGCAGCGAGGACCACCACTACTCGGTCTGGGGCCTGCGTTGGGCGACCGGCTGGCTGGCGGCGAACGGCCACCCAGAGATTGCGCGCGCGAGCGCGCAGGCGTTGTCGTCGATTGCGGCGTCGGCCGGTCACCCGGATGCGCTCGCTGCGCTCGCCTGTGCGCTCGGCGAGACGGCGCTGGCGGACGGCGACGTCGATACCGCGGCCGAGCAGCTGGTTCGCGCCTGCGAACTTCACGAGTCGCTGCAGATCCCGTTCGAGCGCGCGAGCATCCAGCTGCGAGCCGGAGTCGTGCTGATCGCGGCAGGCGACCGCCCGCGTGCGATCGAACAGCTCGTCAACGCCCATCGCACCGCCTGCGACCTCGGCGCCGCGCCCGTGGCGATGCGGGCGGCGGGCGAGATCTCCGCGCTCGGCGAGTCGCTCGAAGAGCACCTCGGAGCGCGCGCCGCCGACGAACACGACCGCGCCGGTCTATCGCGCCGCGAACACGAGGTCGTGCGGCTCGTCGCCGAAGGACTGACCAACCGCGAGATCGCCGATCGGCTGGTGCTCAGCACCCGAACCGTCGATGCGCACATGCGCAGCATCCTCACCAAGCTCGACTGCCGCACGCGCACCGAGGCGGCGACGCGGGCGGGGGAGATCGGGCTGCTCGGTGACGTCGCGGCGTAACGGCGCTAAATTCTCCGCCATGCGCAGACTCCTGACACTCGGAATCGTCGGCCTGATCGCCGTCCTCGCGGTGCCCGTGACCTCGTCCGCCATCGCCGGCGGCCACGCGCAGATCGCGAAAAAGAAGAAGAAGAAAAAGAAGACTTACTGCGAGAAGCAGGCCAAGACCGTGAAGGCGAAGCTGCTTGGCAAGAGCAATGGCTTCTACGTCTTCCGTGAGAAGGGCGGCGGAACCACCTTGCTGTGTCAAGACAAGCCGAAGTTCTACGGCTCGATGTCCTGGAACGTCGGCGACAAGCTCGGCGCGCTGCAGGTGGTCAAGAAGAAGTGTGCGCTCTATGCGGCCGTCGGTTCCGGCCACAACCCGCAGATTTACGGGATCAACTTCGCCGACTTCCTTTCGCACAACGGTCAGGCTTCGGTGTACGAGGTTGGCTACGGCGCTACCGGCCAGCTGTTCAAGGTCGCAGTGTCAAGCAACTGCGTAGGTGTCTACGGCACCAAGGTTGATGGCGTCCCGCAGATCGTCGTCAAGGGCAATAGCGCGTTCGGCTACACCGGCACGATCTATCCGCCGGTCGGCGACGGCATCACCGACAAGGAGCTGGCGAACGTGAAGATTGCAACGACCAGCCCGACCTCGGCGACCGTTACCTGGACTGCGGCCGGCGTGCCGAAGTCCTACCTGTACGTCAAGCCCTAGAGGTGTGGCAAAATTTTGCGGGTGAGCGATCGTCTCCCCGCGGCACAAAACCTTGACGACCTGGCGCGCCTGCGTCGCGCTCGCGACCGCATGGACCGCGAATACCAGCAGCCGCTCGACGTCGAGGCGCTGGCACGCGGCGCCTACATGTCGGCCGGTCACTTCAGCCGCCAGTTCAAGCTTGCCTACGGCGAGACGCCGTACTCATACCTGATGACGCGAAGGATCGAGCGCGCGAAGCTGCTGCTGCGGCGCGGCGACATGTCGGTCACCGAGATCTGCATGGAGGTCGGCTGCACCTCGCTCGGCTCGTTCAGCAGCAAGTTCGCCGAGCTGGTCGGCGAGTCGCCGACGACGTACAAGGAGCGCGACCACGACGGGCTTTCGAAGACTCCGGGCTGCATCGCCAAAGAGGCGACGCGACCAAAAAAGAACTCGATCAGTTTTGAAGAAGCAGGCCCGGCCGCCGCTCTTTAGGGTCTTTGACATGAAACTCACACTCTCAACCTGCTTCGTTCAGGTACACGACCCAGACCAAGCCCTGTCCTTCTACCGCGACAACCTCGGACTCGAGGTGCGCAACGACGTCGCCAAAGGCGACTCCCGCTGGATCACCGTCGGCGGCGCCGCTCAGCCCGACGTGGCGATCGTTCTCACCAACTACGTGAACGGCGGCCCCGACGACGACGACGCGCTCAACGCGCTGCTCGCCAAGGGCGCATTGAACGGCGTCCACTTCCACACCGACGACCTCGACGGCACCTTCGACAAGCTCACCACCGCGGGAGCAGAAGTCGTGCAGGAGCCGACCGAGCAGCCCTGGGGCACGCGCGACTGCGCGGTGCGGGATCCGTCCGGCAACCTCGTCCGGATTGACCAGCCGCCCGCCGGATGAGCACAGCAGACAGCCATGAGCTGATCCGCGTGCAAGGCGCACGCGTCAACAACCTCAAGGACATCAGCGTTGAGATCCCGAAGCGCCGGCTGACAGCGTTCACCGGCGTTTCGGGCTCGGGCAAGAGTTCGCTCGTGTTCAGCACGATCGCGGCCGAGTCGCAGCGGCTGATCAACGAGACCTACAGCAGCTTCGTTCAGGGCTTCATGCCCACGATGGCGCGGCCCGACGTGGACGTACTCGACGGTCTGACTACGGCGATCATCGTTGACCAGGAGCGGATGGGCGGCGACGGCCGCTCGACCGTCGGCACCGCGACCGACGCGAACGCGATGCTGCGCATCCTCTTCAGCCGCCTCGGCAAGCCGCAGATCGGTCCGCCGAACGCCTACTCGTTCAACGTGCCATCGGTCCGCGCGAGCGGCGGCATCACCGTCGAGCGCGGCAACAAGACGATCACGAAGGCAGCGAGCTTCAACCGCCTCGGCGGCATGTGCCCGACGTGCGAGGGCCGCGGCACCGTCAACGACTTCGATCTCGCCGCGCTGTACGACGAGAGCAAGTCGCTGAACGACGGTGCGATCACGATCCCCGGCTTCAGCATGGACGGCTGGTACGGCCGTATCTTCCGCGGCTGCGGCTACTTCGACCCCGCCAAGCCGATCAAGAAGTTCAACAAGAAGGAACTGAACGATCTGCTCTACAAGGAGCCGACGAAGATCAAGGTCGACGACATCAACCTGACCTACTCGGGGCTGATCCCGACGATCCAGAAGTCGATGCTCTCGAAGGACGTCGACGCGCTGCAGCCGCACATCCGTGCCTTCGTCGAGCGGGCGGTGGTGTTCACGGTCTGCCCCGAATGCGGCGGCACGCGACTCGCGAAGGAGGCGCTCTCGTCGAAGATCAAGGGCGTCAACATCGCCGACGTCTGCGCGATGCAGATCACCGATCTGGCCGATTGGCTGCGCGCGATCAAGGACAAGAACGTTGCGCCGTTGATCGCGTCGCTGCAGCACACGCTCGACTCGTTCGTGGAGATCGGCCTCGGCTACCTCAGTCTCGACCGTCCGTCGGGCACGCTGTCGGGCGGCGAGGCGCAGCGCACGAAGATGATCCGCCAGCTCGGCTCGTCGCTGACCGACGTGACCTACGTATTCGACGAGCCGACGATCGGCCTGCACCCGCACGACATCGAGCGGATGAACGAGCTGCTGCTGCGGCTGCGCGACAAGGGCAACACGGTGCTCGTCGTAGAGCACAAGCCAGAGGCGATCGTCAATGCCGACCACGTGATCGATCTCGGCCCCGGCGCCGGCAGCGCCGGCGGCGAGGTCGTGTTCGAGGGCACGGTGGCACAGCTGCGCAAGAGCAAGACGACTACCGGCCGCCACCTCGACGACCGCGCAAAGCTGAAGGACGAATTCCGTACCGCGACCGGCGCGTTAGAGGTGCGCGGCGCTGACACCCACAACTTGAAGAACGTTGACGTCGACATCCCGCTCGGGGTGCTCGTCGTGATGACGGGCGTTGCCGGTTCGGGCAAGAGCTCGCTGACCAATGGCTCGGTCGCCGGCCGCGACGGCGTGGTGACGATCGACCAGAGCGCGATCCGCGGCTCGCGGCGCAGCAACCCCGCGACCTACAGCGGACTGCTCGATCCGATTCGCAAGGCCTTCGCGAAGGAGAACGGCGTGAAGCCGGGCCTCTTCAGCGCCAACTCCGACGGCGCCTGCCCGACCTGCAACGGCGCGGGAGTGATCTACACCGACCTCGGCGTAATCGCCGGTGTCTCCTCCACCTGCGAGGACTGCGGCGGCAAGCGTTTCGACGCCTCGGTGCTGGAGTACAAGTTCGGCGGTCGCGACATCAGCGAGGTGCTCGCGATGCCGGTCGTCGAGGCCGAGGCGTTCTTCGGCAACGGCAAAAGCGCCGTGCCGGCCGCGCACAAGATCCTCGACCGGCTCGCCGACGTCGGCCTCGGCTACCTGACGATCGGCCAGCCGTTGACAACGTTGTCCGGCGGCGAGCGGCAGCGGTTGAAGCTGGCGACGCAGATGGCGGAGAAGGGCGACGTGTACGTGCTCGACGAACCGACGACGGGCTTGCACCTCGCCGACGTCGAGCAGCTGCTCGGCCTGCTCGACCGGATTGTCGACGCAGGCAAGTCGGTGATCGTGATCGAGCATCACCAGGCGGTGATGGCGCACGCCGACTGGATCATCGACCTTGGACCGGGCGCCGGCAACGACGGCGGCAGGATCGTCTTCGAGGGCACGCCGGCCGAGCTCGTGGCGAAGAGGAAGACACTGACCGGCAAGCACCTGGCCGAGTACACCGGCAACTGACAGGGTGTTGCGCGCCAAAATCAGCGGATGCGTAAATGCCTGATCTTGTTCGCCGCGGCCGTTGCCTGCGTGGTCGGAGCTGACTCCGCGGCAGCCATCGACCTGGCGCCGCCGGCCAACGCCGAGATGCCGGGCGCGACGATGGTCTTCCAGGACGAGTTCAACGGCAGGCGCGTGAATAGCTCGCGCTGGTCGACGCTGCGTGGCGCGACGAACGGTTATGGCACGCCGTACAACCCCGATCTGGAGGCCGCCGCGTACGCGAGCAAGAACGTGACCCAGCGGCGCGGCAAGCTCGTGCTGACACTGCGCCGCCGGTCCACGAGCGGCTACCCGAACTACCCCTACAGCTCGGGAATGGTCCACAGCGGCAAAAGCTTCGCCTTCAAGCAGGGGTACGTCGAGGCGCGGGTGCGGGTACCGAAGTGCGCCGGCTGCTGGCCGGGGTTCTGGATGCTCGAGGCGCCGGTTGATCGCTTCTGGCCGCCGGAGATCGACATCTTCGAGTTCTTCAATTCGGCTCGCGACGATCGTCCGTTCTTCAACTTCCACTTCCGCTCCGGCGGCCAGGCTCAAGAGAGCGGTCGCACCGCGTACGGCAGCGGCGCGACCGACGAGTGGCATACGTATGGGCTGCGCTGGAGCGCCACGTCGCTGCAGGTCTTCTTCGACGGCGCCCCGGGGCCGAGCTTCAACGACGCGAGCCTGCTGCCGGCGCGCGCGAACTATCTGATCTTCAACCTCGGGTTGTTTAAGAAGCACAAGCCGCGCAGCGGGAGCAAGATGGCGGTGGATTGGGTGCGGGTCTGGCGCTGAGGCGCGGCTGCCGGCGTCGGCCAGGGGCGTCGTGGTCAGCGACCCAAGCTTTACCGGCTGACGCTACGCAGTCTCGGATAGCCGCTGCCTCCCGCGCTGCGACAATCGAGCGATGACGGCGGGCGAATCCAGCGAATCGACGGTGCCGCGCACGCTTCCACGCGGACGCCACGACCTCGACGGCTCGGTCGTTCGAGAATCGCAGCGTGTGCGGATGCTGGAGGCGATGGTTTCGCTCAGCGCGGAGCAGGGTTACGCGGCAACTTCGGTTGCCGACGTGATCGCTCGATCCGGCGTATCGCGCAAATCGTTCTACGAGCATTTCGCCAACAAGGAAGACTGCTTTCTCGCCGCCTACGAGCGGGGCGTCAAAGACCTGGCCGGGCGCATCGCTGTCGCGGTGCAGGAATCCGAAGCAGCCGGTGTCGAACTGGTGAGAGTCGCGGTGGGCGCATACATCGATTCGCTCGTCGCGATGCCGGACTTCGCGCGGATCTTGGCGATCGAGGCGCTTGCGGCCGGCCCCGTGGTGCGAAAGCGGCGAGACGAGGGATTCGAGCGGTTCATCGAGCTGTATCGAAACTTGTACAACCGATCACGTGAGCAGGATCCCGGTCTGCCCGAACTCGACGAAAGCATCTTCGTTGCCGCGATCGGCGCGGTCGCCGAACTGATTCGCCGCACCGTCAGCCTGCACGGCCCGGGCGGGCTGCAGGATGTCAAGGAGAGCGCGATCGAGATCACCGCGAGCCTGCTGCATCCGCCGCCCACTCCAGCGAAGTAAAAGCGGCGGCGACTCCCTTTTGGGAGCCACCGCCGCGTAACTACTGCACGCCCGAAGAATCGGGGGGATGCGCGCTAGTAGAGGTAGTCGAGCAGCTTGGTGGCCGCCGGCTCGGGCTGACCGTTGTTCTGCGTCGGAGCAGCAGTCAACACGTCGAGGTGCTGATACCCAGGTATCACCGGCGATTCGGGCGAAAACACTCGCGCCAGGCCCGCAACCGGGCCATCCGCCGTCAGGATGTTGATGTTCGGTCGCGCGGCGACGCCTTCGGGGTGAACCTGGCCCGGAACCGTGCCTGTCGCACCGGCGAGGCCGAGGAAGGAGTCGAGCGCGAGCTTCAGCGGGAAGTACGCCTCAACGAAGTTCATCGGTAGCGCCGCGAGTGAGTCGGCGACGTCGTTGATGTCCGTGACTTCCTGGTACTTGTCGGTGTAGGGCCGGCCGAAGAAGTCACGCGGAATCGACACGCCACCGAGTTGGTTGTAGTTGCGCCACTTGTAGAGCGGCCCGGTGCCGGGCGTGTACCAGCAGATCAGCAACAGGCAGTGCCTGCCGTAGTCAGTCGGGATCGCGAGATGTCCGGTTCCGAGGATGCCGTTGGTCAGCCACTCGAGCCCCGGAATGTTGCCGAGTACGTCGGGCAGCGGAAAGTTCTTGTCGGCGACCGGGCCGCCGTCGAAGAATCCAACGCTCGTTTGGACGATGCCCAGCGGCATCGAGTTGTCGTCGATGAACGTACCCAGCAGGGCCTGGTTGGTCATGCGGAAGTCCGCGAGCCCCGGTGATCCAGATAGAAACGTCGATAGATCGCGTGAGAAGTACAGCTTGTAGGCCAGCTGAACGTCGCTGTCGGCGGGCAGGTACTTGACCAGTCCCGATTCCGTTGTCGGAGCGAGTTGTGTCGCCGCTCCAACGCCCGTGAGCAGATACATCACCTCGGGATTGATGCCGGGCAACGAAACGAACGGTGCGATCGCGCCGCTCTGCAAGAGAGCGTCGTAGCCACCGGTGACGCCGCTCGCGAGTGCAGATAGCCCCGTCGCGGCACCGAGCTCCCGCAACTTCACGGGGTCGTCGGTGACCAGCGTGTCGAGGCCGAAGTAGCCCTTGCACTGGTTGTAGCCGGCGTCGGCGAGCGTCGCGGGATTGCCGTCGAAGTCATAATCCGCGTAGGCGCCGGTGATCAGTCCGCCGAGCGAGTGTCCACCGCAGTAGACCTTCTGCTGGCGGTCGGATTGGAGCGGGATGCCTCGAGTGATGACCTCGTTCCAGTCCCTCAGGGTCTGGTCCATGCCCATCTTTGCCAGCCACTTGACGTCTGGCGAGTTCTTCTTCAGGAACCCGGCGAACGTCTGCCCCCCGTAGCTCGCGCCCTTGTAGTAGTAATCGATCAACTTCTTCGGATCGTTGGTCGCCTTGGCGAGCCGCAGTCCATTGACGTCTTCCAGACAGTTGGCGCGACGATCGACGGCCCAAAACTCAATGTTTTTGCCACGCTCCGACCATGCTCGATGCACGAGGTTGCTGCCGACGTCCTGAAAAGCCGAAGCGCCCTCGAGCACACCGGGTTGTGCGATCAACACCTTGTCGGCGTCGGACGGAATTGCCGGTCCGCCGATTCGCTTGATGCGCAGGAATGTCAGCTTGTCGCAGGCCGCTGGATGCGCGGCGAACGAGGCCGGGAGCGGCGCGTCAACGGTCACGGCCGAAGCCTGTACGTCGGCGAATTTTGCGTTCTGTGATGCCGTGGCTTCGCTGAATCCGGCAGGCGGCCACGCTGCTGCGCTTGCCTGACCGGCGGCGACGCCGGCAGTTGCAAGTGCTGTGAGCAGAGTGACGGCGATCAAAATCGCGCGCGATCGTGAGGTGAATGGTTCGATCGTCATTGGACTCCTCCCCGGAGCAGAATGAATGTTGAGTTGGCCGAGCAGCGCCGTGGCTGGATCAGCTACTGGCGCGACGTCCAATATACAACATGAGAAACAGCGGTGTTTATAAAGAACCCGAGCGCGATGCGATGCGCGTCGTGCACAAAGCAAGCGCTTCCACGACGCTCGGGTCGAACCGCGCTCCCGCGTCGAGCCGGAGGATCTCGACGGCATCGCCCGGGCCGCCGACGAGCATGTAGAACTCTTCGCAGACCGCGACGATTCGCGAGGCAAGCGGTATCGCGTCGCCGGTCAGCCCGTCGGGATATCCGCTGCCGTCGAAGTTTTCATGCGTGGAACGCACGAGCACCGCGATGTCGCCGAGCGCGGGAGTCACCGCGACGATGCGCTCGCCGATGATCGCGTGCTGTTCGAGAAAGCGCTGATCCTCGTCGCTCAAGTGGCCGGCGTTCGCAACGATCGTTTCGGGAATCGCCACCATTCCGACGTCTCGAAGTTCGGCTGTGAGGCGCGCCTGAAGCGCTTCGGCTTCGTCCAAGCCGAGCTCTTCCGCCACCTGCAGAGCAAGTTCGGCGACCCCCTGCGCGGGCTCCTCGTCATATTCCCCGTGTCGCGCGACCAGGGCTCGGCGCAGCACGTCCGCGCTTTGGCGACGAGTCGAAGGGGCGTCGCGGTTCTTGTGCTCGTAGAGCCGCTGATCCGCAAGCGCCAACGCCTGCTCAATCGTGCTCGCCTCGTCGAATGGTCACCGTCCCGTGGGAGCAGGTCACGGTGAACGCGTCGCCGTGGTCTGACAGCGCCGCGGCCGCGGCGTCAACCAGGGTGTGCGACCCGCGGACGACCTCTCGGTAGAGCACATAGAACTCGTCGCCGCCGACGCGATAGGCGGTGCCGTCAACGGCGACTCGCGCCGCCAGGCGCTCGCCGAGCCGGCGCAGCATTTCATCGCCGGCGGGGTGGCCGAAGGTGTCGTTGTACTTCTTGAAGCCGTCGAGGTCGAAAGACGCCAGCACGAACGGTCCGCCGGTCGCCGCCTTCGGCATCAGCCGCTCGAGGTCGTCCATCAGTTTCCGCCGGTTCGGCAGTCCCGTCAATGAATCGGTCATCGCATCCACCTGACTGCGCCTCAGCATCCCGAGGTTTTCGCCGAAAGTGTTGGCCAGCCGCAACAGCACCGCGGCCATCGCGAGCGTCGCCAGCACCAGGGCGAGCGCGTTGGTCTGCTCGAAATGGTCGTACACGAGAATCGCCAGGCTGCCGACGCCGAATGCAATCGGGATCGCGATCGTGATCATGCTGAACTGGCGGACCGCAGACTGCTGTTTGGCCGGCGCCCAGGCGGCGATCGCCATCAGCGTGGCGGCGATTGGATAGACCGAGTCGAGCCACGAATCGACGTGGTAGCGGCCGGTCGAAGCCAGGTACAGGAAGACACAGTCGCCGATCGCGAAGGTGATCAGGCCGGCCGCGATCCAGCCGAGCGACCCAACCCGCCAGCTCGCCATCGCCGAGACGGCGACGATCAGCGCGAGCAGCAAGAGGTCCACCAGCGGGTAGGCGATAATTGTGACGACCGTCGAGGTCGATCCGCCGACCGAGTCGAGAACGGCCTCGAACACGATCGCCGCCCCGATCGCCGATACGGCGAGCGCGCCGATCAACCCATCGGCCCAGAGCCGCACGTCGAGGTTGCGCACCCGCGCCCGGAACAGCATGATCAAGCCGACGTACCACATCGCGTAGGCCGAGAGCCAGAGTCCATCGGCGGGCGAGGGAATCGGAATCTCGTCGCCGCTCCACTGCAGCGGTGTGAAGTAGGTGGCGCCGCCGCCCCACAGGAGCAGGCCGGCTGCGACAAACCACCACGCTCGCCGCTCGGCGTCGACCAGAATCGCGCGCAGGCCGACGATCACCGCAGCAAGCAGGAAGGCTGTGTCCGTCGCCCACTTGGCGAAGAACGGCGCAACCGGGTCGGGAAACACGTGCAAGGCGTGCTCGAACACATTTAGCGCCGTGAAGACGCTGAGGACTATGAGCAGAATCAGTGGTCCGCGCGGGACCGATCGAACGCCTGACACTGAAGAATGCTCTTGATCGGTCGTCGCTCCATCTACGGCTTCCGATTCTGCACTCATTGCAACCACCTCACGTGGGAACCGTTAATACACACAATTTAGTACGAGTGGCCCCCGCGGGGCGGTCACGGGCGCCTTTCGGCCACCTACTCGCGAGTAGATCGTCACGTCTTGCGAGGACAGATAATCTGCAGCGATGGCCAGCACAGACAATTTCATCGCCGTCGAGGTGGCCGGCAACGAGCCGCAGGCCGAATTCATCGCCTCGCTGCTGCGCGACGCCGGCATCGACGCGATCGCCAAGCTGACCAATCAGGGCGCGGGCGCCGGGGACGGCCTCGGGGCCGGCGGTGCGCACGAGATCCTGGTGCGGCAGAGCGACGCCGAGGCTGCGCGTCAGGTTTTGCTTCAGGACCGCGAGTAGACGCTTCTCGCTAAGCCTCGGCTGCCGAAGCGGACTCGACCTGACCGGTCGCCGCCTTCGACATCTCGACGTGCTCCCTGCTGTCTCGCGTTCGGATCATCGTCAAGGTGGCGACAACTCCCAGCGCCGCGATCACCGCGCCGCCCAGAAAGGCGCTTTGGAATCCCTCCGTCAGCGCATTGGGAAGCGCTGAGCCGGCCGCCGCCACGTCTTCGGTGCGGGTGGTTGCGATCGTCGAAAGAATCGCCAACCCGAGCGCGCCGCCGATCTGGTTCGAGGTGTTGATCAGGCCACTCGCCAAACCTTGCTCACGGTCTTCGACCCCGGCGACCGCGGCGATCGTAGAGGTCACGAACCCGAATCCGAGACCGATCGCCGCGAGCAGGGACGGGCCGAGAACGTCGCTGAGGAAAGTGCCGTCAACGGACACTCGGCTGAACCAGAGCAGGCCGACTGAAACGAAGCCGAGGCCGATCGCGAGAATCGGCTTGAAGCCGAACCTGGTGACGAGCTGGCTGCCGAGGCCCGCGGCGAAGATGATCGTCAGCGCGAGCGGAAGATATGAGAGGCCGGCCTTGATCGCGCTGTAGCCGAGCACCTGCTGCATGTAGAGCGAGATGAAGTAGAACATCGAGAACAGCGACGCGCCAAGCAACAGGCCGGCCACGTTGGCTCCGGTCAGCGTTCTGATGCGGAAGATGCTGAAGGGAACCAACGGCGCCTTCGACCGACGCTCTACGACGACGAAGATTCCAATCAGGGCAGCCGACGCAGCAAGCAGGCTGATGGTTTTGGTGGAGTCCCAGCCCGATGTTCCCGCATCCAACAGCGCGTACGCCATCAAAGAGAGTCCGGCTGTGATCGTGACCGCGCCTGCAGCGTCGAAGTGGCGGCTGTCCGAATCGGCGACGCTCTCGGGGATCAGGCCCGGCGTGAACGCCAGGGCGACAATGGCCACCGGGACGTTCACCCAGAGGACCCACTCCCAGCCGAGGCCGTCGGTCAGGATCCCGCCGAGCAGTACGCCGGCCGCACCGGCCGATCCGGCGACGGCTCCCCAGGCTCCAAGCGCCTTGTTGCGCTCGGCGCCGTCCTTGAACAAGTTGGTGACGATCGAGAGAGCCGCCGGAGAGACGATCGCCGCGCCCAGGCCCTGAGCGGCTCGAGCCGCGATCAGCTGGCCCTGCGTCGCGGCGAAACCGGCCGCGAGTGACGCGACCCCCACCACGATCAGGCCGGCCATGAAGACTCGCCGTCTGCCCAGCAGGTCGGCGGCACGTCCGCCGAGCAGGAGGAAGCCGCCAAAGGCGATCACGTAAGCGTTTACGACCCACGGAAGGTTGGCTTCCGTGAAGCCAAGGCCTTTGCCGATGCTCGGCAGGGCGACGTTGACGATCGACGCGTCAAGCACCACGATGAACTGTGCGACGCACAGCAGGATCAACGCGGTCCAGCGCTTCTCTAGGTATTCCTGAGCGGTGGTCATCGATTTCCTTGTTGGTAACGGTAACGACCGTTGCGAAAAATCAGCCAGTCATAGTCACAATCGAGCCGATCCCAGTCACTTTGGAGGAGAACGATGGCCGACACCACCTGCCACATGTCGATATCGCTCGACGGCTTCGTCGCCGGGCCCGAAGAGGTGCTCCATTGCCCACTGGCGACGCACATCTGTTACCGCCGGGTGGAATGAGACGGCTTCACGCAACCGTTCAAGCGAGGCCTGGTGTTATGAGGGAGCTTCTGGGATCCGGCGAAAACCGCGAGCGGCAGTAGCGCTTCTCTGGGATACTCCAGTGGTCGGCGGCCGCCGAATGCATCCAACGAAAAGGACTCGGAACCCGATGAACACGGAACAAATGGAGTCGAACGGTTCGACCCGCGTCGCTTACATCCTCGGTGTGCCGCTCGCCGAAAACGTGGTGCGGCAGTGGCCGCAGATGGGCGAGATCGTTCGCTCGCGGCAGCTCGTCGCCGATGTTGAAGGGAATTTTCCTGAGCTGACCCTGGAGGTCGGGCGGCGCATCCAGGCCGATGGCGCTGTCGTCGTGGAGTGGACCTGCAACTACGGCGACGGCCGGTTGTATCGCAACGTCACGATCGGTGAGATCGAGAACGGCGAGGCAGTGAAGGTGACCGACTACTGGGGCGAGCCGACGATGACGCCAGAGTGGCGCGAGCCGCTGACCGCGAAGCTTGAGATGCCGAGTGGGGGAGTTTGGCCGAGCAACGACGAGCTGAGTCACCACTAGGTGAGCGCCGAAGCACTCCGCCGAGGGCGATGCACCAAACCAATCGCCCACGGCCGCAGGTTGGCTCGATGACGGTCGAGGTGCTCGATGGCCCGATCGGCGGAATGACATTTGCGGCTCGCGCGAACGCACTCGCGCAGTCAGAGCGAGACCTCTATCGAAGCATCCTCGAGCAGTTTGTTGAGGGAGCGCCGCCTCCGCATGCCCCTGCAACTGGCGACGCTGCGGGACTGATTGAGGCCGATCTCATACAGACAGATGACAACGATCGCGTTGCCGTCGCTTATCCCTTCTCCTCAGGACCGACACGGTTTCGCGTCACGATGAACGATGGTCGCTTCTACTACGCGATGTGCGCTTTCGACGCGCTTGGCATCCCATACATGCTGAACGAGCGTGCCGAAGTGCAGGCGCTGGAACCCGATAGTGGACGGGTCGTCGGCGTTAGCGTCGTACCCGGCGCCGAGCCCACGTGGACCCCCAGCGAAGCGGTCGCCGTCGCGGCGTTCGCCGACGGCTGTTCACTGGCGCAGAGCGTCTGCCCGCACATAAACCTGTTTGCCTCGCAACACGCGGCCACTGGCTACCTTGATGCCGCGACGGCGCACGGAAACGTCTTGTCGATTTTCGACGCCACTGCCGCCGGACGGTGGCTGTTCGGCGATCTCCTGTCCAGCCTTGGCGTTCGCTGACCGGTCGGGTTGTGAGGGCGCTCCGCGCCGACCTATAGCGTTGGCGCGAATCCACCATGGGGTGGGCCTGCTCGACTGCGGTCCAGCTTGGCCACACCTCCGTAAACCCCACGTTCGAGGAGGAAGCCCAATGCGGCTCAAATCAATGGTCCCATCACCGGCGATGGTGATCGCGATGATCGCGCTCATCATCTCTGCCAGTGGCGTTGCATACGCTGCCGGAACCATCAACGGTAAGACCATCAAAAAGGGCACGGTCTCCGGCAAGGCTCTGAAGAAGAACACGCTGACCGGAACGCAGATCAAGGAGTCGAAGCTCGGCAAGGTGCCGTCGGCCAAGAACGCTGACAACGCCGCGATCGCAACTACGTCCGCCTCCACCTCTGTCGTGTCGTTCCAGGCAATCAAGGCAGTTGATGCCGCAGCCAATTTCGCCGCTGCTCCTGCTGTCGACCTGGGTGGCAAGGGCCCGTTCAGCTTCTATGGGAAGTGCTACGTGAACGGCGCAAACGTCGAGGCTACGACGTACATCGCCTCGACAAGCGGCAATGGATTGTTCGACACGGAGGCCGAGGACAGTGGCTACGTGACACCAGCTACCGCCGAAAGCAGCCGCAAGCTGCAGGACGTCACGGCGAGTGCGAACAGCTTCGACGCCGGCGACGGGGACAAGGACTTCACGGCTACCGACGGTGCGACGACGCTCTATGGAATTCTCGGACTGGCGGCAGCCAAACAAGGCAGCCCGGCCGAAGGCGACGGGCCATTCGGAGCAGGCAACCGCTGCTTGTTCGGCGGAGTGGTCTTCAACTGACCTGATCCTGCACCAACGAACGATTCACGAAAAAGCGCCCTCTTCGGAGGGCGCTTTTTTTACGGGCGATCGGCCCTACTCAATGCGAAGGTGGGCGAGAGTCGCCGCGGGCCGCTTCTTGCACCAACAGCGCGATCTGAACGCGATTGTCGAGGTCGAGCTTGGTCAGCAGCCGCGAGACGTGAGCCTTAGCGGTGGCGACACTCATATGCAGTTCTTCAGCAATCTGAGCATTCGACTGGCCACGGC
>JBOGYW010000050.1:0-15761 GCA_050696815.1 Solirubrobacterales bacterium | reverse complement strand
GCTCGGCGCCGCGCCGGCCGGTGAGCCGGTCGGCAACAATCGCCGCCGCGCCGCGTCCGGCCGCCGCCGCGGTCCGGCCAGGATCGACCGGCCCGACGACTTCCAGGGCGCGCAGCTGGCTCTGCCGCTGCCGCTCGCGCCGCCGCCGCAGCTCAAGCAGCTCGACGCCTGGGACTCGATGATCGCCGACTACGCCGCGACCGGCCTGACTTCGAAGGCGCATCCGCTGTCGCTGCTGCGCGAGTCGCTCGACGCCCAGGGGGTGACGCCGAGCGCCGCGCTCGAGACGCTGCCCGAGAACGCGCGCGTGATGGTCTCCGGCCTGGTCGTCGCGCGCCAGCGTCCCGGCACGGCAAAGGGCGTCGTGTTCGTGCTGCTCGAGGACGAGGTCGGCGTCGTCAACATCGTGCTGCCGCCGCCGGTCTACGAAAAGTTCCGCGTGACCGTGCGCAGCGAGCCGTTGCTCACGATCAGCGGCAAGCTCGAGCGCAAGACCGGCGCCGTCAACGTGATCGCCACCAACATCGAGGCGCTGTTCGGCCGCGACGTCGAGGAGACTGTGCGCGAGATCAAGCGCCCCGGCACCCACGAGACCGACCTACGCAAAAAGATGGGCATGGAGACCGACACGGCGCTCGCGGCGATGAATGGAGATTTTGCTGCGGCGCGCAAGGTTATGGGCGATGCTGCCGACATAAGGGCAGTCGCCCCAGTCGGTATCAACTTCGGCCGGCGCGGGCGATAACTCTCACGTGAACACCCCGCAGGCAGTACCCACTCAAAGATGAGCGCCACCCGTGTAGTCGTCGCTGACGATTCAGCCTTCATGCGCCGGTTGATTTCGGACGTGCTGACGCGCGCCGACATGGACGTCGTCGCGACGGCCGCGAACGGCCGCGAGGCGATCGAGGCCTGCCGCGCACACAAGCCCGACGTGCTCTCGCTCGACCTGGCGATGCCCGAGGTCGACGGACTCGGCGTGATGCGCGCACTGCGCGGCATGACCGAGATGCGAACAGTCGTCGTCTCGTCTTTCAGCGAAGCCGACGGTGTACGCGCCGTCGACGCACTGGCCGAAGGCGCCTTCGAACTCGTGCCCAAGCGTGCCAGCGGCGGCAAGCTCCAGGACTTCCTCGACGACCTGCTTTCAAAGATCCAGGCGGCCGCATTCGAGCGCAAGCGCGCGCCGCGCCGCAACACCAACGGCCTCGAGCTGCCGTCGGCGCCGAAGCCGACCGCCAAGCAGAAGGTCGCGCGCGCAAAGGCCGCCGCCGGCGGCGGGCGCCGCCTGATCTTCATTGCCTCGTCGACCGGCGGGCCGCGGGCGCTGACCACCGTCGTTTCCAAACTTCCCGCAGATGTCGGCCTCGGCGCGGTGATCGTGCAGCACATGCCTGCCGGCTTCACGCAGTCCCTCGCCACGCGGCTCGACGCCTACTCGGCGCTCAACGTCAGCGAGGCCGCCGACGGCGACAAGATCGAGCGCGGCCGCGTGCTGGTCGCGCCCGGTGGCCGCCACACCCACATTCAGCGACACCGCATCGAGCTCTCCGACGAGCCGGCGATCGGTGGCCTGCGTCCCTGCGCCGACCTCACGCTCGCCGACGCAGTCGGTGAGTTCGGGCCGAACATCGTGCTCGCCGTCCTGACCGGCATGGGTCGCGACGCCTGTAGTGGCGCGCGCATGGTGCGCGAGGCCGGCGGCGTCGTGATCGCCGAGCACGGCGACACAACGACGGTGAACGGCATGCCGAAGGCCGTCGTCGACGCCGGGCTTGCAGACGGCATCCTGCCGATCGGCGAAATCGCCGACGCGATCGCGGAGGCCGCCGGTGAGTGACGTGCCCGCACGCAAGCCGTCAGTGCCGGCCGACCTGCACGCCCAGCTGCCCTACCAGCCGGAGCCGCCCAAGCCCCTGCCGCCGGGCGACTTCGAGAACTTCTGCAAGGGCGTCAAAGAACTGCTCGGGGTAGACCTCTCGCTGTACAAGCGCAACCAGATGGAGCGTCGCGCCCGCGGCCTCGCCTCGCGCAACAACGTCGAGACGCTGACCGAGTACCTCAAGCTCCTGAAGACCGACTCCGTGCAGCTCGACAAGTTCATGGAGCGGATGACGATCACGGTCAGCCAGCTGTGGCGCAACACCGACATCTTCGAGTCGCTCGAGCAGCTGATCCTGCCGGAGCTCAACGAGAAGGCCGGCGTGCGCCGCCTGCAGATGTGGTCGGCAGGCTGTTCCTACGGCGCCGAGCCGTACACGCTCGCGGCCGTCTGCCTCGAGAACAAGCACAAGCTTTCGCGCATTCCCGCGATCAAGGGCACGGACATCAACCCGCGGATGATCGAGCAGGCCAAGCACGGCTGGTTCACCGACGAGGACGCCCGCGACGCGCCGCCGAACCTGCTCAGCAAGTACTTCGAGCGCGGAACCGGCGGCTGGATGGCCAAGCCCGAGCTCAAACAGCTGATCCGTTTCAAGGTCGAAGACCTCTTCGCGTCGAAAACCGATGCGATGGACCTGATTTTCTTCCGCAACGTAGCGATCCACTTCGAGCGCGAGAAGCGCGACCAGGTGCACCGCATTCTCGCCGACGCGTTGATTCCCGGTGGCATGCTGGTGCTCGGCTCGACCGAGATGATCGTGAACCCGCGCGAGCTCAACCTGGAGCGCGTGCGGCCATTCGTCTTCCGCAAGCTCGGCGACGAGCAGCCCGAAAGCGACTTCTGATGGGCGTCAACGACTCCGAATACGTAGAACTGTTTCTCGCCGAAGCGCGCGAGAACCTCGAGACGCTGAACACCGCCGTCGTGAAGGTCGAAGCCGACCCCGCCGACCGCGACACGCTCGACGCGATCTTCCGCGTCGCCCACAGTGTCAAGGGCATGGCGGCGACGATGGGCTACGACGACGTCGCGGCGCTGACGCACAACATGGAAGACGTCTTCTCGCTGCTGCGCGAGCGCTCCGGTGGACTGCCTCGTGAGGCGATCGACGTGCTGTTCGACTGCCTCGACATGCTTTCGAAGATGGTCAACGAGATCGAGGCCGGCGGCGCGTCAAAGGCGGATCCGGCCGGGCTGATCCACGCACTTCAAGGATTGATCCGCCGCAGGGACAAAGAGGACGAGGCTGCCGAGGAAGCACCCGCTGCGGTCGCCGAAGTCGGACCCGACCTGGTCAACGCCGCCGTCAAGGACGCGCAGTCGCGCGCCACGGTGCGCGTCGAGGCGAGCAGGCTGGACACATTGCTGCACATGATCGGTGAGCTCGTAGTTCGCCGTTCATCGGTCGAGCAGCTCGCGATCGAGGCCGGCGACACCCAGCTGCAGTCCGCCGTCGGCGAGCTGACCCGCGCCAGCCAGGCGGTGCAGGACATGGTCATGCGCGTGCGCATGGTGCCGATCGACACGGCGTTTGCGCGCCTGCCGCGCCTGGTGCGCGACCTCTCGCACCAGCTCGGCAAGGAGGTCGATCTACAACTTGAAGGCCGCGACACCGAACTCGACCGCACGGCGGTCGACGCGTTGGTCGAGCCGCTGATGCACCTGGTCCGCAACGCGATCGACCACGGCATCGAGGCGCCGGACGTGCGCAAGGGATTGGACAAGCCGGAGATGGGCATTTTGCGGATCGCCGCGCGTCACGAAGGTGGTGAGGTCGTGATCGGGATCACCGACGACGGAGCCGGCATCGACACGGCCAGGGTGATCGAGCAGGCGCGCGAGCGCGGCTTGGTCAACGACGCCGAGAAGATCGACGACGACCAGGCGATCGAGCTTTTGTTCATGCCGGGCTTCTCGACGGCGACAGAGGTCAGCGACATCAGCGGCCGCGGCGTTGGTATGGACGCGGTGCGCGCGGCCGTGCGCGGCTTCGGCGGCGACGTGCGCGTGCGCTCCGAAAAAGGCGTCGGTACCACCACGGAACTGCGCATGCCGCTGACGCTGGCGATCCTGCCGGCGCTGGTCGTGCGTTCCGGCGGCGACCCCTATGCACTGCAGCTTGACCGTGTAGACCGTACCTTTCGATCGGAGGAGGTCACGGTTACTACGACCGCGGGTCAACCGGTCGCGGTATTCGACGACACTGCGATGCCGGTCGTCAGTCTCGCCGAAATGTTCGATCGCGAACCTTCGAATACCGCTGAAAACGGCGTTGAGAACGGTGTTTCGCAGTTCATGGTGACCGTGCGCTCTGCCGATAGACAGATTGCTCTAACGGTCGATGAAATGGTCGGTCGTCGCGAGTTGGTCACCAGACCAGTTCCGGAACGGGTCAGGCAAGATGCCCCGGTTTCGGGCGGCGCGGTACTGGCGAGCGGCGAAATCGCATTCATCGTCGACTGTGAAGAGCTGATCCGTAGAACATTGATCGAGCCCGTCGCGAAGACGGGAACAGGGTGAACAGGAATTGATGAACATGCTGATGCCACTGGGAGATCCAGCGCCGCCGATTACCGAAGAGCAACAGACCGCTCTTGGGAAGGTCGCCGAATCGATCTCGGAGAAGGCGACTGACGCGTTCTCGAAGCTGCTTGGCAGCGAAGTCACCGCGAAGGTGCCCGACCTCGAAGTGCTCCCGCTGGGAGATGCGGTTGAGCGGCTCGGGGCGCCTGCCGAACAGGTGACCGTTGCCTGGCTGCCCGTCGTCGGTCAGATCGAAGCCAGCGTTCTGCTGCTGTTCGATCCCGAAGGCGAGCAAGAGCTTTACGACATTCTGGGTCTTGAGGCCCACACCGAGATGGCCCGCTCCGCACTCCAGGAGATGGCGAACATCATCGGCACGCAGTACGTATTCGGCATTGCTGAGTCGTGCGGAATGACTTTTGAACCGGAGCCACCGGAAGTTGCCGACGGCATGCTCGGCGCTGTGCTCAGCACAGTGCTGGCGATGTCGACGGTGATGACCAACTACGCGGTCCTTGTGGACACGCAGCTGAAGGTCGCCAAGGCCAACTGCACGGTGCGCTTCTTGTTCATTCCGAGCGACGCCAGTGTCGAGGCACTGATCAACAGCCTCGGTAAAGAATGAGCGACGCCGCGGCAGAATCCGCGGCGCAGGTAACACCGGTGCGAATGGGGGAGCTCGTTGTTTCCAAGGCGCGCGATGAAGTGCTGACTGTCGTCGGTCTGGGCTCTTGTGTAGCGGTCGTGCTGATCGCTCCAGAGAAGGGGGCCGCGGGGCTGGCGCACGTCGTGCTGCCGGAGCTGCGGATGACCGGCGGCCGCGAGGCACCGGCCGGCAAGTTCGCCGACACCGCCGTTCCGGCGATGCTCGAAGAGCTGCGCAAGCGCAACGTCAAGCCGGGAGATCTCTACGGCGTGCTCGTCGGCGGCGCGACGATGTTCGGCCACAAACCCGGCAGCAAGCTCGCCGGCGTCGGCGATCGCAATGCCGAGGCCGCGCGCGAGCAGCTGGCCAAACACGGCATCGGCATCGCCTCTGAAGACATCGGCGGCACCAACGGCCGCAGTGTGCAGGTGTTCGTCGGTGACGGCAAAGTCGTCGCCAAGAGCGGCATCGAGCCGCCGGTCGAACTTCCGGGTTCAGAAAAGCCGATGACGGTAAAGGTTCCGCAGGCCCCGTCCGATGCAGAGCCTGAGCCGTTCCCGGACGACATCTGGCACGCGAATGCGGCCCAGGGCTGATCCGGCCGAAATTGCTCCGCTCACACACTCAATAGACTGGAATACCTCAAGATGGCTACCGTCCTAATCGCCGATGACTCGATGTTCATGCGCAAGCGCCTGAGCGACATCCTCACGGGCGAAGGTCACAGCGTGATCGGCGAAGCCGAGGACGGCGAAGAGGCGATCCAGATGTACACCCGCCTGCAGCCCGAACTCGTGATGCTCGACATCACGATGCCCGAGCGCAACGGCATGGGCGCCCTGAACCACATCATGTCCACCTCGCCCGAGGCGAACGTGATCATGTGCAGCGCACTGGGCGAGGAGACGATCGTCCAGGAATGCATCGACACGGGGGCCAAGGCCTTCGTCGTCAAGCCGTTCGATCCGGCCGAAGTGCTGGACGCGGTCGGCAAAGCACTCGGCTAGCCGCGGCTTCCTGGTCGCGAGCGGCCCTCCTGATTGCTAAGCGGTTTCTTACCCCTACGCCCGGCGTTGGCCGTTCCAATGCCGGACTTCGGGGTGGAAACTGCCGATAGAAAGCGGATTTCCGCGGATCGATCACGGCCGGCGTCGGTAGGTGCGCGGCTCGCCACGCCGAAGATTCCCTTCACGACGCAGTTTTTGCGCGCAGACAACCCCTGCGCAGCTGCTCGGCATGCACCTGATGGCAGAAACAACTCAACTCGTCTCGACCTCGGCGGGCCGCCAGCGGTTCCACAACATCCTGCCGCGCTGGTACCTCGATCTCGATGGCGCCCTGAAGCCGATCGCCGTCGTTGCGGTCGTGCTTGTTGTCTGCGTGCCGATGCTGGCGATCTCGATCTCGGCCGGCAAGGAGATGAAGACTCAGAGCGACCAGATCGTCAAGCTCACGAACCAGAACCCGGTCGACCGCGCGCTGGTCGACGACGCCGCGGAAAGCTTCCACTCCGCCCGCAAGCGCGCCAGCTGGACGCTGATGGTCGCCGCGATCTGGGCGCTGTTCATCGCCGTCGGCGGCGCTTGGGTCTCCGCGATCGTCGCCGCCGACTGGGTCGAGGGGCTCGCCGACTCGACCCGAAGAGCGGCCGACGGCAACCTGACCGAGGTCGTGCTGCGCGACAACGACAGCCAGGTCGGCGACATCCAAGAAGCGATCGGCAAGCTGCTGGCGAGCTTCAGAGCGACGATCGAGCGAATAGAGAACGCCGCCGGCGACCTGCGCGACGCGGCTGCCGGTATGGCCGATACGTCCGAGAGTTCCGGCCGTGCGATCGGCGAGGTCGCCCAGTCGATCAGCGCGATCAGCGAGGGCGCGGCGCATCAGGTGACCTTGATCACCAAGACTTCGCAGGTCGTCGCCGACATCGAGCGCTCTGTGATCGACGCCGCGACGCACGCCGAGGACGCTCAGCGCCAGAGTGCCGACACCGAGCGCCTGACCGAAGCGGGCGTCGAGCGCGCGACCGAGATCCAGCAGGCGATGCAGACCGTGCGCGACACCTCGGCGGGAACAGCCGAGGTCGTCCGTTCGCTGGGCGAGAAGTCCGCGAACATCGATCAGATCGTCGCCGCGATCACCGACATCTCGGCGCAGACCAACTTGTTGGCGCTGAACGCCGCGATCGAAGCCGCGCGCGCCGGCGAGCAGGGCCGCGGTTTCGCGGTCGTTGCCGAAGAGGTGCGCAAGCTGGCCGAGGACTCGCAGGCGTCGGCCGGCAGCATCGCGCTGCTGATCGACGAGATTCAGGCTCAGACCGAGAGCGCCGTGCACGCGATGGAGCGCGGCGTGGAAACGGTCGAGAACGGCTTCGAGGCGGTCAACCGCAACCGCCAGACGTTCTTCGACATCAGCGGCGCCGTGCGCCTGTTCCACGAGAGCTCGGCCGAGATCGCCGCGCTCGCTCGCAGCATCGCCGAGGACGCCGGCCGCGTGCGCGAGCAGATCGAAGAGGTCGCGTCGGTCGCCGAGCAGTCGAGCGCCTCGACCGAGCAGGTCTCCGCTTCCACCGAGCAGACCTCCGCGGTTTCGCAGGAGGTCACCTCGGCCGCGCAGCGTGTCGCTCACACTGCCCGCAACCTCGCAGAGCTTGCGGGTCGCTACGCCACCGGAAAGCCGGAGGAGACCGCCTGATGGGCCGCTGGATGCGCAGCGTTGACATGGTCCGGGCCTACTCGGTCTCGACACTTGTCTACACCGTGCCGATCCTGGTCGGCTCGATCGCCGTCGTGCTCTATCTCAGCTCAGCGAACGACCGCGTCACGCAGATCCAGTCGCAGGTCGACCAGGCGGCGCAGTCCGGCCGCGTGCATCCGCGCCAGGTCACGGTCGAGCCGGACTTCGACAACATCATCCCCGAGTGGGCGCTGGTGATCCTGCTCGCCGCGCTCGCCGGCGGCACCTACACCCGCCGCGCGCTCACCAACCAGCTCGTCGACGCGACCGACGATCTCGTACAGGACGCCAGAGCCGCCGCCGGCGGCGACCTGCGTGTCGACCCCCCGGTGACGCTGGGCAACGAGTACGGCTCGCTGCAGGCCGGCGTGAAGGCGATGCTCAACAGCTTCCGCACGACGATCTCACGGATCGACCGCGCCGCCGACGATCTCAGCCAGGCGTCGTCCGAGATGACGCACACTTCCGACGAAGCGGGCCACGCGATCGGCGAGGTGGCGCAGGCCGTCAGCTCGATCAGCGAGGGCGCACAGCACCAGGTGACGCTGGTCGCCAGCGCGTCGGGCGTCGTCGCCGAGATCGAGCGCGCGATCCGCGACACCTCCGAGCACGCACGCGAGGCCCAGCGCCAGAGCGCCGACACCGAGCGCCTGACCGAGGAGGGCGTGCAGCGCGCCGCCGAGGTGCAGGAGGCGATGCAGGCCGTGCGCGAGAACTCGATCGAGACCGCGAGCGTGATCCGCCAGCTCGGCGCCAAATCGAGCGACATCGACCACATCGTCCAGGCGATCACCGACATCGCCCAGCAGACGAACATGCTTGCGTTGAACGCCGCGATCGAGGCGGCGCGCGCCGGCGAGAGCGGCCGCGGCTTCGCAAACGTCGCCGAAGAGGTGCGCATGCTCGCCGACGACGCCGGCCGCTCGGCCGAGGAGATCTCCGGGCTGGTACGCCAGATCCAGGATCAGACGGCCGAGGCCGTCGCCGCGATGGAACAAGGCGTCTCCACCGTGGAGGAGGGCTTCGAGACCGTCAACCGCAACCGCCAGACCTTCTACGACATCAGCGCGGCCGTGCGCAACCTGCACGAAGGCTCCGCCGAGATCAGTGAGCTCGCCGACGGAATCGCACTCGGCGCCAGCCAGGTCCGCGAGCAGATCGAGGAGGTCGCGTCGGTCGCCGAGCAGTCGAGCGCCTCGACCGAGCAGGTTTCCGCTTCGACACAGCAGACTTCAGCTTCTGCGCAGGAGGTTTCGGAGTCCGCGCAGCGCGTTGCTCAGACGGCGTACAACCTTGCGGAACTGGCTGGACGCTTCCAGCTTCCGGCATCTGCGCTCGCAAAATCGCGTAATTCGGACGATGCCGGTTAATACCGGCGCGTAAGCAGCCGATAGATGCACCAACAGGGGCAGGACAGACCCCCGTCGAAACCCGACTAAGAGGACAATCTGCTTGTGAACGTCGCAGAAGACACAACTGCCAAACAGCTCGTAGTTTTCGTGCTTGGCACTGAGGAGTACGCGCTACCGATCCAATCGGTTCAGGAAGTCATTCGCTTCCAGCAGCCGCGTACGGTCTCGAGCAGCGACTCGAGCCTGCTCGGTGTGATCAACCTTCGTGGTCGGATCGTGCCCGTGCACGACGTTCGCCCGCAACTCAACATCGCCGGCCGTGAGGTCGGAGAGGTGCGCGACAACGACGATGCCGAGGACGGCGAGAAGATTGTCTTGATCAACAACGAGGACCGCATGGCCGGCGTCGTAGTGGACGACGTCTCCGAGGTTCTCACCGTCGACGTATCCGAGTTCGAGGACCTCCCGGCTTCCGGGAACGTCATCGTCGAGGGCGTCGTCAAATCGGGCGACCGGCTGATCATCCTGCTGGACCCGACCGCGTTGACCGGCCTTGCCGGCGGTCAGCACGCCGAAGCCGCCGCCTAGGCAGTGGCCGAACAGTTCAAAGCGAAGAGCGGCATTCGTGCCGCCCGCCTCGTCCCGCAGCGCTATCAGGACATGAACGCTGAGAAGAAGCCCCTGGTCGGGGCGTTCTTCATCTTCGTCGTCGCGATCCCGATGTTCGCCTACGCCTTTCACAAGGCGCGTGTGGCCGCCGGCTATCAGCACGACCTCAACGCTCTGCTCGACCACGGCGGCGCGACCAAGGCTCAGCTCACCGAGCTCAGCCAGAACGTGCGCAGCGCCAACCACGCGGCGCGCATGGCGCTGTTCATCGGATCGATCTGGGCATTCTTCAACGGCGTTTTCAACACCTGGGTGACGTCGGCGATCAGCCGCGACCTGTTGGTGCAGATGACCAAATTCACTAAGGAGGCCGCCGCCGGCGACCTGACGCGCGACATCGTGCGCTCGAACGGCAGCCAACTCGGAGACATGCAGGAGGCGCTGGGCAAGCTGATCGCCAGCTTCCGCGCGACGATCGGCCGCATCGAGGATGCCGCGATCGAACTGAAGGATGCCGCCGGCGAGATGGCCCGCACCTCCGACGAGGCCGGCAACGCGATCGGCGACGTGGCCCACTCCGTCAGCGCGATCAGCGAGGGCGCCTCACACCAGGTGGACCTGGTGACCAGGACTTCCGACGTCGTCGGCTCGATCGAGTCGTCGGTGCGCAGCGCCGCCGACCACGCCGCGCGCGCCCAGGCGCAGAGCGCCGAGACCGAGCAGCTGACCGAAGAGGGCGTCGTACGCGCGACCGAAGTCCAGGAGGCGATGCAGATCGTGCGCGAGACCTCGCTCGCGACCGCCGAGATGGTCCGCTCGCTGGGCGACAAGTCGACCAACATCGACCAGATCGTGCGCTCGATCACCGACATCGCCGCGCAGACCAACCTTTTGGCGTTGAACGCCGCGATCGAGGCGGCGCGCGCCGGCGAACAGGGCCGCGGTTTCGCGGTCGTCGCAGAAGAGGTGCGCAAGCTCGCCGAGGACGCGCAGGAGTCGGCCGGCGACATCGCCGGGCTGATCGGCGAGATCCGCGACCAGACCGATCAGGCCGTCGCGGCGATGGAACAGGGCGTCGACACCGTCGAAAATGGCTTCGAGACGGTCAACCGCAACCGTCAGATCTTCTTCGACATCAGCGGCGCCGTGCGCGCGCTGCACGAGAGCTCCACCGAGATCTCGACGCTCGCCGACGGCATCGCCGAATCGGCCAGCGACGTGCGCGGTCAGATCGCCGAAGTCGCCTCGGTGGCCGAGGAGTCCTCGGCCTCGACCGAGCAGGTATCCGCTTCAACCGAAGAGACTTCGGCCGCCTCGGAAGAGGTCACCGCGTCGGCGCAGAGCGTCGAGGACACTGCCGTGCGGCTCGCCGCGCTCGCCAGTCGCTTCAAGCTGCGCAAAGAGTCGGCGCCGATCGACCTCAAGATCGCCCAGGCGGCGAAGGTCGTCGGACCGGCCGCCGACCAAGACGAAGCAGTAGTCAAGGAGGGCGTAGCCTGATGAAGAAGCTGCTCGCACCGTTCGTGATCAAGCAGTTCAACAAGCCGATGGTCAAGGCGTACCAGATCATCGTGCTCTGCTCTGCGATCCCGATCATCACGATTTCTCTGCTCATCCTTGCCTACACCGGCACGACCAACGGCGACCTCGACAAGGTCGACAAGCAGGTCGCGGCGGCGCAGACGGTTGGCGGTCACGTGCCGAAGGCACAGGTTGCGGCGCGCGTCGACACGAAGAACGTGATCCCGCCGTGGGTGATCATCGACCTGATGCTGATCATCATCGGCGGCGGCTTCATGCGCAAGACGCTCGGCGCCGGCACGATGCTCGCGACCAACACACTTGTTTCCGATGCCAGGGCCGCCGCGAGCGGCGACTTCCGAGTGGCCCCCTCGCGTTGGTTCGGCAACGAATACGGCGACCTGCAGGAGGGCTTCGGCGAGATGCTGGGCAGCTTCCGCAAGACGATCGCCGAGATCGAACGCGCGGCAAACGACCTGCGCGACGCCTCCGGCGAGATGGCGCACACCTCTGACGAGGCCGGTCACGCGATCGGCGAGGTCGCCCAGGCGATCAGCTCGATCTCCGAGGGTGCGGCGCACCAGGTGGACCTGATCGTGCGTTCGTCCGACGTCGTCGCCGGCATCGAGCGCTCGATTCGCGACACCTCCGAGCACGCCCGCGAGGCGCAGCGCCAGAGCGCCGACACCGAGAAGCTTTCAGAGGAAGGCGTGCAGCGCGCCGCCGAGGTGCAGGAGGCGATGCAGGCAGTGCGCGAGAGTTCACTCAGCACCGCCGCCGTCGTGCGTTCGCTCGGCGAGAAGTCTTCGGACATCGACATCATCGTGCAGGCGATCGGCGACATCGCGCAGCAGACGAACATGCTTGCGCTCAACGCTTCGATCGAGGCCGCGCGCGCCGGGGAGCAGGGCAAGGGCTTTGCCAACGTCGCCGAAGAAGTGCGCCTGCTGGCCGAGGACGCGCAGTCGGCGGCCGAGGAGATCGCCGGCGTCGTCAAGGAGATTCAGAGCCAGACCGCGCAGGCCGTCGCCGCGATGGAAGACGGCGTCGTGCGCGTCGAGGAAGGCTTCGAGACCGTCAACCGCAACCGCGAGACGTTCCACGAGATCAGCAGCGCCGTGCACGCGCTGCACGAGAGCTCCAGCGAGATCAGCGAACTCGCCGAGGGCATCGCGTTCGGCGCCGGTCAGGTGCGCGAGCAGATCGAAGAGGTCGCTACGGTCGCGCAGAAGTCGAGTGCCTCGACCGAGTCGGTCAGCGCCTCGACGCAAGAGACTTCAGCGGCATCGGAAGAGGTCTCGGCCTCTGCCCAGCGCGTTGCCGCGACCGCCGCGAACCTCGCCGAGCTCTCGAGCCGCTTCCAGCTGCCCGACAGCGCCGCGGCTTAGCAATCGCTCGCCCGAACCTACTCGCGCGTTCAATAAAGGCGGACGTATGACCGATAGCGAGTGTTGATGGACGACGCAGGCCAACACGGCAAGGCAAGCGGGATCGCGAAGATCCTGCCGAACTGGTACATGGACCTCAACTCCGACAAGAAGCCGCTTGTCGGGGCGCTGCTCGTGCTGCTCGGCGTCGTACCGATGATGATCCTCGGCTGGCATGAGTCGAAGGTCGCCGAGGCCGAGCAGGACACCCTGAACGCCTTGCTCGCCAGCGGCACCGCAACCAAGGCGCAGATCCAGGCGTCGGCCGACGCGATGGCGCACGCGATCATGATCACGCGCATCTCGCTCGTCGCCGGCGTCGGCTGGGGCCTGATGATCCCGCCGATCAACTCCTACCTTTCCGGAACGCTCGCCAGCGAGTGGCTGAAGAACCTCGCCACCTTCGCCGACCGCGTCGCAGAGGGTGACCTCTCGACCACGATCGAGCGCAACAACAACAGCCAGATCGGCGACATCCAAGAGGCTCTCGGCAAGCTCGCGGGCTCGTTCCGCGTGACGATCGAGCGCATCGAGCTGGCGGCCTCAGAGCTGCGCAGCGCCGCCTCCGAGATGGTTCAGACCTCAGACCAAGCCGGCAACGCGATCGGCGAGGTCGCGCAGTCCATCAGTTCGATCAGCGAGGGCGCAGCGCACCAGGTCGATCTGGTGACACGCACCTCCGGTGTCGTCGGCGAGATCGAGAACTCGGTGCGCGAGACCGCGGCACACGCTGAGCAGGCGAAGACGCGCAGCGCCGACACCGAAGCTTTGACCGAGGAAGGCGTCAACCGCGCCGCCGAGGTTCAGGAGGCGATGCAGAGCGTGCGCGAGACGTCGCTCGCGACCGCCGAGATGATCCGCTCGCTCGGCGACAAGTCGACGAACATCGACCAGATCATCCACTCGATCACCGACATCGCCGCACAAACCAATCTTTTGGCACTGAACGCCGCGATCGAGGCGGCGCGCGCCGGCGAACAGGGCCGCGGCTTCGCGGTCGTCGCCGAAGAGGTGCGCAAGCTCGCCGAGGACGCGCAGGACTCGGCCGGCGACATCGCCAAGCTGATCGGCGAGGTGCGCGAGCAGACCGCCGAGGCCGTCACGGCGATGGAGTCCGGCGTGCAGATCGTCGAGAGCGGCTTCGAGACCGTCAACCGCAACCGCCAGACCTTCAACGACATCAGCGCCGCCGTGCGTGCGCTGCACGCCAGCTCCGCCGAAGTGAGCGCGCTGGCCGGCGGCATCGCCGACTCTGCCAGCGACGTGCGTGGCCAGATCGAGGAGGTCGCATCGGTGGCCGAAGAGTCGAGTGCCTCCACCGAGCAGGTGTCGGCTTCCACCGAAGAGACCTCCGCCGCGTCCGAAGAGGTCACGGCGTCGGCCCAGCGCGTCGCCCACACCGCGTTTCAGCTGGCCTCGCTGGCCGGTCACTTCGACCTTCGCTCGGGCACCAAGCGGGTGGTTGTGACGGCGGGCGAGGACCCCGCCGCCCAGACCGCGGCTCCGAGCGACGCAGCCGAGCACGTGGAGCGCGCCGCATGAAGCAGCATCTCTTCAACGTCCCACTGGTGCGCGCCTACATCACAGGCACGGTCGTGCCTGCCGTGCCGGTCGTCTTGATCACGATCGCCGTATTCGTGTACCTCGGCACCGTGCAGGGCAACATCGACAAGGTCAAGAGCGAGACCGCCGCTGCGCAGAGCGTCAACGGCCACGTCGCCAAAGGCGCTGTCGAGGCACGCAGCGACTTCAACAACGTCATTCCGCCCTGGGTGATCATCAACGGCGTGCTGATCATGGGCGGCGGCATCTTCCTGCGCAAGACGCTCGGTCAGGGAACCATTAAGGCCACCGACCAGCTGCTCTCCGACGCGCGAGCAGCCGCGGCCGGCGACCTGCGGCCGATGCCGACCCAGTGGTTCGGCAACGAGTACGGGCAGCTGCAGGCCGCCTTCGGCCGGATGCTCGCCAGCATCCGGCGGACGATCGCGCAGATCGGCACCGCGGCGGAAGAGCTTCAGACGGCCGCCTCAGAGATGGCACAAACCTCCGACGAATCGGGCCGCGCGATCGGCGAGGTCGCTCAGGCGATCAGCGCGATCAGCGAAGGCGCCGCCCACCAGGTCGAATTGATCGCTCGCTCATCGGGCGTCGTCGCCGACATCGAGGGCTCAACACGCGACACCTCCGAGCACGCGCGCGAGGCGCAGCGCCAGAGCGCCGACACCGAGAAACTCGCCGAAGAGGGCGTGCAGCGCGCCGCCGAGGTCCAAGAGGCGATGCAGGCCGTACGCGAGAGTTCGCTCACCACCGCCGCGGTCGTCCGTTCGCTCGGCGAAAAGTCTTCCGACATCGACCAGATCGTCCAGGCGATCACCGACATCGCCCAGCAGACGAACATGCTCGCTTTGAACGCCTCGATCGAGGCGGCCCGCGCCGGTGAACAGGGCAAGGGCTTCGCGAACGTCGCCGAAGAAGTGCGCCTGCTTGCAGAGGACGCCCACTCGTCGGCCGAGCAGATCGCTTCGCTGGTCGCCGAGATCCAGCAGCAGACCGGCGACGCGGTGTCCGCGATGGAGGACGGCGTCGCGCGCGTCGAGGACGGCTTCGAGACCGTCAACCGCAACCGTCAGGCCTTCCACGAGATCAGCGTCGCCGTGCACGAGCTGAACGTCAGCTCGAACGAGATCAGCGAGCTCGCCGACGGCATCGCCAGCGGCGCCGGCAAGGTGCGCCGCCAGATCGATGACGTCGCGACGGTCGCCGAGACCTCGAGCGCCTCGACCGAGCAGGTCAGCGCCTCGACCCAGCAGACTTCAGCCGCCGCCGAGCAGGTTTCGGCGTCGGCCCAGCGTGTCGCCCAGACGGCGACCAACCTGGCGGAGCTTTCAGGGCGTTTCACCCTTCCTGAAGCGGCTTGAACAGGCCTCACTAATCGATTTCTGCACTCGCGCAGGTGGGCGATCTGGCCGATACGTCTATGTAAACCAAGTTGGTTTGCAGGCTCATCGATGAATAACTCCACCCCCGACGAACTAGGGCGCTACGGCGTCACCCGCCTG
>JBOGYW010000049.1:0-15878 GCA_050696815.1 Solirubrobacterales bacterium | reverse complement strand
GAGCGCCGCGCCGGCGTCGCCGGCGCAAGTGCGGCGGGGGCGATCTGGCTCGCCGGCAACGCCGGCGGCATCGTCGTCGCGCTGATCGTGCAGGCGCTGACCGACCACCCGAGCGCCGCCTTCATCGCGATGGCGCTGGTGACGCTGGCGATCGTGCCGCTGGTGCGGACGCTCGGCGCGATCGAGCCGCTGGGTCGATTGCTCAGCGTTCGACAGGCTTGAAGCGCTTCAGACGCAGTGCGTTGAGCACGACGCAGATGTCGCTCAGCGCCATTGCCGCGCCGGCGATCATCGGGTTCAGCAGGCCGGCCGCGGCGACCGGAATTGCCAGCACGTTGTAGCCAAAGGCCCAGCCGAGGTTTTGGTAGATCGTGCGCAGCATCGAGCTGGAGAGGCGGATCGCGTCGACGATCGCGAGCGGGTCGCCGCTGACGATCGTCAGATCGGAGGCCTCGATCGCCACGTCGGTGCCGCCGCCGACGCTGACGCCCAGGTCGGCACGCGCCAGCGCGGGGGCGTCGTTGACGCCGTCGCCGACCATCGCGACCTTCGCCCCGCCGGCCTGCAGGCGCACGATCTCGTCGGACTTCTCGGCCGGCATCACCTCGGCGATGTGCCTTTCGATGCCGAGCACGCCAGCGACCTGCGCCGCGGTGCGCTCGTTGTCGCCGGTCAGCAGCACCGGTTTGATGCCGCGCGCTTGAAGCTCCTGAACCGCCCGGGCGCTGTTCGGTTTGATCGTGTCCGCGAGCACGCAGACTGCGCGCGCCGCGCCGTCCCAGCCGGCGACGACAGCCGTCTTGCCTTCTGACTGGGCCGCATCGATCGCGGCGGCGAGCCGGTCGTCGATCGCGAAGCCGGTGTCTTCGAGCAGCTTTGTGCGGCCGACGACGATGTGGCGACCGTCGACCATGCCTTCCACGCCGAGCCCGTCGTGATTCATGAATCCCTGGGTCTGCGCGAGCGCCGCGCCCTGCTCGCGGGCGTAGGCAACTATCGCCTGGCCGATCGGGTGCTGCGATCCATCTTCGATGGCGCCGATCAGCGCAAGTGCTTCGTCGCGTTCAACGTCGCCGCCGAGTACGACTTCGTCGACACTCATCTGTCCGCTCGTCAGCGTGCCGGTCTTGTCCAGCACGATCGTCTCGATCTTGCCGACGTTCTCCAGCACCTGCGGACCCTTGATCAGCAGCCCCAACTGGGCACCGCGGCCACTGCCGGCCATGATCGCGGTCGGCGTCGCGAGCCCGAGCGCGCAGGGGCAGGCGATGATCAGCACGCTCACAGCCGCGCTGACGGCGAAGGTTGTCGAATCGCCGGTCGCCAGCCAAAAGACCAGCGTGCCGACGGCGATGAAGAAGACTGTGGGAATGAAGACCGCGCTGATCCGGTCGGCCAGCCGCTGGCTGTTCGACTTGCCCGACTGCGCGTCGTTCACCAGCTCGGTAATCTGCGCCAGCACGGTGTCCTCGCCGACCCGCGTCGCCTCGATTACCAGCCGGCCACTGAGATTGATCGTCGCGCCGGCAACCTCGCTGCCATCGGAAACGTCAACCGGCAGCGACTCCCCGGTCAGCATGCTCTGGTCGATCGCGCCGTGGCCATCCACGACACGGCCGTCGACCGGGATCTTCTCGCCGGGGCGTACGACGAAGCGGTCACCGACCGCAACGGCATTGAGCGGCACGCGCCGCTCTTCGCCGTCTGCGCCCAGCACGGCCGCGTCTTTCGCGCCGAGCCGCAGCAGCGACTCGATCGCCGCGCCGGCTCGCGCGGTGGCGCGCGCCTCGAAGTAGCGGCCGAGCATGATCAGCGTCGTGATCACCGCGGCCTCTTCGAGGTAGATGTGCATGCCGGATTCTTCGCGGCCGGGCAGGAACTGGAAGCTCATCTCGGCGCCGATCTCGCCCGCGCCGCCGAAGACGAGGTTGTAGATCGACCAGGCGAGTGCGGTGAGCGTGCCGACCGAGACCAGCGTGTCCATCGTCAAAGCACCGTGGCGCAGGTTGACCCAGGTCGCCCGGTGGATCGGCCAGCCGCCCCAGAACACGACCGGCAGCGTCAGCGCCAGGCTGACCCACTGCCAGCCGTCGAACTGCAGAGCGCCGACCATCGAAAGCAGCAGCACCGGGATGGAAAGCAGGGTCGAACCGATCACGCGCACCTTCAGCGCGTCGGCGTCCGCGCTCATGTGTGCAGAGTGGTCGTGGACGTCGTGCGCGGCAGGGGCGTGCGCCTTGTAGCCGGTCTTATCGACTGCGGCGACCAGCTCGTCGGTCGTCACCGCGTCGTCGCAGTGGACCGTCGCGCGCTTGGTCGCGAAGTTGACGGTCGCCTCGACCCCGTCGAGTTCGTTCAGCGAGCTCTCGACACGATTGGCGCAAGAGGCGCAGGTCATGCCTTCGATCGGCAGGTCAAGTTTCGTAGCCACGGGTCGAAGTATATACCCCCATGGGGTATAATGCCCACATGCCAAACTCCACCACACCAGACCACGCATACGCCGGCCAGAAGGACGCATTGAAGAAGCGCCTACGCCGCGCAGAAGGTCAGATCCGCGGCATCGAGAAGATGGTCGACGAGGACCGTTACTGCATCGACATCCTCACCCAGATCTCGGCCGCCCAGGCCGCGCTCGACAAGGTCGCGCTCGGCCTGATGGAAGACCACGCCGCGCACTGTGTGGTCGGCGGGCCCGAAGAGCTGAAGGAAGAGCGCACCGAGGAGCTGATGGGAGCGGTGGCGCGACTGCTGCGGCGCGGCTGATCAGGCCTGCGCTTTCGGCCATACAAGGCTGTACAAAGGTCCAACTTCCCCGCCGCCGCCCCGTGGTAGGGTCGCTCGAATGAGCCCAGAAACAGCCACGGACGCCGCGATCGAAAAGCTCGCCGTCGACACCATCCGCACGCTCTCGATGGACGGCGTGCAGGCCGCAAACTCCGGCCACCCAGGCACGCCGATGGCGCTCGCGCCGTTCACCTACGTGCTCTACACGCGGATCATGCGCCACACGCCGCAGAACCCGCAGTGGGCCGCGCGCGATCGCTTCATCCTCAGCGCCGGCCACGCCTCGATGCTGCTCTACAGCACGCTGCACCTGACCGGCTACGGCATCAGCCTCGACGACCTGAAGAACTTCCGCCAGCTCGGCAGCCCTACCGCCGGCCACCCCGAGTACGGCCACGCGCCCGGCATCGAGACCACGACCGGTCCGCTCGGCCAGGGCATCAGCACCGCGGTCGGCTTTGCCATCGGCGAGGCGCTGATGCGCGATCGCTTCGCGACCGACGACTTCGACCCGGTCGGCCACTACACGTACGTGATCGCCTCCGACGGCGACATCGAGGAGGGCATCAGCTCTGAGGCCGGCAGCCTCGCCGGCCACCTCGGGCTCGGCAGACTGATCGCCTTCTACGACGACAACCACATCTCGATCGAGGGCGACACCAGCCTCGCGCTGTCCGAAGACACCGGCAAGCGCTACGAGGCCTACGGCTGGCACGTGATCAACATCGGCGAGGACATCGGGCTCGACACGATCGAGGACGCGATCAAGCAGGCGCAGGCCGTCACCGACCGCCCGTCGCTGATCATCGCCCGCACGCACATCGCCTTCGGCTCGCCGAACAAGGTCGACACCGAGGGTGCGCACGGCTCGCCGCTCGGCGAGGACGAGATCAAGCTGACTAAAGAGGCCTACGGCTACCCGAGCCTCGAGCCGTTCTTCGTCGCCGACGAAGTGCGCGACCACTACGCGAAGACCGCCGAGCGCGGCGAGCTCGCGTTCAAGGAGTGGGAGGGCAACTTCGACGCCTACGCCGCGAACCACCCCGAGCTCGCGGCTGAATTGAACCGCCTGCTGGTCGGCGAGCTGCCGCAGGGCTGGGACGACGCGATTCCGACCTTCGACCCGGCCGATAAGCCGGTCGCCACGCGCAAGGCCTCCGAGACCGTGATCCAGTGGGCCGCCGCGCAGGTGCCCGAGCTGGTCGGCGGTTCGGCCGACCTCGCGCCGTCGAACCTCACGCTGATCGCCGACGCCGGCTCGATCGAGAAGAACGCGTTCAGCGGGCGCAACATGCACTTCGGCATCCGCGAGCACGCGATGGGCGCGGCCGTCAACGGCCTCACGCTCTCCGGCCTGCGCGGCTACGGCGCGACCTTCCTGATCTTCTCCGACTACATGAAGCCGGCGATGCGCCTGGCGGCGCTGATGAACGTGCCGTCGATCTTCGTCTTCACGCACGACTCGATCGGACTCGGCGAGGACGGCCCAACACATCAGCCGATCGAACAGCTGTGGGCCCTGCGCGCCACGCCGAACCTCAACGTGATCCGCCCCGCCGACGCCAACGAGACGGCGCTGGCCTGGCACTTCGCCCTGAAGCAGAACGGCCGCCCGAGCATGCTGGCGCTGAGCCGTCAGAACCTGCGGATTCTCGGCAACGTGCCGTCTGACGCGATCGAGCGCGGCGCTTACGTAGTGCAGGACAGCGAGCCCGAGCCCGAGCTGATCTTCATCGCGACCGGCAGCGAAGTGGAGATCGCGCTCGACGCCGCGGAGATCACCGAGGCCGACGGGATCGCGACGAGAGTCGTCAGCGCGCCCTGCCTGGAGAGCTTCGGCGAGCAGCCGCAGTCCTACCGCGACGAGATTCTGCCGCCCGCCGTCAAGGCGCGTGTTTCGGTCGAGGCCGGCAGCACCGTCGGCTGGCACCGTTGGGTCGGCGATGCGGGATACTGCGTGGGTATGGAGTCGTTCGGCGCTTCCGGCCCTCAGCCCGACCTCTACAAACACTTCGGGTTCACCGCCGAGAAGGTCGCCGAACACGGCAAGGCCGTCGCACGAGAGAAGGTGAGCCAGTGAGCACCAACGTAGTCAACGAACGCCTTGCGAAGCTGACCGCGCTAGGCACCAGCGTCTGGCTCGACCAGATCGGCCGCACGCTGATCGAGGGCGGCGAACTGAAGCGCCTGGTCGACGAGTTCTCGCTGCGCGGCGTGACCAGCAACCCAGCGATCTTCGAGAAGGCGATCCTCGAGAGCGAGGACTACGACGCCGAGATCGCGGCGCACGCCGCGGACGGCCTCACGCCGATGCAGTCGTACGAGAAGATCATGGTCAAGGACGTCAAGCTGGCGACCGACGTGCTGCGCCCGGTCTGGGACTCGCTCGGCGGCAACGACGGCTTCGTCTCGCTGGAGGTCGGCCCGTCGCTGGCGCGCGACACCAGCGGCAAGACGCTCGAAGAGGCTCGCAGCTACTGGCAGCTGGTCGACGCCCCGAACCTGATGATCAAGATCCCCGGCACGCCCGAGGGTGTCGAGTACATCGAAGAGGCGATCTACGAGGGGATCAACATCAACATCACTTTGCTGTTCAGCGTCGACCGCTACGCCGACGTCGCCGAGGCCTACATCAAGGGCCTGGAACGGCGGCGCGCCGAGGGCAAGTCGCTCGACGTGCACTCGGTCGCCAGCTTCTTCGTCTCGCGCGTCGACACGATGGTCGACAAGCAGCTCGCAGAGAAGGGCCGCAGCGACCTGCAGGGCAAGGCCGCGATCGCCAACGCGCGCGCGGCATACGTGAAGTTCAAGGAGATCTTCTACGGCGAGCGCTTCGCCGCCCTGCGCGAGGCCGGCGCGCCGGTGCAGCGTCCGCTGTGGGCATCGACCGGCACGAAGAACCCGGCCTACTCCGAGGTGATGTACGTCGACACGCTCGCCGGTCCGGAGACGGTCAACACGATGCCGGTCAAGACGATGAACGCCGCCGCCGAGGAGAGCGACGTCACCGGCGTCACGCTCGACGAAGACCCGCGGCCAGTGCTCGAAGAGCTCGCGGCCGCCGGCATCGACATCGACGCGGTGACCGCGCAGCTGCTCGACGACGGCATCGAAGCCTTCGTTCACTCACTAGACGGACTGCTCGAAGGCATCGAGAAGCAGCGGGCGGCCTCCGAGTGAGCGACGCGGCTGCGACCGGTGTCGGAGTTGACGCTCTGGCCGGCGTAGCCGACCGCGTCTGGGCGCGCGACGAGTCGTTGTGGGGCGGACCGGGCGTGCCAGAGATCGGCAACCGGCTCGGCTGGCTCGACATCGCCGACCGCATGCTGGCTTCGCTGCCCGAGCTGACGTCGTGGGTGGATGCGGTTCACGCCGACGGGTTCACGAACACGCTTCTGCTCGGCATGGGCGGGTCGTCGCTCGGTCCTGAGGTGCTCGGACTGTCGTACGACAGGCCGCTCGGGATGCTCGACTCGACAGATCCCGACGCGGTCAATGCGGCACTCGATCCCGCGGATCTCGAGAAAACGATCTTCATCGTCTCGTCGAAGAGCGGCGGCACGGTCGAGACGCTCTCGCACTTCAAGCACTTCTACGAGCTGACCGGCGGCAACGGCGCGCAGTTCGTCGCCGTCACCGATCCCGGCTCGCCGCTGGAGGCGCTCGCCAACGAAAAAGGCTTCAGAAAGGTCTGGCTGGCCGACGAGAACATCGGCGGCCGCTACTCAGTGCTCTCGTACTTCGGCCTCGTGCCGGCGGCGCTCGCGGGCGTACCGCTCGAAGGCCTGCTGCAGCAGGCTGTTGCCGCGGCCGAATCGTGCCGCGCCGACGAGAATAATCCCGGGCTGCTGCTCGGCGAAAAGTTTGGTGAGCTCGCGCGCGCCGGGCGCGACAAGCTGACCTTCATCGTCGACCCGCCGATCGATTCATACGGCCTCTGGGTGGAGCAGCTGATCGCCGAGAGCACGGGCAAGCACGGCCGCGGCATCCTGCCGGTCGCCGGCGAGCCGATCGTTCCGCCAGGGGCAGTCGCCGAGGCCTACGGCGATGACCGTGTATTCGTACACATCGCAAACAGCACGGCGCCCGATGCGGCGAATGCCGCGACTGCCGGCGCGCTCGAGCAGGCCGGCCATCCGGTCTTCACGCTCGCGTTCACCGGCGCCGACGACCTCGGTCGGTTTATGTTCCTGTTCGAGTTCGCCACGGCGATCGCTGGCCACGTGCTGGAGATCAACCCGTTCGACCAGCCGAACGTGCAGGAGGCGAAGGACGCAACGCGGCGTGTCCTCGAATCCGGCGACACCGACGCGCCGTTCGACGACGCAGGCGCACTGCTAGAACTGGTCGGCGCTGCTGCGCCGCCCGGCTACGTCGCGACGATGGCCTACATGCAGCCGTCGGCCGCATTCGACGCCGCCACCGACGAGTTCCGCGAGGCGATCCGCGAGCGCACGAAGTCGGCGACGACCTTCGGCTACGGACCGCGCTTCCTGCACTCGACGGGCCAGCTGCACAAGGGCGGTCCGCCGACCGGCAACTTCATCCAGGTCCTCCACGACGGCGCCGCCGACGTGCCGATCCCGGAGGCAGACTTCAGCTTCAAGACGCTCAAGCACGCGCAGGCGATCGGCGACCTGCAGGCGCTGCGGGCCCATGGGCGACCGGTCGTGCGGTTGCAACTTACCGGCGACCCGGTTGCGGCGCTGCGCGAACTGACCGAAAAGATCACGACCGGCTGAACTTCAATAAAACGGCGACGCAGGAGGACCCCCAGAAGATGTCAAGCGTTCAAATCGGCTTTGTTGGACTCGGCAGGATGGGCGGAAACATGGTCCATCGCATTCACCGCGACTCTGAGCACACCGTGGTCGCGTTCGACCCAGACCCAGAAGCGGTCTCGCGCGCCGAGGGCGTGGGCGCCAGCGGCGCCGCGTCGCTTGAAGAGCTGGTCGACAAGTTGACTGCGCCGCGGCTGATCTGGCTGATGGTTCCGGCAGGCGAGATCACGCAGTCGTCGGTGGAAAAGCTGGCGACGCTGCTGGAGCCCGGCGACACGATCATCGACGGCGGCAACTCGCGCTGGAGCGACGACAAGGCGCGCGCGGCGATGCTTGAGCCGAGCGGCATCCACTACATGGACGTCGGCACATCGGGCGGCGTCTGGGGTCTCGAAGTCGGCTACTGCATGATGGTCGGCGGCCCCGATGAGAGCGTCGCGCAGTTGACGCCGATCCTCGACGTGCTGGCGCCGCCCACCACCGTGGAACACGGCCCCGGCTGGGGTCACATGGGCCCCGTCGGCAGCGGTCACTACGTGAAGATGGTCCACAACGGCGTCGAGTACGCGCTGATGCAGTCCTACGCCGAGGGCTTCAACCTGTTCGACGCCTGCGAGTACGAGCTCGACAACGCGAAGATCGCCCACCTGTGGATGCAGGGCTCGGTCGTGCGTTCGTGGCTCTGCGAGCTCGCGGCGCTGGCCTTCGAGCAGGAGGGCAACGATCTCGGGCAGCTTGAGCCGATCGTCGCCGACTCCGGCGAGGGCCGCTGGACGGTGGAGGACGCGACCGACAAGCGCGTGCCGGTGCCGGCGATCGCGCTGTCGCTGTTCGAGCGCTACAGCTCGCAGTCTCACGCTGACTTCGCAAACAAGGTCAACGCCGCACTGCGCGCGCAGTTCGGCGGGCATGCAGTCGAAAGGACGAACACGTAATGGCGATCGACCAGCAGACGGCGGTTTCGGACCCGCCGTTCGAAGCAGCGCATTCGCGCAGCCATCCGGCGTCGAACCCGCTGGCCGAAGGCCTCGAGCACTCGCCGGTCGACCCGACGTCGATGGTGATCTTCGGCGCGACCGGCGACCTGGCGCACCGCAAGCTGCTGCCGGCGATCTACAACCTCGCGCACGAGGGCTCGCTGCCCGAGCGTTTCAACCTCGTCGGCTTCGCGCTTGAGGACTACGACGACGAGAAGTTCCGCGCGATGATGCGCAGCTCGATCGAGCAGTACTCGCGGCGCGCGCCGAAGCCCGACGTGCTCGACGCGCTGCTCAGGCGCACCAGTTACGTGGCCGGCAAGTTCGACGACGCGGCGGCGTTCGACGCGCTGAGCGAGCAGTTGAAGGAGCTCGACAAAGAGGCCGACGAGCCGCTCAACCACCTTTTCTATCTGGCGACGTCGCCGACGTTCTTCGGCACCGTCGTGCGCCAGCTCGGCGAGAGCAACCTGCACGTCAAGCACGGCTCGAGCGTGCGTGTGGTGATCGAGAAGCCGATCGGCCACGACCTCGAATCGGCGCGCGCGCTCAACAGCGAGGTGCTCGAGGTGCTCGACGAGGAGCAGGTCTACCGCATCGACCACTACCTCGGCAAGGAGACCGTGCAGAACATCATGGCCTTCCGCTTCGCCAACTCGATGTTCGAGCCGATCTGGAACAGCAACTACATCGACTACGTGCAGATCACGGCGTCGGAAGATCTCGGAATCGGCACACGCGCCGGCTACTACGACACCGCCGGCGCCCTGCGCGACCTGGTGCAGAACCACATGCTGCAGCTGCTCGCGCTGATCTGCATGGAGCCGCCGAACGCGCTGACCGCCAACAAGGTGCGAGACGAGAAGGCGAAGGTGCTGCGCGCGATGCGCCCGCCGCAGTTCGCCGAGGTCAGCAGCATGGCGGTACGCGGCCAGTACACGTCGGGAACGATCGGATCCGACAATGTGCCCGGCTACCTCGAGGAACCCGGCGTGGAGTCGGGCTCGCACACCGAGACTTACGCCGCGATGCGCCTGGAGGTGTCGAACTGGCGCTGGGCCGGCGTGCCGTTCTACCTGCGCACGGGCAAGCGGCTGGCGCGCAAGGTTACGGAGATCGCGGTCACGCTGAAGCCGGTTCCGCACCTCGCCTTCCAGATCCACGGCGCCGCGCCGCCGCCGAACGAGCTGGTCTTCACGATCCAGCCGAACGAGGGTGTGTCGATCGCGCTCGGCGCGAAGATCCCCGGCGCGAAGACGCGAATCCGGCCGGTCAACATGCAGTTCCAGTACGGCACGTCGTTCTCGTCGGCTTCGCCCGAGGCGTACGAACGGCTGATCCTCGACGTGATGCGCGGTGACGCCACGCTGTTCACCCGCGTCGATGAGGTCGAGGCGCTGTGGTCGATCGTCGACCCGGTGCTGGCGTTCTGGGCGGCCGACCCCGCGCCGCCGCACTTCTACCAGGCGGGCAGCGCCGGGCCGGTCGAGGCCGACGAGCTGCTGCGCGGGAGATCGCAATGGCGTCACCTCTAACCACTCCGGGAGTCTGGAGCGCCCGCGACACCACGCCTGCCGAGATCGACGACGCGCTGCGCAAGCTGATGTCCGAGCGCAGCGCCGAGGATCGCGTGCACGCACCGGCGCGTGTGCTCAACCTGGTCGTGATCAGCGACCGCGAGTGGAAGGGTGAGATCTCGAACCGGCTCGACCGGATCGGGCACGACAACCCGGCGCGCACGATTCTCGTCGTCGTTGAGGAAGGTAAGGAAGGCCTCGACGCTTCGGCGATGCTGGTCAGCGAGCCGTCAACCGAGCCCGGCCTGGAATCCGTCTTCCGCGAGCGCGTCGAGATCGACTGCGGCACCAACCAGCTCTCGCACATCGACACGATCGTCTACCCGGTGCTCGCCGCCGAGGTCGGCACCGTCGTCTGGTCGCCGCATGGTCACCCGGAAGCGGTGGATGCGATGCTCGGCATCACCACGAGCGTGCTGCTCGACTCGCTGGAAGAGCTCGACCCCCGCGCCGCGCTGCGCCGCTCGATCGAGCTCTCGCAGCAGGCCGACGTGATCGACCTCGCCTGGCTGCGCTCGACGCCGTGGCGCGAACGGTTGGCCGGCGCGTTCGACCCACCGACCTGGCGGCCGGCGCTTGCCGAAATCAACAAGGTGATCGTGCGCATGCACCCGGGCTCAGGGATCGCTGCGCTGCTGTTCCTCGGCTGGCTGGCCTCGCGTCTCGAGTGGGAACCGGAGCCGATCGACTTCGATGCGACCGGCGACAAGACCGGCACCGCGCATTCGCACCACGGCCCGGTCGAACTGGTGATCACAGACGACGAAACGATGCCGGTGCCGGGCCTCTCCGGTGTGACGATCGAGACCGCAAGCGGGCTGTCGCTGTCGCTCGACCGTGGCTCCGGTGGGCTGACCGCGCGCCGCAGGACCTCCGAGCAGGACACCTCCGAGTGGTCGGTGATCGGCGCCTCACGCGGCGAGGACGGCATCCTCGCGCACGGCGTAACCAACGCGATGCTGCCCGACCCGCTGTTCCGCCCGGCGCTGACGGCTGCCCGGACGATGATCCGATGACCTGTGACTGACCTGCGTGTCGTCGAGGATGTCGCGGCCGAAGCGGCGAAGCGGATCGCGGCGATCGCCGAGGCCGGTGGCTCGGTCGTGCTGTCCGGCGGCTCGACGCCGAAGCGCGCCTACGAGCTTGCCTCGGGCGCCGACTGGTCGCGCGCGAAGGTCTGGTTCGGCGATGAGCGCTGCGTGCCACCGGACGACGACCGCTCGAACTTCAGGATGGCGAAGGAGGCGCTGCTCGACCGGCTCTCGGCGCCCCCGGCGGCGATCTTCCGGATTCCCGGCGAGCTCGACCCCGACGAAGCCGCGCATCAGTACGCGGCCGACATCTTCGAACACGACGCCGAGCCGTTCGACCTGCTGCTGCTCGGCATCGGCTCCGACGCGCATACGGCGTCGTTGTTCCCCGGCAAGCCCGGGATCGAAGAGCGCAACCAGCTCGTCACCGGCGTGCCGGAGGCGGGCCTGGAACCGTTCGTGCCGCGCGTCAGCCTGACGCTGTCAGCGCTGGTGCGCGCGCGGGAGGTGCTCTTCTTGGTCGCCGGCGCAGACAAGGCTGGACCGGTCAAAGAATCGTTCGGCGTAGAGCGCTCGATGACGCCGGCCGGCATCGTCGCGCGCAAGGCGCGCGGACGCGTGACCGTTCTACTCGACGAGGCCGCGGCCGCGGAGCTGGAGCTGTGAAGGTCGCCTGCGGCTTCGACCACGCCGGCTTTCCGTTGAAGGAGCGGATCGTCGCGGCCGTGCAGGCCGCGGGCCACGAGGTGATCGACCTCGGGACCCACTCGACCGAGCCGGTCGACTACCCCGACGTCGCGCAGAAGGTCGGCCGTTCGGTCACCTCCGGCATCGCCGAACGCGGGATCCTCGTGTGCGGCTCCGGCGCAGGGGTGTCGATCGCGGCGAGCAAGATCGACGGCATCCGCGCCGCCACGATCCACGACGAGTACACCGCGCACCAGGCCGTCGAGCACGACAACGTCAACGTTCTCTGCCTCGGCGCGCGCGTGATCGGCGTCGAACCGGCGGTCGAGATCGTCAGCAAGTTCCTCGGCGCCGAGTTCAGTGGTGAGGAGCGCCACGTGCGCCGGCTGGCGAAGGTCGACCAGATCGAAGCCACGAACTAGCGTCGTCACATCCGTTTCACCAAACCGTCTCCGAACCTAAACAGCGTCGCCACACCGGGCGATTTCCGCGTCCGTAGTTTCTGGTGTTGCAGCTCAGCCGCTAGGAGGAATGCAAGCGGCGCCCGCGTTGTCTCACTTTGGGGGAGGGTGAGACGGCGGGCGCCGCAAGCGGTTCGCGGGGGAGGGCAGTCGGCATCCGTCGTTATCGCACCTTGCCGGACGCCGGCTTGTAGGTTGTCTTCTGCGTCACGCCGTCACTGCGCGTGGCGCTCGTCACGAAGCTGAGCCTGCGCTTCGTCGGCAGGCCGATCACGCCGTTGGTGGCCGTGATCGACACCGTCGTCGCCCCGCGCGACGGCAGGCGGCGCAGGCTGATCGTCTTGCCGCGCAGCTTGAAGTTGCGTGACTTCAGCTTCGCGCTGCCGTAGCGGCCCGTCAACCTGGCGACCGCGTGCTTGCCGAGCTTCGTGCCGCGTGGCAGCGTCAGCTTCAGGCCGCGGATCGACGGGCAGCCGCTCGCCAGCTTGTAGCTGAACTTGAACCGTGCGCCGCGGCTGCTCGCCGCGATCGTCGGCTTCTGGCACTTCGCGAACATGCTCGCGGACAGGCAGGTGCCGCTGACCTCGGCCGTCGCGCTCGCGGTCTGGCCGCTGTGGCTCGCGAAGTCGGCGTGCAGCTCGCCGCAGGTCGGCGCTTTGGTGCGAATCAGCAGACCCTTCGGTCCACCCGGGAGGTCGATCGTCATGTCGCTGAACGCGAGATCCGGGATGCCGGCGAACGTCGAGTCGATCTGGTCCGTGTTGACGAACTTGTTGACGCCGAGCAGCTTGAGGTTGATCGGCGCGCCGATCGCCAGGCCGAGCCGCGGCAGCACGTTGCCCGGGGCGCCACGCACCAGGAAGGCGGTGCCGGCGACGGTGTACGGCAGCAGCGGAGTGCTCAGCGTGATCGTGCCCATCGCGGTGGGCGCGGCGCAGGCATCGGCTTCGAACGCCGCCTGTTCGCAGATGTTGCCGATCGCCTGGATGTTGACGTTGACCGACTTCGGCAGCACCACGTGCACCGCGCTGATGTTCGCGTCGCCGACCGGCAGGCGCACGCTGAAGCGGTAGTTCGGCAGCGTGCCGGTCTTGTCGCTCGCGTTCGGCGTGCTGCTGACGAGCATCGAGGGGCTGAACGCGCGGCCCGCGCAGCCAGTTGCCTGGTACGGGGCCGCCGCGTTTGCCGTTGCGTTCCCATACGAGCCGAATTCCGCGGCGACGGTCCCTGCCGCACAGGAGCTCGCATTGCTCAGTAGGAACGAACCTTTTCCGTTGTTCAGGTCGCCGTCGAGCGTCATGTCCATCGTGCGCAGCGCCACCGGCACGCCCTTGACCTGGCTGGGGATGTCGTCGAAGATCGCATCCAACCCGAGGTCGCCGCGCAGCACGACGCGGCCGACGACGTTGACGAGGCCGAGGTCGTAGGGACCGGCCTTCGCCGGGATGCGCAGCGCCAGCGCGCCGATGTCGCCGACGCCGCCTTCGGTCAGGAAGACCTCACCCGGCAGCTCCAGAAGCGTGTCGCCGGCGCCGACCTTGACGCTCAGCGTGCCGGCCTTCGAAGCCGCCGGGCAGTTGCCGGCGACGGCGGCAGCCTGCGGGCAGAGGGGGAGAGCCGCAAGGCTGCCGACGAAGCCGGTGGGTAGTGAAACTTTCGCGCTCTTGAGGTCCTGCTCGCCGGCCGCGCGGCCGATCGAGAAGGTCGCGTCGGGGTGGCCGCCCGACTGCTTAGTCGAGAGCTGCATCGCAAAGGTCGGCGCGAAACCGGGGCCGCCGGCCGGGCAGTCGGTGACCTGCAGATTCGCGGTCGGTGTGGCGTCGGCGCCGCCCGAGGTCGGCGTCAGCACCGACGTCGCGACGTGCGTGCCGCAGGTCGTCGGGTTGCTGATCAGCGCGCGGTCGCCGTCGGTCGTCGCCAGCGTGAAGTTGCTGACGGCGAGGTCGGGCAGGTTGTCGAACTCGATCGACACGTCGCCGGTGCTCTCATCGACCAGCGCGCGGCCGTGGATCGTCAGGTTGACCGCGCCGGTCAGCACCAGCACCACCGGGTAGCGGTCGGAGCCGTCAGGTGCGCTGCCGGAGGCCTGCGCGAAGAGGCCGCCCGAAAGCGAAGACGCGATCAGCGGGGAAACCGCGCTCGCGTCACCGAGTTTGCTCGCATTCGGGCAGTCGTGCGCGGCCGCCTGCGGGTCACTACAAGCAACCAAGCCTTCGGCACCGGCGGGGTTGATCTTGTAACCCGCAGGCAGGTTCACGCGCACTTTCTTGAGCGTCGACTGCGGCGGGCTGACGGGCATGTCGATGCTCGCTTCGATGCCGGTCGGGGTGCCCGCCGTCGTGTTTGCCGTGCTCAAGTTGAGGGTCGGACTGAAAGCCAGCGCGTCGCAGCCCGTCGTCGTGAAGTTCGCGGTGCGAGTCGCGATTGTTCCCTGGTCGCTGTGGATCCTTGCGGTGACGGTGTGGCTGCCGCACGAGGTCGGCGCGTAGGTGAACGGACCGTTCGCCGCGGTCGCATTGAGCTTTACGACTGCCGATCGCAGGCGAACGGGGATGCCCTCGAGCCGCTGGGGGATCTGGCCACTGGTTACGTCGACGCCGTAGTCGCTGTCGCGCAGCGCCGTGTCGAGCGGGATCACGACCGTGCCGAGGTCGTACGGACCGACAAGCTCGCGCACGACGACGAGGAAGCGCGCCGGCTCGCCGGCAGACGGCTCGGCGTTGTAGAGCGTGCCCGGCAGGTCGAGTGTCTCGGGACCGGAGCCGATGCCGGCGATCAGTGAGCCGACCGCGGCATTGGCAGGGCAGTTGCCGGCATTGGCCTGAGCGTCGCTGCAGGTCGGCGCGGCGCTCGGCGCGGCGGCGAGGCCGGGCGGCAGCGACATGTCGATCTGGCTGATCAGCTGCTGGCGGTCCTGGCGGCCGATGCTGAACGTGTAGTCGGAGTGGCCGCCCGCGGCCGTGCTGCTGGGCGTCATCGAGAATGACGGGTCGAAATCCTGGCTCGACGGACACGGAGCGCCGTTGCCGTCGTAGCTGATGTTCGAGACCATCGGGCGCACCGCGGCGGGCTGGCCGCTCCAAGGTGCGATCGAGACGCTCCCGGTGTGCGTCCCACACGTCAGCGGGTTGCTGACGACGGCGCGCGGGCCGCTCTTGAACGTCAGCGTGAAATCGGAGAACGGGAACTGCGGCAGGTAGGTGTCGACCGACGGGTCGCCGAGCTTCACCGAGATGCGGCCGTCGTCGGCGACCGTCACACGGCCTTCGAGCTTCGCCGAGATCGCGCCGTGCGCGTCGATCAGCATCTTGTAGCGGTCGGCGCGGGTCGGCCCGGGCTCGCCCAGATAGACGTTGCCGACCAGTGGAGTCGACAGCACCGGCACCTGTGCGGTGACGGTGCCGATCAGCGCGCCGGCCGGGCAGGTGTTCGCCGTGTCCGGGTCAGCTTTGTTGAACTCGGCGGCGGTGCAGCCGACCGGTCCGAGGTCCTTGCCGAGTGCCGGGTTGATCTCGAAGCCGTCGGGCATCACCACGTCGGAGGTCTTGAAGTACGACGAGTACTTCTCGTTCGGCTC
>JBOGYW010000048.1:0-16048 GCA_050696815.1 Solirubrobacterales bacterium | reverse complement strand
GGCTGCTCACCGTTGGCGACGAGCTCCGACTGGACGACAAGCTGCATTGGCTGGTTGACCGGCTCGACTTCGTAGAGAATCGCGGCGATGCCGCGCTGAGCGAGCGAGACGATGCGGGTGGCCGAAATCTTTACTTCGCGACCGGTCGGTGAACGCCAGTGCAGGTTGCGGCGCAGCACGCCGTCGCGAAAGTCAAGTACGCGCTCGTGTGAGAGCAGGTCGCCGTAACGTGCATCGAGCAGCTCGTCGTCGACCAACAGGCGGATCAGCTTGCCGTTCGGCACGCCGACCACTGTTTCCCCCGCCTCCGGGTTGCCGTATGCGGTCTCGGCGTACGGCAGCGGCCGCACTTCGTGCACGCCGTTCAGGAACGTGCCCGCGACGCCGGTCGGCTCACCTTCGTCGAGGTTGCCGCGCATTCCAAGATGACCGTTTGAGAGCGCAAACAGAGTCTCCGTCTGCGCAAGCGCGCCGACATTCAGCTCGGTCTCGCGAATCGCCCAAGGGTCGATCTCTAGTGCTGGTCGCTCGGTCATCCCTGTTCCATCAGTTCTTTGAGGTCTTGCACCACGACGTCCGCGCCGTGTTCCTTCAATGCATCGGCTTGTCCGACGCGATCTACACCCACAACGAATCCAAAATTGCCGGAACGGCCGGACTGCACGCCTGCGAGTGCGTCTTCATAGACCGTCGCCTGAGCCGGCTCGGCACCCAATGCTGCGGCAGCTGCGAGGAACGTGTCGGGCGCCGGTTTTCCCTTGATTCCCCGTTCTGCGGCGACTTCGCCGTCCATGATCTCCTGAAACGAGTCGAGCATGCCGCACGATTTCAGGATCGCCTTGCAGTTCGCGCTTGAAGAAACAACTGCCAGTTGTAGTCCTGCAGCCTTAGCTTTGGCGACGTACTCCACCGATCCCGGGTAGGCCTCTACCCCGTCGCGCTCGATCAGCTCTTGAACCAGGTCGTTCTTGCGGTTGCCGAGTCCGCAGATCGTGTTCGCCGATGGCGGATCGGACGGCTCTCCTTCGGGTAGCTCGATGCTCCTCGACTGCAGGAACGAACGAACGCCGTCGTAGCGTGGCTTGCCGTCGACGTAGCGGTCGTAGTCGGCGCGACCATCGAACGGCTGCTGCGCCGCGTCCAACCCGGCCAAGAACTCGTCGAACATCTGTTTCCAGGCGGCTGCGTGCACGACTGCGGTTTTCGTCAAGACGCCGTCAAGATCGAACAGGCATGTCGTGATGTCCGCGGGCAGCCCCAGAGCCGCTCCGCTACCGGGTTCCGGGGGTCGCGTCACTGGCGGCATTATGTCGCATGCGAAGCGAAACGGTGCAGGCGCCGCCGCCACGCAATCAGACGTTCAGCGGAGCGACCAACTGCAGCTGCCTGCCCTGGGCCAGCAGCGTGCCGTCGATCGCGTAGATCCGCGAATCGGAGTCGGAGATCCCGTCCAGAACGGCCGACGACGTGTTGTGAATCAGGACCGGCTGATCGGTGAGTCCTTCGCGCGGGAGCACGCTGCGCAAGTGAATCGTCAGATCGAGCGTCGGAGCCATCGCCGGCTCGCGCAGCGGCTGCAGCACCGAAGGCCAGAACGCGTCAACCATGAAGACCAGAAACTCGGGATCGATCGGCCGCGGATCCGGCAGCGTTACCCAACCGCCGTTCTCGGTGCCGACGGCGGGGTCGGCCGGTGGTCCCATGAACGGCGCGCCGCCGAACCGTGGGGCGATCAACAGCCGGTGGAAAAACGAGGGCGCTTCGTCGGGCATCGCCAGCCAGCCTTCGCCGGAGTTCGAGAAGTCCGCCGATCGGACTCGCTGCGCGTCACGATCGGGCGCGGCGACGACATCAGGCATCGACGCCTGCCAGCGCGTGACCTCCGGCAGATCGCGCACCGAATGCGTAGCGAGTACCGCGATGCAAGGTCGCCCGCCCTGGGAGATCGTGGCGCGCGCCGACGAGAAGCGGCGACCGACGCGCAGAGGATCGACATCAATCTCAACTTCGCCGTGCTGCGGCGGACGCAGGTACTGGCAGCTGATCGCACGCGCCTGCTTCTTGCCGGCCTCGTTTATCTCACGGTCGATCGCGCGCAGCCCAATCGCGGCGAGCAGGCCACCATGGGTCGTGAGCGGTCCGTCCCAGCTGGGATGGACCTGCGCCGTGTAGCGACGATCCCCGCCTTTGACGGCGAGTGCTTCGTCGAATGAGATCCAGTCGTCGTGGCGCATCGTGCGGTGCCCTCGATCGTCGAAGAGCGGCAGCGTGCCGCGGCGACTATCGGGGGTTGAAAGATAGTCGCCGCGGACGCTGCGAAACGCTGCGCGTCTAGCTGGTCGAGTGAACCGTGCCGGTGCTGCCGAAGTGCAGCTTGCGCTTGAGACCGGCGGTCAGGTCCCAGTCGCGGCCGGAGACGTACGGTCCGCGGTCCACGACGGGAGCCGTGACGATGTGGTTCCCGACCTTGAAGGTGACCTTCGTGCCGCACGGCAGCGTCTTATGCGCGACGCCGATCGTCGACGGCTTCAGCGTGCCGCCGCAGGCGAGTCCGCCGCCGTAGAGGCCCGGGCCGTAGTACGACGCGAAGGTCGAACGGAAGACGAACGCGGCGCCGAGATGGTCGGTCGCGCTCTTGCCGTATTTGTAGACGGTCAGCTTCGTCAGGAAGCGTCCCGGACGCGAACCGGCCCAGCCGATCGTGAATTTTTTGCCCGGCTTGACCTTCGTCGTCGCGACCTTGAACCAGCGCTTGTGGCCGGCGCGGCGCGCGGACAGCACGACCTTTGTCTTGCCCGTACCGACGTGGGTTGCGCGGCCGCGCACGTGGATGCCGTCGTGCCCGGTCGAGCTGCGGTCGCTGACGCGACCCTCGATCTCCGGCTTGAAGGTGGCGTCTTGTGCCTGGGGAGCGGCTGCACCGGTCGGCGCCGTCGCGCCGTCGGTACCTGCAGCGGCGCTCGCGATCGCGGGAGCCGCGAAAAGAATCATCACCGCCACCGCGAGCGGCAGCAGTTCGAATGGAATGCGCACAGCAAGGTGCGACGGCAGCGCGCGCACGCGGCTGCTGGATTGCGGATTGGACCGCATATGTGAGTTGCTCCTTCCAGCGCCTGCGGGGTTAGCTGTCGGGCTCGCGATACCCCCAATCGTTGGGAGCAACAGATTCGCTACGGCTGGATCACCAGCCGATTCGCCCCGGCCGATTCACGCTGGCTGCGTGCTCGGCAATGGGTCCCCCGTCCATCAAGTGACGGTTCGGCGCTATTGATTGGTGGCCTAGCGTAGGGCAAGCGCGCTCGTTTAGTGTGACGGCGGTCACACAACGCACTATTCCCCCACTTTTAGGCAAATTGCCTGCAAAAACGCGCTTTCCAGCGCAGGATTTGCTGCAAATAGCGGGCTTTGCCGACTAGACGATGCTGGTCACTCGCGTGGCTTCCGCGAGTGAGATCGTGCCTTGGCGGACACGCTCGAACGCCGCCTCGCGCAACGAAACCATGCCCTTTTCAGCGGCCGCGGCCTCGATCGCGCTCGATGGATAGCGCTCGATGATCATCTCGCGCAGTCGGTCGTCGATCGCCAGCACTTCGTAGAGACCACTGCGACCGCGATAGCCCGTGTGCGAACAGCGTGCGCATCCGACGGCGTCGAACCCGTCGAACGCGTCAAAAGATTCGCCTGTGAAACCGGCTTCGCGCATCTTCGCCTTGTCGATCGTCACCGGCGTGCGGCACTCCGCGCAGAGTTTGCGCGCGAGACGGCTGGCAACGACACATTCCACGGAAGCGGCGACCAGATAGCGCTCCACGCCCATCTCGGTCAATCGCGTGACTGCGGAAGCCGCGTCGTTCGTGTGCAGCGTCGTAAGAACCAGGCGGCCGGTGAGCGCCGCTTCGATGCCGATCTTCGCGGTCTCGTGGTCGCGGATCTCGCCGACCATCACTACGTCAGGGTCGGAACGCAGCATCGTGCGCAGTCCGACGGCAAATGTCAGCCCGCGCTTCGGATTGACTTGAACCTGTTTGACGCCGGGCAGCGGATACTCGACCGGGTCTTCGATCGTGATGATCGTGCGCTCGGGCGTGTTCAGCTGAGCGAGGGCGGCGTAAAGCGTGGTCGTTTTGCCCGAGCCGGTCGGTCCGGTGGCAAGTATCGCCCCGTGCGGCTTGCGTAGCGAGCGCTGCAGCGCTTCCATGGCCGACGGCGCAAGTCCGAGCCGTTCGAGCGGCGGAACGTTCTTCTTGTCGAGAATGCGGACCGCCGCGGACTCTCCGTAGATCGTCGGCAGCGTGGCTACGCGAAGCGTGACTTCGTCGGCCTCGTCGCCGAAGGTGGCGCGCCCGTCCTGCGGGATGTGCCGCTTCGAGATGTCCATGCCGGCCATCAGCTTGAGCCGCGCGAACATACGAGCGGCGAGTTTTGGTGCAACGTTGGTCGTGTCGTGCGTGATCCCGTCGATTCTGTAACGCACGCGCAGCGAGCCGTTCTCAAGCGGGTCGATGTGAATGTCGGACGCGCGCTGGCGCATCGCATTCGAAAGCAGCGACTGTAAGAGGTTTGCCGACGCCGCCTCGTCCTCGGGCTCTTGCGGCTGTCCGATGCCGGGAAGCGATGCCGGCTTGGCGGTCGCAAGCTCGGCGATGCGTGTCGCTTTGACGACATCGCTGCGACTGAGTCTTGAGAGCAGCTCTTCCAGCTGCTCCTCCGTTGTGAGCGCCGCCCGTACGTTGAGGCCCGTCATCAAGGCGATGTCATCTACCGCGAGCACGTTCGCGGGTTCGCTGATCGCCACGAGCAGCGTGTCGTCGTCGATGTACTGAACAGGTACGGCGCGGTAGCGCGACGCGATGTCGGCGCCGATCGCGTTCAATGCGCGCTCTTCGAGCTCGACGCTGCGCAGATCGATGTACGAAAGCTGGGTGCGCGCGGCGATCGCCTGCGCAAGCTGGTCTTTGGTAATCGTGCCGCGGTCGTACAAGACGCGGCCGGTCGGGCGACCGGTGTCGCGAGCCTCGTCGACGGCGGTGAAGACCTGCTCCTCGGTCGCGAAACCGAGCGCGACGACGATTTCGCCGATGCGACGCCCAACCAAAGTCGGTGGCATATGTGGCTGCGGCTTGCCGGATTCGGGGGCAGGCGGCTGATTGGCCTCGCCGTCAAACACGGCGCGCAGCTTCGGGGGATGTTGCAGTGCAGCTGATTTGTTGTTCATCGTCTTACGTGGTCCATCACGTGAGCCTCGGCCAGTGACCATCAAGCGGGTAACCAGCCTGTGCCGAGCGACGAAATAGGCTTCCAGTCCATGGAGCCGGCATTCACCACCAAACGTAGACTGGAACTGGCGATCTGTCAAATCAACGCTGTGGTCGGCGATCTCGTCGGCAACGCGGATTTGGTGATCGAAAACGCGCATTCAGCAAGCGAATCGGGCGCGCAGATCGCGTTGTTCCCGGAACTCGCCCTGAGTGGGTATCCACCGGAAGATCTGGTCCTTCGCGAAGACTTTCTGGTTGCGACCGGCCGCCAGCTCGAACGCGTCGCAGCCGCTACCGATGGGATCGTTGTGGCGGTCGGCTTTCCGATGGCGCACCCGGCCGGCGTGGCCAACGCTCTGGCTGTGCTCGCCGGAGGCGAAGTCGTCGCCACGTACCGCAAGCAGCTACTGCCGAACTACGGCGTCTTCGACGAACGCCGCTACTTCGTGCCGGGCGACAGCGACGGCATCGTCTTAGTCGACGGCATTCCGGTGGGTCTGACGATCTGCGAGGACGTGTGGTTCGACGGCCCGGTCGTCTCGGGACTGGAAGCGGCCGGCGCACGACTGATCCTCAACGCCTCGGCGTCACCGTTCCACACCGGTAAGTCGCACGAGCGCGAAGCGATGCTGAGCGCACGCGCGAACAAGTTCAGCATGCCGATCGCGTACTGCAACTTGGTCGGTGGCCAGGACGAGTTGGTGTTCGACGGCGCGAGTGTCGTGATCGACGGCAACGGCGAAGTAACGGCGCGCGGTCCGCAGTTCGACACTGCCCTATTGCGCTGCGCCGTCGACGTTGAAGAGCCGCCGACGCGGCTTCGCGAAGAACTCACAAGGATCGAACTGCCGGCCGGAACAGCGGCCGAGGTCGCCCCCCTGGCCGCCCCACTCATTCCGCGCGAACACGAGACGTACCGCGCGCTGATGCTCGGGATTCACGACTACGTCGACAAAAACGGCTTCCCCGGAGTGCTGGTCGGCGTCTCCGGTGGAATCGATTCCGCGGTGGTGCTTGCGCTTGCCTGCGACGCGCTGGGTCCCGAACGAGTGACGGCCGTGACGATGCCATCGCCGTACAACAGCCCGGAAACCCAGGCCGACGGCCGCGAGTTGATTGAGCGACTCGGCTGCGCTAGCCACGAGTTCGCGATCAAGCCCGCGATGGACGCGTTCACGGCGATGCTCGAGCAGCCGTTTTCGAGCAGCGATCCGGACCAGACGGAGGAGAACGTTCAGGCGCGGATCCGTGGAATCCTGCTGATGGCACTTTCGAACAAGTTCGGCGCACTCGTGCTGACGACCGGCAACAAGAGCGAGATGGCGGTCGGTTACGCGACGCTCTACGGCGATATGGCCGGTGGCTTTGCAGCGCTGAAAGACGTTCCCAAGCAACTCGTCTTTGCATTGGCTCGCTGGCGTAACACTGCCGCGCCGTACTCGGGCGCCGCGGACAACCCGGTCCCGCGGGGAATCATCGACCGTCCGCCCTCCGCCGAGCTGCGACCCGATCAAACCGACGAAGCCACGCTCGGCTCGTACGAGGCGCTCGACGACATCATCGAACGCTACATCGAACAGGATCAGGGAATCGACGAGATGGTCGCCGCTGGAGCCGACCGTGAGTTCGCCACGAAGATCATCCGCATGATCGACCTCGCCGAGTACAAACGGCGTCAAGCCCCGCCGGGCGTGAAGATCACCCAGCGCGCGTTCGGTCGCGACCGGCGCATGCCGATCACCGCGCGGCGCCGCTTCCGCTGAGCACGTTGCTGCGTTTGCAAAGGGTGCAAACGGGTACCGATCTGATGTAGCATTGCGCGCCGATACCGAATTACTCGGCATTTGTGGGGATTTTCGTGTGTCGCGGAGCGCAACTTGCTTCGCTGGGAGTGTTATTACAAGTGGACGAAGCGGCGCAGCTGCAGTCCATTTTCATCATTCAGGAACCCCGTCCCCCAGGCGGGAATTGCAAGTCATTTAGAGGAGGCTGCATGCGTATCAAACTTATTGCTGTCGCGACTGCGATCGCGGCGCTGGCAATCGGAGTTTCGGCTTCGAACGCGACCCTGAACTCGGAGACGAGTGCCAAGGTTTCGATCAAGAAGGCGGGCGCCCCGGCGACCGTCAAGCTGGTGATCGACAACACCGACAACGCCGTCGTGCCGCAGCGCGTCTCGGCGGTTTCGATCACTTCGAAGGCCGCCAAGTGGAACAGCAAGGCTGTCCCGCAGTGCAAGTCGAAGGTCCCGACCAACGCGGACAACGACAACAACGCCGGCCCGATCACTCCGGCCTGCCCGAAGGGTTCGAAGGTCGGTAGCGGCAAGTTCAAGGTCAACACCGGAACCGTCGGCCAGCCGATCCCGAGTGACCTCGGAACGATCGACGGCACACTTAACATCTACAACTACAAGCCGGGTGGCGGCCAGCAGGCAGCCCTCTTGCTTGAAATCATGAGCGACACCCCGGTGCCGAACGCGCACCAGTACTCGCTCGCCGGCGTCAGCAAGTCGGGCACGATCTTCGCGACCGTGCCGAACACCGCTGACCTGCCGCCGTCGGTCTCGGCTCTGCTGCTCCCGCGCACTACGTCGCTGGCGCACCTGGAGACGACGATCAAGTCGCCGAAGCCGAAGGGTAAGACGAAGCCGTTCTTCACCCTGAAGAACCTGAAGAACATCGACTTCTCGGTCGTCCTTCAGCGCGACAACGGCTAATCAGCCGAACAAACTCGGCGAAACAGCGCCGCTTCACAAAGGCCGGGTCTGCGAAAGCAGGCCCGGTCTTTTTTTAGCTACGCAGCTCGCGCACGGCGATCGTGACGCGCGACACAGCAACGACGCGGTTCTGATCGTCGGTCAGCTCGACGTCCCACACCCAGGTAGTTGAACCTCTGTGGATCGCCTTCGCTTCGGCATGAATTGTGCCCTCGGTGACACTGCGCAAGAACTGCGTTTGATTCGACATGCCCATCGCAACCTTGCCCGCTTCGGCGACTGCGCGGTACGTGCCAACTGAGGCCAGCGTCTCCGCGAACGCCGCGTGCGCTCCTCCGTGGACGATGCCGAATGGCTGCTTGATCTTGTTCGTGACCGGCGCATGACCAGTTACACGATCGATCTCTATCTCATCGACCGTGAAGCCAAGGGCGGCATTGAGGTCTTCGTCGAGCGGAACGGCGGGGTTCGGCAGGTCGTTCATCGCGCGAGAATCTAGTGGATCGGCATAGTGCCGCTGCCACCACGCCTAGGATGCCGCCGATGACCACGGAGGAAGTCAAACGCCGACGCCGCATTCTGTACGGCTTCGCGATCGCTGTCGTGGTGGCGATCGGCGGCGTCGCGCTTTTCTCGTTGCTCAACCGCGACGACAGCAACAAGAAGAACCAAGTCGCCGCGCCACCGCTCATTCTCGAGCGCTTTGTGTTGCTTCCCGCCCCCGGGCAGTCCGGGCGCGGGCTGGCCGAACTCGTGAAACGCGACAAGAACGACGGGCTGCGGGTGCTCGCCGTGAAACTCGAACCGAGCCTCGACGAAGAGGTCTACCAGCTGCTGCTCGTCGGCGGCCATTCAAAGCCGAAGCTGCTCGGCAACGAAGTGGTCGGCCCGAACGGCGGCTTCATCGGCGAGGCGAAGATCAGCCCCGAAACGCTTCACTCCTACAGGCGCATTGAACTTCGCCGCGTTGGCCAGGGCAATCCCCCTCCTAACAAGCTTGTGCTGCGTGCCGCAATCCCGCGCTAGCGGGCATGATGCAGTCCGCGTTAGCGGCGGGCCGTCACGAGACGGCGCAGGTCACGTACCAGCAAAAGGTGCTTGAGATGCGACGTGACGGCCGTAAGATTCTCTAGCGCCTCGATCGCTTCGCCCCTGCGCTCGGTGCTGCGCGAACGCAGGCCCGCGCCGAAGATCTGCTCGAGTAGTGCGGATTCGCGGTCTGCAGATGTTTTGAAGACGCGCAGGTTGCGGCCCGACACGCCATAGCGCGAAAGCTCGGTCACGGCGCGGATGATCTCACGCTCGTTCTCGTCGAAATAGGTCGCTCCGGCGCGCTGAGAGCCCGTTACAAGCCCGAAATCGATCAACTCCTTGACCAGCTCGGGTGCGGCGCCGGTGTCCGCTAGAACGTCGTCTGCGGCGTAGAGCGTCTGCGCCTGCTCATCGGTCAGGCTGAAGCGGCGCGATCCACGCGTGGCCTGGGTCGAAGGCGCCGGGATGTCGTCTTCCGAGCGGCCCGCTGAAAGTTCTTGACGGATCACGCGCAGCGGCAGGTACTCGTCGCGCTGCAGGCGCAGGATCGTGCGCAGGCGGGCCACGTCGCTTTGCGTATAGACGCGGTAGCCACCTTCGGTGCGCTTCGGCGTCAAAAGTTTTTGGTCTTCGAGGTAGCGGATCTTCGAGATCGAGACGTCACCGAACTCTTTTGCGAGCGTCTTGCGCACGGCGCCGATCGTCAGCGCCTTCTCACGCGGAGCGATGATCGGGTCGCCGCTGCCGTTCAAGTCCGGGCCCGTCGCCTGCTGGGTCTGCGTCTCGCTCATGCCGCTCAACGCTCCAGAAAGGTCAGCTTGTATTTACCGATCTGCAGCTCGTCGCCGTCGACCAGGTGGTGAGACTCGATTCGTCGCCGGTTCACGTAGCTGCCGTTGAGCGAGCCGAGATCGTCGATGAACAGACCGTCGCTGCGACGCACGATCACCGCGTGGTTGCGCGAAACCGTTACGTCGTCGAGAAAGACATCGGACTCGGTGTCGCGGCCGATCGTGAAACGCTCTCCGTCGAGCGTGAAGCTGTCGCCGGCACGGCCGCCGGTGCGGATCACGAGTGTCGGCCCGTCGCCACCCGCTTCTGCCGGCGCTACGTGCTCCACCTCGCCGGTCTCGCCCAGTTCATATGAGGCAGTAGATGCGCCGGGGCGTGCTTCGTCGGCTAGATACGCGCCGCACTTCTGGCAGTAATTGGCGCCCGCCGGATTTACGAATCCGCATTCTGGGCAGTGCAGCGCCACGGCCTGTGACCTATTCCGATTCCGCGGGGGCCGTGCCCTTTGCGGCACGCCCGGCAAGGATTTCGGTCAGCTGCTCGATGTCCTCGCCGGTGATCGTCGCCTCGCCTTCCTCGCGCTGGGTGCGCATGCGATTGACGAGCTCGGCGCGCAGGATGTCGATCTTGCCGTGCAGAATTCGGCGCTGATACGAGATCTCGCGCTCTTCGTCGGTCAGTGTGCGGATGAGCTCTTTGAGCTCCGGGTCGGTGAGTGTCCCGAGGTCGGGAAAAGAATCCATTTGAACTGCCCCCTTGGTCACCTCTGACGCTTCCGCCAGCTGGGTGTTCGGAGCGGTCTCCCCCTCCTCGGCGGCGGCAGTGATCAGGTCGGTCAGCTTCGCCACGTCGGCGTCGGTGATCGCCTCTTTGCCTTCGTCGTGCCGTGCGCGCAGGCGGTTGACCAGCTCCGCGCGCAGCAGATCGATCTTTCCATGGAGAATGCGACGGTTGTACGAGATGTCCTGCTCACTCGTGGCAAGCTCGCCGATCAGACCCTTCAATTCGGTGTCGCTCATCGACCCGATGTCTGAAACCCATTCGTCCACTCGGCACCCCAACCCTCTTCGATTCTCGAGGCAATCGCCTCACCAGTAATGCCGGCCGTGTTCGAACCGGCGAGCGTGTGCGCAGTATAACTGTGCTCGAGGCCTAAGCCTCTACCCCTGGTTGAGGTCTTGCGTGGGAGTCTGGCGGAGCTGCGGCAGAACGGTCTTGGCGTACAGGTAAGTCGCCGCGTACGAGCCGACCATGCCGATCCAGACGAGCACGTTCGCGACCACCGTGTCCGAGCACAGTGCGACGAACCCGCCGAACATCAGCGGCCAGACGGCGAGCCGGCCAATCCAGTTGACCTTGATCTCGATGCCGCGCGCGAGCACGGGGATCGAGAGGATCAGCATCATCGCTTCGCGCACGAACACCAAGACGATCAGGTAGCGCGGCAGCAGCTCGAACCTGTAGATGATGATTCCGGCGGCGATGATCATCAGCCGGTCGACGAGCGGATCGAGCAGCGTGCCCAGACGGCTGAACTGACCGGTGGCGCGGGCAACGAGGCCGTCCAAGTAGTCGCTGATGCCGCAGACGAAGATCAGCACGTTGGCCGTCGGGTCCCTACCGTCCGGCGACTTCCAGGCGAGCACGAAGAATGCTGGGATCAGCAGAGCGCGGATGAAGCCGATCAGGTTCGGCAGGGTCCACGGTCGCCAAGGCTGGTCACTGCTAGTGCGTTCGTTCGGACTACCCGACCGGTCGATGCCGGCGATCCGCTTGAAACCGCGCTCACGTGCCATGCGCGCCGGCCAGCTCCGTTCAGTCCAGCTCGTCGAGCTGAGCGCGGATTCCGTCGGCGCCAGCGTCGAGCGGTAGCGACTTCGACTTCTGCCCGCGGCGCACCTGCAACTCGAACTCACCCGACTCCAGGGTCTTTTTGCCGATCGTCACCCGCAGCGGACAGCCGAGCAACTCGGCGTCCGCGAACTTGGCTCCCGGTCCGGCGTCGCGGTCGTCGTAAACGGTTTCGACTCCAGCTGCGATCAGCTGCTCGTAGAGCTCGTCGGCGGCCTTGCGTTCTGGACCGTCGGCATCTTTGCCCAGCACCACGAGGTGCACGGCGAACGGCGCGATCGACTTTGGCCAGACGATGCCGGCATCGTCCGAAAGCTGCTCGACCGCAGCGGCGGCGATGCGCGCCGGACCGATGCCGTAGCTGCCCATCACGATCGGATGCTCGCTACCGGACTCGTCGAGGTATCTGGCGCCGAGCGCTTCGCTGTAACGCGTGCCGAGCTTGAAGATGTTGCCGATCTCGATCGCAGGCACGATCTCGATCGCGTCTCCGCTGTCGGTCGTGTCGCCGGCCTCAACGTTGCGAACGTCACCGAACTCCGCATTGAAGTCGCGACCGAAGGCGACTCCCTTGAGATGCAGATCGGACGCGTTGCCGCCACAGACGTAGCCATCGGTGACCGGCTGCAACGCCGAATCGGCGACGATCCGCACTTCGCTGCCGACGGGACCAGTGAAGCCGACTACAGAGTTGAACTTTTCGACGATCTCCTCGTCGCGTGCCTGGCGGTATGCACGTCCGACGGCGTTCTGCAGCTTGATCTCATTCAGCTTGTGGTCGCCTCGCAGCAACACCAGCAGCGGCGATCCGTCGAGCTCATCGATCATCGGCATCGCCTTGAGCAGTGCGCTGGGATGCACCTCAAGCGCGCCGGAGACTTCTTCGACGGTCTTCAGGCCAGGCGTCTCGACGCGCTCCGGCGCGGCGGCCTCGGGGCCGGGCTGGGCCGGCTTCGCGGTCGCGCTCGCCACCTCGAGATTCGCGGCGTAGCCGGGAGCAAGCGCAATGTCATTTTCGCCCGCGGCGCACGGCGCCATGAACTCGTGTGCGCCCGAGCCGCCCATCATGCCGACGTCGGACTCCACCATGTACCACTCGAGCCCTGCGCGGTCGAAGATCCGTTTGTAAGCCTCGGCCTGGATCTCGTATGTCTTCGCCAGACCTTCCTCGTCACGATCGAAGCTGTAGGCGTCTTTCATGATGAACTCGCGCGTTCGCAGCACGCCGGCGCGCGGCCGCGGCTCGTCGCGGCCCTTGATCTGGAAGTGGTAGAGCACCATCGGAAGATCGCGGTACGAACGCACCTCGTGCGCCACGTGGCTTGTGACCGCTTCTTCGTGCGTCATCGCCAGGACCAGCGGCGACTTTTTGCGGTCTTCGAGCTTGAACAGCTCGTCGATCCCGTAGCGACCCGTCTGTTGCCAAAGCTCGGCCGGTTGGATCACCGGCATCAGCATCTCCTGTGCGCCCGCCGCGTCCATCTCTTCGCGGATGATCTGTTCTACGCGCCGCTGCACGCGCCATCCGGCCGGAAAGTATGTCCAGAGGCCGGAACCGATCTGGCGAATCAGGCCGGCTCGCACCATCAATTTGTGCGAGATCGCCTCGGCATCGGCGGGCGCTTGTTTCACCGTTGGAAGTAGGTATTGCGAAAGCCTCGTCATCGGGCGATGATGCTAGTTGCTGAGGAAGTCGGCGAGCACCTACCGCAAACTCCGCGATTCGAGTTTCAAGCGCAACCTTTGGCCCAAACGATTGTTTCTTGATCGACGGCGATGGGCAGCCATTCAGGTACCATGGCGCGCTTGCCCGGCGAGGCCCACTCGCCGCACGAGGCCCGATTTCGGCCACAGTTCGAGCGTCGTTCTCCAAGCCAGCCCCCGCTTCGCTTTTGTCCAATCTTCGGAGGATTCACTACATGCAAAACGTCACAAAATCCGCAACTGCTCATACGCACCGCAAGGCGAATGGAACAGTTGCGCGACTTGTGCTTTGCCTGTCGCTCGCGGTGCTCGGGATGCTGGCGGTAGCCGGCGTCGCTTCAGCGAGCAGTTCGCAGCTTTCCGTGATGCAGGACGACGGCCAGGTGCTCTCCGTCAGCCAGGCGCACCGTGACGCTGCGCTCGACGAGATGAAGGCACTCGGCGTCGACATGGTCAAGGTCGGTGCCCAGTGGCGCATTTATGCGCCCAACCCGGATTCGAACTCAAAGCCGGGCATTGACACCACCGACCCGAACAACTATTCCTGGGGCGCGCTGGCAGATGCCATCAACGGCATCCTCGCCCGCGGCATGCAGCCGTGGATAATGATCTCGACCCCCGCGCCGAATTGGGCGACTTCGAAGTCGACTGCCTCTACTCAAGAAGGCGTCTATCAGCCCGACCCCAAGGAGTTCGGCAAGTTCAGCGAGGCCGTCGCCAGGCGCTTCCCTGAAGTCAAGACGCTGTCGGTGGGCAACGAACCCAACTTCCTCTACTGGCTGTACCCGCAGATCGGCAAGGGTCTGGTTTCGCTTTCTGCCGTGCACTACCGCAAGATGTACGTCGAGGCACGCGCCGGACTCCAGCGCGGCGGCGCCGGCCACGACCAGATTCTCTTCGGCGGACTTGCGCCGCGCGCTTTCCTGCCGAAGGTCGGCCAGCGCGCCACTCAGCCGTTGCGCTTCCTGCGTGACATGTTCTGCCTCGACGACAAGCTCAAGCCGCTCAAGGGCAAGCCGGCGAAGGCACGCAGCTGTACCGGCAAATTCAAGAAGATCGACGCCACCGGCTTCGCCTACCACCCGTACTCCGTCGCCGGTGGCCCGCTGATCAAGCCGACCTCGCCGGACGACGCGCCGATCGCCTACCTCAAGCGGCTCTACCGCGTGCTCGATGCGGCGGCGAAGTACAAGCGTCTGTCGAAGCGCAACATGCCGCTGTGGGACGCCGAGTTCGGCTACCAGTCGAACCCGCCTGACATCTACGCGACCAGCATCAGCAAGATCCCGGGCTTCCTGAACACGGCCGAGTACCTCTCGTACAAGGACCCTCGCGTCAAGACTTACCACCAGTTCCAGCTGATCGACGATGCCGGCAACTCCGATGCCCCGCTGATCGAACGCTACGGCGGCTTCCAGTCCGGTCTGCGCTTCGAGGACGGCAGCAAGAAGTTCGGCGTCTACAACGCCTACCAGCTGCCCTTCATGGTCTTCAAGACGAAGTCCAGCGGAACCGTGAAGATCTGGGGCGGCGCGCGCCTGAAGCAGCCCGGCGCGACGATCGAGATCCAGATCAAGAGCGGCAGCAGCTTCAAGACTGTCAAGACGCTGAATGCCGGCGGTGGCCGTTACTTCAACACCACCCTGAAGACCGCCGGCGCGGCGAGCAAGAGCTTCCGTTTCGTGATCGGCACCGACGAAAGCCGCACGACGAAGCCCGTCGCACCGGTCAAGGCCTCAAGCAAGTAGTTCGAGGGATCCCGCAGGTACGGCTAGTTCCGCGCGAAGCGGCGGCCGGCCTGCGGTGAAACCGACTCGTCCAGCTGGACCTTCGCCTGCGGCAGCTCTTCCAGCCCCGCGGTGATGTCCTCGCCTTCGCGAGCCTTTTCGGCCTCGAGCGCCGCGAGCTTCTCGGGCGTGAGGTCACCGGCGTTCGCTTCCTCGATCTTGCGGATGAACTCGGCTCCGGCAGCCGACTCGGCCTCGTCAAACTCGATCTGACCACCCTGGGCGATCGACTTGTCGATCTCGAAGAACAGTTGGTCGACCAGCTGGTCGGTCGGTACTTTGCGCAGAGCCTTGCCCTGCGCGAAGATCACGCCTTCGTTCTTGGCGCCGGCGATGCCGAAGTCTGCGGCGCTGGCCTCGCCGATGCCGTTGACCGCGCAGCCGAGCACGGCCACCTCGATCGGCTCTTCATATGCCTCGAGGCGCTGCTCGATCTCGGCGACGACGGTGTCCATGTCGAACTGCAGCCGGCCGCAGGTCGGGCAGGCAATCAGAACCGGACCCTTCTCGCGCAGCTGAAGTGCCTTGAGGATCTCCCAGGCGACCTTTACCTCTTCCTCGGCATGAAACGTTGAGAGTGAGATGCGGATCGTGTCGCCGATGCCGTCCGCCAGCAGCGTGCCGAGGCCGACCGACGATTTCAACGAGCCCGACCACTTCGTGCCGGACTCGGTGATCCCGAGATGCAGCGGGTAGTCGATCTTCTCCGCGAGCAGGCGGTTGGACGCAATCGTGTTCGGCACGTTGGTCGACTTGATCGACACCTTGAAGTCTTCGAAGTCGAGGCTCTCCATCAGCGCGACGAACTCGGTCGCGGCCGCAACGAGGGCTTCAACCGGGTTCTCTTTCTCGAGCGCATGCAGGTGCTTGGGAAGCGAGCCGCTGTTCACGCCGATGCGCATCGG
>JBOGYW010000047.1:0-16461 GCA_050696815.1 Solirubrobacterales bacterium | reverse complement strand
GTTCCGAGCCGCGTCAAGCCCGGCAGCTGGTACGCCCTGCCGCAGTCACCGCAGCTCTACAAGCAGCTTTTGATGATGGGCGGCATCGAGCGTTACTACCAAATCGCCCGTTGCTTCCGCGACGAGGATCTGCGCGCCGACCGCCAGCCCGAGTTCACCCAGCTGGACCTCGAGATGTCGTTCGTGAACGAGGAAGACGTGATCGAGACGACCGAGGCCGTGCTGCAGGCGGTGCTCGCCGAGGGCGGTATCACCGTTGAAACGCCGTTCCCGCGCATGTGTTACGACGAGGCGATGGGCCGCTTCGGCAAGGACGCGCCGGACACGCGCTACGGCCTCGAGCTGCGCAAGCTCGACGAAGTCTTCTCGGCCAGCGAGTTCAAGGTGTTCGCATCAGTACTCGAATCCGGCGGCACCGTTCGCGGTATCAACGCCGGCCAGTGCGACCTCTCGCGCGCCGACCTCGACGAGCTGACCGAGTTCGTCCGCGGCTACGGCGCCGGCGGACTGGTCTGGGCATTCGTTGAGGAAGACGGCGGCTGGCGCTCGCCGATTTCCAAGTTTCTGACCGACGAGGAGCGCGCCGGCGCGGTCGCCGTGCTCGACGCCAAGCCCGGCGAGCTGTTGCTGGTCGTTGCCGACAAGCAGAACGTCGCCCTTGGCGCGCTCGGCGCACTGCGCGAAAAGCTCGCGCGCCGCTTCGAGCTGATCCCGTTCGGTGCCCACAATCTGCTCTGGGTGATCAAGTTTCCGATGCTCGAGTTCAACGAGGACGAGCAGCGCTGGGACCCGCTTCATCACCCGTTCACGGCGCCCGACGGCGACCTCACCGACCCGGCCAACCTCGGCTCACGCGCCTACGACGTGGTGATGGACGGCTGGGAGATCGGCGGCGGCTCGATCCGTATCAACACCGTCGAGACGCAGCGGGCGATCCTTGACCTGATCGGCATCGATCAGGAAGAGGCCGACGAGCGCTTCGGTTTCCTGCTCGAAGCTTTGAAGTACGGCGCGCCGCCGCACGGCGGCCTCGCGCTCGGACTCGACCGGCTGATCGCCCTGCTCGCGGGCGCCGACTCGATCCGCGACGCGATCGCCTTCCCGAAGAGCGCGACCGGGGCCGACCCGCTGACCGGTGCCCCGGCCGGCGTCGACGACCGCCAGGTCCGCGATCTGCATCTCGTCTCGACCGCTCCGGCACCGGAGTCGGCTGCACAGCCTGCCGCCGACTGATGGGCCTGTTCGGCAAGCGCAGATTTCCGCGCGCCGGCAAGATCGATCTACGCGTCGGCGACGCCGCTTACGACGACTGGCCGATCGTCGGCGAATACGCGGATCTGACGGTTGCGATGGCCTTCTGCCAGCAGCTTCGAGAATCCGGCTACGCGGCCGAAATCACCAGCGACTGGGCGCTCGATCAGTTCGGGCAGGGGGACATCGCGCTGCGTGTACATCCCGAAGAGGACCAGTTTGCCGCACGGGAAATGGTGGAATTTCCCGACGACTAAAGGATTCGCTCGTATCTGCCGATCCGCCTTGAGTGCAGGCAACCGGCCTCCGCTTCTAGGACCCGTTCTAGAAATTTTCGGTTATGCGCGATATTCAAATTTCCAAACCCGTTTTGCTCGCTCTCGTCGCCGCCATCTTGGTCGGCGGCTTCATGGTTATGCGTGCCGGCCAGTCCGACGAAGTGGTCACTCCGACCGCCACGCCGACGCCGGCGCCGACTGCCGCGACCGGTGCCACCGGTTCGACGAAGAAGCACAAGGGCAAGAAGCACAAGACTGCAGTCGCCGTCGCGCCGACCGGCGCGACCGGAGCTTCCGGCGGCACTGGCGCGACAGGAGCCAGCGGCTCGACCGGCAACCACAAGATGACGAAGGCCGAGCGCAAGGCCGCGTTGAAGGAAGCTGCGAAGGCGGCCGGCATGCCGGTCGCAGTATTCGAGGCGAAGAAGGCCGGCAAAGAGGTCATCGTCTTCTTCTGGGAACCGAAGGCCAAGGACGACCAGCGCACTAACGACGCGGTGCTGAACGTCGAGAAGTACCGCGGCAGCCACCTGGTCGTGTTCCGCGACAAGATCTCAAATGCTTCGAACTACGACGGGATCGCCCAGGCCGGCCAGCTCACGCAGACGCCGAGCATGGTGATCATCTACAAGAACAAGGGCGACACCGCCCAGGGCTACTACGACGCTGCCGCGATCAACCAGAAGATCCAGCGCCTGAGCCACTACACGCCAAAGTAGTAACGCCCGCTACATCAATACTCTTGGACAAGGCACCGTTTACGGTGCCTTTTTGTTATGCACGCGATTCATTCGGCATCGGACTCAGCATTCCAGGACCACGTATCCGCCCCTCGCGGGCAGGGCGCGCTGCCTTCCGGCGGCGCGTGCGGCGCGGCGGGCGGTTCCGCCTGCGGCGACTTCCTGACACTCGGGCTTTCCTTATCGGATGGGCGCATCGCGCAGGCCGGCTTCGAAGCCGAGGGCTGCGCTGCTCTGACCGCCGCCGCCAGCGCCACCGTTGAGCTGCTGCGCGACTTGCCTTTGCTCGCCGCGGCACGAATCGGACGCGACGAGATCTCCGCCGCGCTCGACGGCCTCTCGCCGGAGCGGATCCACGCCGCTGTGCTCGCCGAAGAGGCGCTGCATCGTGCGCTTGGTGAGCTCGTCACGCACGGCGAAGACAGCCTGCTGCCTGCCGTCGCCCGCCGCAAGCTTGTGGCGATGAGCGGGGGCGTCGACAGCGCCGTTGCGGCCCAACTATTGATCGACGACGACGCCGAAGCCGTCGGCGTGACGCTGCAGCTATGGGATGACCCGGCGACCGACGGCACCGCGAGCTGCTGCTCGCCGCAGGCCGTCACGGTCGCGCGGCGGCTCGCCCATGACATGGACATGCCGCACTTCACCGTCGACCTGCGCGACGCGTTCCGTCGCGGTGTCGTCGACCCCTACCTCAGCGCCTTCGGCGAAGGCCTGACGCCGAATCCCTGCGTCGGCTGCAACGGCCACGTGCGTTTTGACGCGCTTGACGCGATCCGCGGCCGGCTCGGCGCGGCAACGCTCGCGACCGGCCACTACGCGCGGATCGAACGTGACGGGGAAGGCGCGCTGCTTGCCGCCGCCGTCGACGACAACAAAGACCAGACCTACATGCTCGCCGCGCTCGACCCGCTGCTGCTCGAGCGCCTCGAATTCCCGCTCGGCGAGATCGTCAAGCCGGAGGTTCGCCGTCAAGCGCGCAACGCCGAGCTTTCGGTCGCCGACAAGCCCGAAAGCCAGGACCTCTGCTTCCTTGCCGGCATCGGCCGCGATGAGTTCCTGCGCCGCCACGGCGGGCGGGGGGATCGTCCCGGCAGGATCGTCGACGCCGACGGCCACGAGCTCGGCCGCCATCGCGGCGCCTTCCGCTTCACCGTCGGCCAGCGGCGCGGTCTCGGCATCGCCGCCGCGCACCCGCTCTACGTCGTCGACGTCGACGCGCGCAGCAACGAAGTCGTCGTCGGCCCGCGCGACGCCTTGGACACCACGAGTGTTTCGCTGATCGGCGTGCGCCTGCTGCGCGACGGTGCAGAGGTCGACCGCGTCAAACTGCGCTACCGCAACGCACCCCAGGCCTGCACGATCGACGGCGGGCCGAAGGCCGGCCGTCACCGCAAGCTGACCCTGACGCTCGAAGAGCCGGTCGCCGGCGCGGCGCCCGGGCAGATCGCCTGTTTAATGCGTGGAAACGCCGTTGTCGGCTGGGCGACGATCGCTCGTCAGCGCAGAAATGAAACTGCCGCGCTCGCCGATGCCAGAATGTCGGCGTGAATTCGAACGAGATTCGCGAGACATACCTGTCGTTTTTCGAGCAGCACGGCCATCTGCGCATGCCGTCGGCTTCGCTCGTCCCCGCCGAGTTTGACGCCTCGGTGCTGCTTACCACCGCCGGGATGCAGCCGTTTAAGCCGTACTTCCGCGGCCAGGAGACGCCGCCGGGCACGCGCCTGACGAGCTGCCAGAAGTGTTTTCGCACAACCGACATCGACGAAGTCGGCAAAACCGCGCGGCACCTGACGATGTTCGAGATGCTCGGCAACTTCAGTTTCGGCGACTACTTCAAGCAGGAGGCGATCGGCTTCGGCTACGACCTCGCGATCGACGGATACGGCTTCAAGCCCGAGCAGGTCTGGATGACCGTCTTCGGCGGCGACGACGATCTCGGGCTCGGGCCGGACGAAGACGCGATCGGCTTCTGGCAGGCGAAAGGCGTTCCGGACTCGCAGATCGTGCGGCTCGGCCGCAAGGACAACTTCTGGCAGGCCGGCCCGATCGGTCCGTGCGGGCCGTGCAGCGAGCTCTACCTCGACCGCGGCCTCGACTTCGGCAGCGAGAGCGACCGCCCGGGTGACGATTCCGAGCGCTTCCTCGAGTTCTGGAACCTCGTCTTCATGCAGTACGAGCTCCAGGAGGACGGTTCGCTGCAGGAGCTGCCCGCGAAGAACATCGACACCGGCATGGGCCTTGAGCGGATGGCCGCGATCCTTCAGGACAAGCCGTCGGTCTACGAGACCGACGCGCTGTGGCCGCTGATCGAGCTGGCGCAGGAGCTTTCCGGCCGCGAGTACGGCAGCGACGAATCGACAACCAAGGCGATGCGCATCCTCGCCAACCACTCGCGCTCGGTCGCGTTTTTGATCTCCGACGGCGTCGTGCCGTCGAACGAGGACCGCGGATACATCCTGCGTCGCCTGATGCGCCGCGCGATCCACCAGGGCAAGGTGATCGGTCTGGAGCACACGCTCGTGCCGTTCGCCGAGCGCGTGATCGAAATGATGAGCGGGCCATATCCCGAGCTGACAACCCAGCGTGACGCGATCGTTCAGTGGGTCGCTGCGGAGGAAGCGGGCTTTGGCCGCACGCTCGACCAGGGCACGATCCTGCTGAACGAGCTGATCGAAGGCGCGAAATCGGCCGAGAGCTCATGGATCGACGCCGAGGATGCCTTCAAGCTGCATGACACCTACGGCTTCCCGTACGACATGACCAAGGAGTTGCTCGCCGCCGAGGGTCTCTCAGTCGACGACCAGGGCTTCGAGGAGTTGATGGACCAGCAGCGCGATCGCGCGCGCTCGGGCACGCTCAAGGCCGACGCGGCCGAAGGCGGGCACGAAGTGATCCAGCGCTTCGCGCGCGACGCCGGTGCGGCGACGCAGTTCGTCGGTTACGACGACCTGCAGCGCCCGACCACCGTCGTCGCGGTCAGCGAGGACACTCACAACGGCGCAACCGGCCGCGTGTTGCTGAAGCTCGCCGAAAGCGTCTTTTACGCCGAGGGCGGCGGCCAGATCTCAGATGCCGGCACGATCGAAGGCGACGGAGCAGCCGGTCGCGTCGTCGACGTGTACCGGGTCGGCGACGACCAGGTCGTCGCCGTCGAGCTGACCAGCGGTCAGTTCACGGCGGACATGCCGGTCACGGCGACCGTCGACAAGCTTGCGCGCTTTGCGACGGCGACGCACCACACCGCGACCCACCTGCTGCACGCCGCGCTGCGCGAGCGGCTCGGCACCCACGTGCGCCAGGCCGGCTCGTCGGTGCGACCCGACAAGCTGCGCTTCGACTTCACGCACGGCTCGCCGCTCTCGCCCGACGACATCGTCGCCGTCGAGGACCGCGTCAACGGCTGGATCGCCGACAACCACGACGTGCACGCGATCGTCACCACGCGCGACGAGGCCGAGAAGCTCGGCGCGATGGCGCTGTTCGGCGAGAAGTACGGCGACCAGGTGCGGATGGTCGAGGTCGGCGACGGCGAGGCCGCCGTCTCGCGCGAACTCTGCGGCGGCACCCACGTTTCCTCGACCGGCGAGATCGGCGTCTTCTCGATCGCCGTCGAGACATCAAGCGCGGCAAATGTGCGTCGCATCGAGGCTCTGGCCGGCCCGGCCGCGGCGACCCAGCTGCGCGAGCACGAGCGCGCGTTGCGTGAGATCGCCGACGAGCTGCGCACCAAGCCCGACCAGGCCGTCGCGACGGTGAAAGACCGTGAGGCGCGTCTCAAACAACTTCAAAAGGCCGAGAAGAAGGGCGGCGGCATCAGTGATGACACGCTGTCCGCGCTCGGCGAGCAGGTCGGCGAGATCAACGGCACCCGCACGGTCGTGGCGTCGCTCGACGCCGAGGGCGTGGACGTGCGCGCGCTGACCGAGCGCGTGCGCGACAAGTTCGAGGCAGAGGTCGTCGTGATCGGAGCGGTCAACGAAGGCCGCGTGCAGATCGTCGCCAACGTCCAGCCCGACGCGATCGCGCGTGGCGTCAAGGCCGGCGCGCTCGCGAAGCTGGCCGCCGAGACCGTCGGCGGCGGGGGCGGCGGCAAGGACAACATGGCCCAGGCCGGCGGCAAGGACCCGAGCAAGCTCCCGGAAGCGCTCGACGCGGTGCGCGAGGCGATCGCAGCCGCGACGAGCTGAGGTATGCGGATTCTCGCGCTGGATCACGGCAGCGCAACGTGCGGATGCGCGATCTGCGATCCGACCGAGACTGTGGTGCGCCCGATCGAGGTGATCAAAAAGCCGGACTCTCCGGCCGGCCAGGATTCGCTGGCGGGTCTGATCGATCGCGAGGCGGTCGAACTGGTCGTCGTCGGCCTGCCGCGGCTGGCGAGTGGGGAAGAGGGCGCGCAGGCGGGAGCCGCGCGTGCCTTCGCCGGTAGGCTCGGCGCACGCATCGACGCGCCGGTCAAGCTCTACGACGAGCGGTTCACCACCCGGCTGGCGCAGTCGAGCATCGCCGGCGGCGCCGCGGCGGCAGAAGACTCGCTCGCGGCCGCGCATCTGCTTGAGGAGTTCCTCGAGCTGCGACGGCGCGCGAACACTGCGGAGGACGAGTGAGCACAGGGAGATCAGAAGAAGAGCGTGAGGCCGCGCGCATCCAGCGAGAGCGCAAGCGCTCGACGCAGCGCGGCGAGACACCGCCTCCGCCACCGCAGTGGAAGGAGACGCGTGCCGAGCCACGCTTTGAGCCACCGCCACCGCCGTCACAACGCGAGCCCACCGCTCCAAAGCCGCCGCGCGGGCCTGGCCCGGTCAACCGGCGGCGAAATGTCGTGCTGGCCGTCGCCGGAGTCGTGGCACTGCTTTTCGTGCTGTTCCTCAACTCGGTCTTCCAGCCGTTCGCCGGCGACGGCAAGGGCTCGGGCAAGGTGCCGGTTGCGGTTCCGAAGGGCGCCGACGTAGGTCAGATCGGCGAGCTGCTGGCGGCGAAAGACGTGGTGCCCAGCGCTCGCAAGTTCGGCTGGCGCGCGGGCTGGTCCGGCAAATCCGACGACTTCAAGGCCGGCCGCTACGTCTTCGGCGAAGGCATGAGCTACTCGGCGGCGATCGACCTGCTCGCGAAGGGTCCGAATGCCGGCACCACCGTTTTGACGATTCCGGAAGGCCGTTCGCGCTACGAGATCGATCTGCTCGCGAGCTCGGCCGGCCTGACGGGCGACTACATGGCCGCCACCAAATCCAGCCCGCTGCTCAGCCCGCAGCGCTACGGCGCGCCGAAGTCGGTCGACAGTCTCGAAGGGTTCCTGTTTCCGGCGACCTACGAGGTCGCGGCCGGAGCCAACGTCAACAAGCTGGTACCGCAGCAGCTGACGGCGTTCAAGAACAACATCGGCGAAGTCAACATGCGGTTCGCGCGCTCGAAGAATTTGACGGTCTACGACATCGTGACGATCGCCTCGCTGATCGAACGCGAAGTCTCCGAGCCGAGCGAGCGCAAGCTGGTGTCCGCCGTGATCTACAACCGTCTGAAGGCCGGCATTCCGCTCGGCATCGACGCGACGACGCGCTTCGAGACGCACAACTGGACGGACCCGCTGACCAACGCCCAGCTGCAGAGCAACACGCCCTACAACACGCGTTTGCGCAAGGGCCTGCCGCCAGGTCCGATCGGCAACCCGGGCATCGCCTCGCTGAAGGCGGCGGCGCATCCGGCGAGCGTGGGATACCTGTTCTACGTGGCCAACCCGTGCAGACCCGGAACGCACTCATTTTCGAAGACCGACGCCGAGTTCCAGCAGGACGTCGCGCGCTACAACGATGCGCGCGCGAAGGCGGGGGGCAAGCAGCCGACCGGCTGCTGACGCTGTGAGCGCCACCTCGACACTGCGCTTCGGCGTGACCGGCGACCCGGTCGCACACAGCAAGTCGCCGCAGATGCACATGGCGGCGTATGCGGCGCTCGGCGTCGACGCCGACTACCAGCGGCTGCCGGTCCCGGCAGCTCTGTTCGATGAGACCGTCCGAGCATTGCCGGCCAGCGGCTTCGGCGGCGTGAATGTGACGATTCCGCACAAGGCGGCGGCACTGGCGCTGGCCGACAGCGCCTCGGCGGCGGCGCTTGCGATCGGGGCGGCGAACACTTTGACCTTTGTGGAGGGAGCGATCCACGCTGACAACACCGATGCGCCTGGGTTGATTGCGGCGATCGACGTGGATCTGGCCGGCGCGCCGGTATTGGTCCTTGGGGCGGGGGGTACCGCACGCGCTGCCGTTTGGGCTCTTAGGGAGTCCGGCGCGGAGGTGGTGGTGGTCAATCGGACTCTGTCGCGGGCCGAAGCGCTTGCCGGCGAATTCGCGGTCAGCTGCGCGTCGCAGGTGCCGGAGGCGAACATCGCTGCGATCGTGAACACCACGAGCGTGGGGATGGACGGCGACGGCGATCCGCTGGCAGAGCTCGGCGGCTCACTCGCGCGGCTGGGCACGCCGCTCGTGGTCGATTTTGTCTACCGCGACGGCGGCACAAATCTGCTCAAAGCCGCATCAGCAGGGGGATTGCGCACAATTGACGGCCACGAACTGCTCGCGCGCCAAGGCGCCCTGAGCTTCGCGATCTGGTTCCCCGAGCACGATCCGCTCTTCGAGATCATGCACGCCGCCCTGTCTGCCTGAACGGTCCGCGTCCAGAACGCCTCAAACCCACGCCCCATGGGGCCGCGGCACCATAAAGCAATCTCGTCCGCGGGCCGATAAAAGTCGACAGATTGGCCATTCGGTCGATCTACTGCAGTTCGCGAACCAAATAAGTCATGGCTGACGACCCCAACATCCCAAGGATTGGGCAACAGTCTGCGCAACAAAAACCGGCTCAAGCTCCGCAGCAACAGCCGACAGCGCGACAGATGTCCGAGCAGCAACAGGCTGGCCAAGTCCAGAGCATGGCTGGTGCACGCCCGTCTGGAGCACAACAGCCCCAGACAGACGGCAACACCGGTGTTCCTGGCCTTTGGGCACCCACGCTGAAACAGTCCGGCCGAACGCCGCCGACCGTTCTCGACGCCCTCGTCAGGCTCGGTTACGTCGGTGCGCTGGCGCTGGAATCCGCGGTCGCAAAGGCACAGGCCCAGGGCATCACGCCGGAGCAGGTGCTGATGGGCGACCAGATCGTCAGTACAGACCAACTAGCGCGTGCGACCGCCGAGAAATTCGGCATCAACTACATCGATCTTTCGACCTTCGAGATCGACATGGGCGTCGCTGCGCTGATCACTGCGGAAAAGGCCAAGTCATACGAGGTTCTGCCCGTCCGTCAGTACGAGGACGGCTCAGTGCTGGTCGCGATGGCCAACCCGGCCAACGTGCTTGCGCTCGACGACCTCAAGCTGATGATCAAAAAGGAGCTGCGGCCCGCGGTTGCCGCTCCGGACGACCTGGCCGGCGCTTTCACGCGTCTGAGCAACCTCGACGACGCCGTCACCCAGGCCTTCGACGATGACGACGAGCCGGACACAGTCACGCTCGAAGTCCGTGAATCCGCCAACGACGCCCCGGTCGTCAAGCTGATCAACTCGATCCTCGTGCAAGCGGTCACGGTCGGCGCGTCCGACCTGCACTTCGAGCCCGAGGGCAAAGAGATGCGTGTGCGTTTCCGCGTCGACGGCGTGCTCCAGCGCGCCACGACCGTGCCGCGCAAGATGGTCAGCGGCATGATCAGCCGCCTCAAGATCATGGCGGACATGAACATCGCCGAAAAGCGCGTCCCGCAGGACGGCCGTATCGCGCTTCGCGTAGGCGAAGTCGCGGTCGACCTTCGTGTCGTGACGATGCCGAGCGTGTTCGGCGAGAAGGTCGTCATCCGAATCCTCGACAAGTCAAGCACCCAGCTGACCTTCGACGACCTCGGAATGGACGAGACCGCCGGCGCGAAGTTCAGCCAGGGCTTCAACAGCCCGTTCGGAGCCGTGCTCGTGACCGGTCCGACCGGTTCCGGTAAGACGACTTCGCTGTACGCGGCGGTCAACCAGTTGAACACGATCGAACGCTCGATCCTCACGATCGAAGACCCGGTCGAATACCAGCTCAACGGCATCAGCCAGGTGCAGGTCAACACGAAAGCGGGGCTCACCTTCGCGGCCGGCCTACGCGCCGCACTGCGAAGCGACCCCGACATCATCATGGTCGGAGAAATTCGTGACGGTGAGACCGCTTTGATCGCGATCGAAGCCGCCCTGACCGGTCACTTGGTGCTCTCGACCCTGCACACCAACGACGCCTCGACCACGGTCACGCGACTTTCAGAGATGGGCGTCGAGCCGTTCCTCACCGCAACCGCACTCGAGGTCGTGGTCAACCAGCGCCTCGCGCGCCGCGTCTGCCCGCAGTGTGCGACGACGGTCAAGATCACCGCCGACCAGCTGCGCAAGAGCGGATTCGTCGCCGACAAGGACATCGAGGCGCCGCAGGCGGTCGGCTGCCCGCGCTGCAGCAACGGCTACAAAGGCCGAGTCGGTCTCTACGAGGTACTGCAGATCTCCGAAGAGATCCGCTCGATGGTGCTCGCCCGCGCGAACTCCGGCGAGATCGAAGAACAGGCGATCGAAGAGGGGATGGACACGCTGCGCCAGGCGGGTCTGAAGAAGATGATCGAGGGAACTACGACGATCGAAGAAGTCACGCGAGTGACCGGTGTTACATAGGCCATGCGAGCGCTAATGACAAGCGGCTTTGCTGCCGACAAGGTTGTGGACGTGTCACGTCACAAAGCAGTTCGTACCGATTTCGGTGTTCGGGACCTCCGCCCTGGCCGAAGTAAACAACACGAATAGCCGAGAGTTTTCAATATGAACACTGAACAGGCAATCGACTTCGCAGACATCATCACGCAGATGATGCAGCGCGGCGCCTCCGACCTTCACATCACCGCCGGCGCACCGCCGACTGTGCGTGAAAAGGGAACGCTGCGGCCGCTGCCCGGCTACCCGCCGCTGACACCGAACCAGACGCGCGCAATCATCTACGGAATTCTCTCCAACGACCAGCGCCAGCGTCTCGAAGAAAACCTTCAGCTCGACTTCGCGTATTCGGTGCCGCGCATGGCCCGTTTCCGCATCAACTGCTACTTCCAGCGCAACGCGATGAGCGCCGCGTTCCGATTGATCCCGTCGGACATCAAGTCGATCGAGGATCTCGGACTGCCGAAGATTCTTCACGAGTTCGTCAACAAGCCGCGTGGCCTGGTGCTCGTGACCGGACCGACCGGTTCCGGCAAGTCGACTTCGCTGGCCGCCGTGATCAATGAGATCAACGAGTCGCGCCACGACCACATCCTGACGGTTGAGGACCCGATCGAGTTCCTCCACCGCCACAAGAACTGCATCGTCAACCAGCGTGAGATTGGCACCGACGCCCAGAGTTTCGCGCTCGGCCTGAAGGCCGCACTGCGCCAGGACCCGGACGTGATCCTCGTCGGCGAAATGCGTGACCTCGAGACGATCTCGACCGCGCTGACCGCCGCTGAAACCGGACACCTCGTGTTCGGCACGCTGCACACCCAGGACACGTCGTCCACGATCGACCGTGTGATCGACGTCTTCCCCGCCGACCAGCAGGAGCAGGTGCGAGTCCAGCTCTCGATGGCGCTGCAAGGTGTGATCACCCAACAGCTGCTGCCGCGAGCCGATGGCACGGGCCGAGTCTGTGTGTGCGAGGTGATGATCCCGACGCCCGCTATCCGCAACCTGATCCGCGAGGCGAAGACCCACCAGATTTACTCCGTTCTGCAGACCGGTGGACAGCACGGCATGCAGACGATGGACGCCGCGCTCGCCGAGATGGTGCGCGCCGGCGTGATCAACAAAACGATCGCCGAGCAGCGTTCGTCCTCACCCGGCGAGCTGCGCCGTCTGGTCGGCAGCGCCGCCGCCGCCGGCATGTCCGCCGCCAACGGCGCCGGCAGTCCAATGCAGGTGGCCTCGTAGGAGGCGTGTAGATGAGCGCTTACGCATACAAGGCGATCGATCCGAAGATCGGGCAATCGATCGAAGGCGAGATCGAAGCCGAGGACAAGCGCGGCGTATCCGAACACCTTCGCGGTAAGGGCCTGATCGTCCTCGAGATCGAGGAGAACAAGAACACAGATGTCGGCGACCTCTTCAGTCGCTTCAAGAAAGTCGACCAGAAGGCGCTGGTCATCTTCACCCGCCAGCTCTCGACGATGATCGACTCCGGCATGTCGCTGTTGCGCGGCCTCTACATCCTCGAGGAGCAGACCGAAGACGACATGCTCAAGGACGTGATCGGCAGTGTCCGCGAGGACATCGAAGCCGGTGCTTCGTTCGGCGACGCGCTCGCCAAGCATCCGGACGTCTTCAATGACCTCTACATCGCGATGGTCAATGCCGGTGAGGCCGGCGGAATCATGGAAGAGACGCTTCGCCGCGTCGCGACGCAGCTTGAAAAGGATGCGTCGCTGCGGCGCCAGGTCAAGTCGGCGATGCTCTACCCGGCCTTCATCACCTTTTTCGCGATGGTCGTGTTGATCGCGCTGCTTACCTTCCTCGTGCCGGTCTTCGCCGGCATCTTCGCCGACCTCGGCGGCGACCTGCCGCCGATCACGAAGGCGACCGTCGCAGCTTCAAACGCGATCAAGAAGTACTGGTTCATCCTGATCTTCGGACCGCCGATCTTCTGGATGACCTTCAACAAGTGGCGCGCGACCGAGAAGGGCAAGGATCAGTGGCACAAGATTCTGCTGCGCATTCCCTTCAAGATCGGCGACATCATCCACAAGGTCGCGCTCGCGCGCTGGTCACGTTCATTCGCTTCGTTGACCGCCGCCGGTGTGCCGATCCTTCAGTGCATCGAGGTCGCGGGCCGCACGGCCGGCAACGTGCAGGTGCAGAAGGCGATGATCGACGTCACCAATTCGGTGGAGACCGGCGGAACCGTCGCCGCGCCGTTGAAAGCTTCTCCCATCTTCCCGCCGATGGTCGGACACATGATCGGATCCGGTGAGGAAACCGGCGCACTCGACCAGATGCTCAGCAAGGTGGCGGAGTTCTATGAGGACGAGGTCGATGCCGCAGTGAAGGCACTGACGTCGATTCTCGAGCCCGTGATGATCGTTGTCGTGGGTGGCATCGTCGGCTTCATCGTGATCGCGATGTACATGCCGATGTTCAAGGTCTACCAAAAGATCCAGTAGGCGAAACCCGGCCCGCGCGGCCGCTCGTTCGCATACGAAATTGCATCGCCCGACGCGCTCTCCAGAGCGCGTCTAGCGCCTTTTGAAGCTCTCTGCCATCGGGGTTTGCGCACGCTCGCCGGAATATGCCTTGAGTACCAGCCGTTTGGTTTCAAACGAACGTCCATGAGGTCTGGCCCCTAGGTTAAGTCCGGCGCGCCATCGTTCGATAACCCCCGTTGACAGGACAGCAGCCTGGGTTCGGTTTGCGTGCGGAAAGGCTTTCGCCAGTGAACCACTCCAAGCAGAAAGCAATTCCGCAAGAGGAGCATTTGAGAAAATGATTTCCAAGATCCGCAACCGCATGGAGAGCGAGCAGGGTTTCACTCTGATCGAACTCCTCGTGGTCATTCTGATCATCGGCATTCTTGCCGCGATCGCCATTCCGTCGTTCCTGAACCAGCGTGAAAAGGGTCAGGACGCCTGTGCGAAGTCAATGGCTCGCACGATGCAGACCGCGATGGAGACGTACTACATCGACAACAACAGCTACGCGGCCTCTTCCGTCGCACAGCTGGGCGCGATTGAGAGCCAGGTGACCTCCAGCCAGTGTGGCGCCGGCACGAACATCGTCGTCGGTCAGACCGCCGCAAGCGGCGCCTGCACCGGTACGGTCGCCGCCGGCGCTTACTGCGTGTCGGCTACTTCGGCCGCCACGAGCGGTGGTTCGAACCACTCGTTCGCAATCGCCCGTGACACCGCCGGCAAGATCACGCGTACGTGTGGTCCGGTCAGCAACGGTGGCTGTGTAGCCGCCGGTACGTGGTAGATCACAAGATCGATTGAAGTTCGGAAAAGGGCGGGTCTTCGGACTCGCCCTTTTTCATTCCTACCTTGCTCGTCCCACTAGTCACCCCGGCAAGGTCACGCGTACGTGTGGTCCGGTCAGCAACGGTGGCTGCGTAGCGGGCACCTGGTAGCGAAGAAGTAGAGAGTTGCAGCGGCGGCGAGCGTCAACAGCCGCCGCAGGGACGGGACTGGCGGGCCGCAAGGCTCGCCTTTTCTCTGGCCGGAGCGGCCGGTACAAGAACGTCATGACCTTCAGCCAAGAACACATCACCGTCGCGATCGCGCTGTTCATCTTCGGGCTGCCGCTCGGCAGTTTCCTGAACGTCGTGGCCTACCGGCTGCCGCGCGGTGAGACGCCGTGGGAGCCGAAGCGCTCGCACTGCCCCAGCTGCGGCGAGCAGATCCAAGCGCGCGACAACATTCCGGTTCTCGGCTGGCTGCTGCTGCGCGGCAAGTGCCGCAACTGCGGCGCGTCGATCTCGTGGCGCTACCCGGCATTCGAGGCGCTGACGGCGATGCTCTTCGCCGCGGCCGGCCTGAAGTTCGTCTGGACGGTGCAGCTGCTGCCGGCACTGCTTTTGATCGCGACACTGGTGACGATCACGAACAGCGATCTCGACAAATACATCATTCCGAACGCGGTGCTGTTTATCTCACTGCTGTTCGGACTGGTCGCGATGGCGCTCGCATATCCGGACGACTGGGTCACGTGGGCGGCGTCGGCAGCGATCGCGTTCACCGCGATGTTCTTGATCGCGCTGGCATATCCGCGTGGCATGGGGATGGGCGATGTCAAGCTCGCGGGTGTGATGGGGCTCTATCTGGGCCGCGCGGTTGCACCGGCACTGCTGTTCGCGTTTGCGGCGGGAGCGATCGTCGGCATCGCGATCATGGCCAAGAAGGGCGTGGCGGACGGTCGCAAGACGAAAGTCCCGTTCGGACCGTTCATGGCGGCCGGCGGAGTGCTCGCGATCTTCTGGGGCGAAGACGTGGTGCAGTGGTACCTCGACACCTTCGCCAACGGCTAGTAAAAACGGCCGAATAGACGTGGGGCGAAGGCCCTAAAGCGGCGACTTTAGCCCGCACCCGAAAAATTGGACGAACGGTTGAGCGCGGAGTTTTAGCGGTCAAGTAGGCCGGGTACAAGACCGATACGAACCCCGATGCGGGTTCCATTCGTCAGTTCACGCTTGGCAAAAATGAGCGACCAGCACGGCTGGGTCCTGATGGACGCCGTCTGGTCTTCGGTCGTGGTCGTGCTCGCCTTCATGGCGACCTTCATGGCGCTTGAGAACGGCAACAAGACCGCCACCAAGGACGTCGTCAAGACGTCTGCGTACGACGTCGCACAGAATGAGCTGAACGGCCTGCGTGAGCTGGGCGTGCAGAACATCAACTCGCTGCTCGCGAAGAACAACGCGAGCAACGCGCCGACGTCACCGAGCAAGACGGTCATGCTCGGCGGCGAGCAGTACAAGATTTGGTACAAGGCCTACTACGTCTCGGGACTCGGCGATAACTCGCTCGACGCCTGCGGTGGCACCTTCGTGGACGACGGAAGCGGCGCCGCGAAGTACATCTATATGAAGGTGACGGTCCAATACCCGGGCATCACCTTCAGCGGCTCGACGCCCTCGTCGCCGTTGCCGACGCTCGACGCGTACTTCTCGCCGGAAGGTGGCGACACCAACGCGAACACCGGCACACTGCGTGTCTACACGCTCAACAGCACGAACGTCCCGTACGTCGGCACAACCGTCTCCCTCGAGGCGACCGGCGTCGGCATGAACTACAGCACTGTGACGAAGACGACGGGCTCGACCGGTTGCGCGCTGTTCACCGGGCTGCCGCGAGGTTCGTACAACATCAACGTCTCGACCGGCCTCTACGACCTTTACATGAACAACCCGACCGGCGGCACCGACGTGACGCCGATCAACTTGCCCGCGCGTGCCGCGATGTCGCGCGACATCCACCTCGAGAACGCCGTGAGGGTGACTCCCGACGTCTACACCGACACAGGCATAAAGGTCAACCCCGGCGCGACTACGACAAGCGACTTGATCGGCGAGGGATCGGCGGCGGTGCCTGTCAATTGGATCGCACGTTCGAGCAAGATCATCCAGACCTCGGGAGAGGACTTCACGACGCTGCCGGGATCCTCATAC
>JBOGYW010000046.1:0-17256 GCA_050696815.1 Solirubrobacterales bacterium | reverse complement strand
GGCGACGCCGGCGCGGCGCTCGGTCAGTTCCAGCAGCACCGGCAGCGCGCTGAGTAGGAACAGCCCGATCAGCGCGACCGCGACCGCGGCGACGGCGACCTCACCGCTGACCGCCAGTGCCATCAGGCTGAGCGCGACGCAGATCGCCGCGCCACGCAGGAAGTAGCGCTCGCGCTGCCGTTCTGCCACCGGCTCCGGCAACAACACAGAGCCGATCACACCCGCGACCGTCATGCCGACGAGCAGCCACCCGGCGGTCGACGAGCTGACGCCGGCGGGTTCGAGCAGCACCTGCAGCCACGTAGTGAGCGCGACGAAAACTCCGAAGCCCATGAATGCGATCAGCGAGAGGCGACGCAAGACCGAGTCGCCGTAGATCGCGCGCAGCTCGCGGCGGCCGATCGCAACCGACTCGCCGGCTTCGTGTGTACCGGGCCTGCGCAGAGCGACGGCGATCGCCAAAGCCGCGACGACCGCGACGACCGCGCCCGAGACCAGCAGTGGCCTCAGCTGATCACGCGCGCCGACCGTCGCGCCGAGCGCGAGCGCGGCAACGGCGCCCGCGAAGATGCCCGCCGATCCGAGCGAGATCCCCAGCGTGCGCGATTCGGGTTCCAGCCGCTCGCTCGCCAGCTTCGTCACCGCGCCGAGGATCGCGGGTTGCGCGATCGCCACCAAGACCTGCCCGGCGAACGCAAACGCGTATGTGTCGTGCACAAGCCGCAGGCATCCGCCGGCCGCGGTCAGCGCCGCCGCCCCGACCAGCACCGGCCGCAACCAGCGATCAAGCAGGAGCCCTGCCGGCACCGCCAGCACCACGTAGAGCAGTGGAAAGATCTCCGAGAGCCAGCCGATCGCATCCTCCGAAACGCCGTAATGCAGCGCACTTTCGCTGGTGATCGGAGCGAAGGTCAACCACAGCATCTGGTTCGCGGCGGCGGCGAGCGCGTATGCCGCGATCGAGACCCAGTCGTTGCCCCGTTTTCGCATCGCGGGCGACCGTAACAAGCGGCGCCCAGGAACGGCGAACGTCCGGCCATACACAACCCGTTTTCAGTTTCGCAACAAACCTGTTTCCAGAAGGTCACAGCGTCGTAGCAATGCGCAAATGAGGCGGAGATACGTTGGCTGCAAATCGATCCCCATCCGTTCAGGAGACTCACGACAATGCGAAAAATGCTTCTCGGTATCGCTGCGATAACGGTGTTCCTTGCCACCGCCGCGGTAGCAATCGCTCAGATCACGGGCGGCGTGCCAAGCGCCAACCCGCGCTCGGGTACCCCTTCAGACATCCTCGCGACCGGCTTCACGAAGTCACTCCTCGCGCAGGGCTCGGACGCGCTTGAAAACCCGTCCGGCATCATCACGAACTACGGCTACCTCAACGACGCGGCCGGCCAGACCTCAGGCCTTCAGACAAAGACGGAGCCCGACGAGAACACCTACCTGCACACGACCTCGAACCCGGGCGGTCCGACCGCCGGTTACAACTACGGCCGTCATTTCCTAATCCAGGGCCACGAACTCTTCTCCAGCGCGGTGGCCGGCGTCGGCCACAGCAACAGCGCGTACTTCACGCGCGTCAACCTGGACGTGCCGGTCGGCAACTCGCACCGCATCACGCTGCTCAACGCCGCGGACGCAAGCGGCAACACCGGCGCGGCGTCGATCGACGGATCGGTCTACGACCCGTTCACCGGCAAGCTCGTATTCACCGGTGAGGGCAACAACACCTTCGGCGGCGTGTTCTCGACGAACCTGAACTGGAGCGGCACAACGATGCCGTCGACCGACCACTACCTCGGCTCGTTCGGCACCGCCGGCTACGAAGGCATCACCTTCGACCGCCTCGGCAACTCCTACCTGGTTGAAGACGCGGGCGGCATCAACGTCACCGACGGTGCCACGGCGACCAAGGTGAAGCAGCCGAACTCCTTCCTCTTCCGCTTCAAGCCGACCACTCCGGGCGGACTGACGAGCGGCAAGCTGCAGGTGCTGCAGGTTGCCAACAGCGCCGGCACACCGATCACGTTCCACACGACCGGCACCGGTCCGCGCGACGACGCACTCGGCGCCGACATCCTGAAGCTGCACTCGGGCGCATGGCTGAAGGTCAAGTGGGTCACGGTCCACGACACCGCAGTCGACGGCACGGCGACCTTCAACGCCAACTCGCTCGCGAAGACGAAGGGCGGCACGCCGTTCAAGCGTCCGGAGAACGGTAAGTGGATGCCGCGCCGCGGCTTCCGCGACTTCGTATTCACGGAGACCGGCGACACGAGCCAGGAGGCGCAGACCTACCCCGGCGCCGCTGCCCGTGGTGCATACGGCGCACTGATGCACCTTCAGTTCGGTCGTCCGGGCGCGGACACCGGCCGCATCAGCGCGGCTGCGGTCGGCGACGCGGTTCACAACTCGTTCGACAACCTCTCGTTCTTCGACCGCAACACGGTGTTCGTCGGCGAGGACCGCGGCGACCTGCTGCACCAGCAGCTCAACGCGCTCGACTCACTGTGGTCGTTCGACCTCACGAAGTCATACTCGGCGATCAACGCCGACGCCCAGCGCGTGATCGCCCAGGGCCGCGACGCCGACTCGTTCGCCGACGTCAGCAAGAAGGAAGGCGTCCCGCCGATCGCCGACCAGAACGACGGCGACAACGAAGTCACCGGCATCCTCGTCGACCCGGGCTGGGCAAGCGTGCACCTGATGACCGGCGTGCGTGACCCGGCCTTCAAGCACGACTACGGCCAGAAGTCCGGCACCCGGATCTTCGTGACCTACCAGCACGGCTCGAACACGACTTACGAGCTCAAGCCGTAAGCACGATTCGCGCAAGCTCGACCTGACCAAACGAACCGGCCGCTCGGATGCGGCCGGTTCGTGCGGTTGACAAGGAAGAAAAATGGAACCTGCACCAAGATTGAAGAGAATCTCGTTGACCCTCGCCCTGTTCGCAGCCCTCGCCGCGGCGGCGAGCGGTTGCGGTGGCGGCGACACGCCGGCCGCCGCGGAACAGACTTACGCCGCCGGCGACGCCGCCGGGCTGCAAAAGCTCGTCGGCAATGCGGTGCGCGTTCAGCTGAAGCAGCTCGCCGTGATTACGCAGGCAAAAGACGATGCTTCGGGGCTGGACGAGAACGTGCCGAGCGGCACACTGGACTCGGTCACGTGCTCGCATGATGGCGCGCTCCAGTCCAAGGGAGATCAGCCGTGGCACTGTGAAGCGCGATGGACCGACACGAGCGGTGAGAAACAGACCGTCGCATATGACGTAACTCAAACCGACAAGGGCTGCTGGTACGCGACGGCTAACCCGCCGCTCAAGCAGGTCCACGACACGACCACGCGTGCGCCGGCGGAGAGCCCGCTTTCGATGCTGGTTGGAAAGATCAAGGGATGCTGAAGCCGCGCCTGCTGGCAGCTCTGTTTGCTGTGCTTTCGGCAGCCGTGGCGATCGCCGGCTGCGGCGGCGAGAACCGTGACAACTCCCTGGCGACCGCGACGCCCTACCGCGAGCAGGGACGCAGCACGGGCTTGACCTCGCGCGTTGGACCGGCCGCCTACCGCCGGCCGACCGCGCAGTACCGGCGCCACGTTCGTAAGACGCTCGGCACGATGCTGGTCAGTGTCGCCGCCTTGCGCGCAGCCGCGGCGAACGGCGACGTCGCCGGCGCCAAAAAAGCCTGGCTTGCGGCCGACCGCCAGTACGAATCGATCGGCGCCGCCTACGGCGCGTTCGGCGATCTCGACGCTGCGATCAACGGCACGCCGGGCGGGCTGCCGGGCGGCGTGCGCTCAGAGCAGTGGACCGGATTGCACCGCATCGAATATGCGCTCTGGTCGCAGCACGACGCGGCCTCCGCGGCGTCGGCGTCGGCGAAGCTCGCCGCCAACGTGAGCAAGTTGCGCCGCACGGTCGGCGCGATGGAGATCGATCCTCTTGAATACTCGCTGCGCGCACATGAAGTGCTCGAAGACTCGCTGCACCTGCAGCTCAGCGGCGTGGCCAGTCCGTGGAGCGGCAGCGCACTCAACGCACTCGATGGCAACGAGCGCGGCACACGCGTCGTGCTCGCCAGCCTGGCGCCGATGCTGCGCCAGCGAAGCCCACAGGTCTACCAGCAGGCCGACCTCGCGTTGAACAAACTTCACCGCGAACTCGGCAAGCTGTCGCACGACGGGCGGATGCCGGCCTGGGACACGCTGTCGCAGATCGATCGTGAACGCGTCAACGGACTGACCGCGGGAGCCGCGGAGCAACTGGCGTTCGTGCCGGGCGCGATCGATCCGCGCCCGCCGATGCCCGCGAAGCGCGCGATCGGAGCGACGCAGTGAGCGGCCTTCGCAGATCGATCAGCCGCCGGCGCTTTCTCGCAGCCGGAGCCGCGGCCGGCGTCGGCCTCGCGATCGACCACGTCGCGGGCGGACCACCCGGGTCCGCATTCGCCGCCGGCGCAGCGCAGAACGACGCTGGATCCGACGCGCTTGCCGAGGGACTCCAAACGCGGATCCCGTTCGAGGGCGCGCACCAAGCCGGCGTGTTGACGCCGTCGCAAGCGCACGCGGTGTTCGCGAGCTTCGACGCGATCACCGAATCGCGCGCGGAACTCGCGAAGGCGATCGAATCACTGTCGGTGCGCGCACGGCGCCTGACGGCCGGATACGCCGCTCTGATCGGCGCACCGGACGGCGAGGGTCCCACGCCCGACTCGGGCATTCTCGGGACGCAGCCTCCACCTGATGCGCTGACGGTGACGGTCGGCTTCGGCGCAAGCCTGTTCGACGACCGCTTCGGGCTCGCGCGACGCAAGCCGAAGGGCCTCACGCCGATGCGCACCTTCCCCGACGACGCGCTCGTGCCGGGGGAGTGCCACGGCGACCTGATGCTTCAACTGCGCGCGAACACCGAGGAGACGCTGCTCAACGCACTCCGCGACCTGATGCGCGAGACCCGCGGGGTGCTGGCCCTGCGCTGGAAGATCGAGGGCTACCAGACCGCAAAACGCGAGCAGGGTGCGAGCCGCAACCTGCTCGGCTTCAAGGACGGCACCGCCAACCCCGACACGACCGACGACGATCTGATGCGCGAACTGGTCTGGACCGGCGACGACCAGCCGCGGTGGGCTCAAGGCGGGACCTTCCAGGTAGTGCGGATCATCCGCAACCGCGTCGAGTTCTGGGACCGCGTCGCGCGCAACGAGCAGGAGCTGATGATCGGCCGCGACAAAGTGATCGGCGCGCCGCTGGGTAAGCCCCGCGAGCTCGACGACCCGGACTACCCGACCGATGCCAAGGGCGACCGAATCCCGCTCGACGCGCACATCCGGCTCGCCCGCCCGCGCACGAAGGCGACCGAAAGCGAGCGAATTCTGCGCCGCGGCTACAACTACTCGCGCGGCGTCGACCAGTCGGGCCAGCTCGATATGGGCCTCGTTTTCGCGGCCTTCAATCGCAACATCCAAAGGCAGTTCGAGGCCGTGCAGACGCGTCTGAACGGCGAGCCGCTGATCGACTATGTGAAGCCGACGGGCGGCGGTTACTTCTTCGTTCCGCCTGGCGCTCAAGATCCCGACGACTGGGTCGGCTCAGGCCTTTTCGCGTAGTCCCAACGGCTCCCAGCCTACGCTGGGAGGGCATGAGCTTTCTCTCCCGCGTTGCCGTCGACACAAGTGCGCTTCGCGAGTCGCGCGACTTCCGGTTGCTCACTGCCGGCAGCCTGATCACGGGCCTCGGCGCGCAGGCAGCGCTGGTGGCGCTGCCGTACCAGACCTACCTGCTGACCGGGTCCGCGCTGCTGACCGGCATGCTCGGGCTGGCCGAGCTGATCCCGCTGATCGTCGCCTCGCTGTACGCCGGCGCACTCGCCGACCGCTACGACCGCCGCAAGCTGTTGATGCTCACGCAGGGCGCGCTGGTTTTGGTCGCGCTTGCCCTGACTGCCGTGGCGCTGACCGACGAACCGCCGGTGGCGCTGCTGTTCGTGCTGGCCGGTGCGACCGCGGCGACGGCGTCGCTCGAGCGCGTCACGCGCAGCTCGATCGTGCCGAACACAGTCGCGCCGCACAAGCTGCGCGCGGCGCTGTCGCTGACCTTCGGCCTGTACCAGGTGACGATGGTGATCGGCCCCGCGCTCGGCGGCCTGCTGATCGCCGGCTTCGGGATCGCCGCGCCGTACATCGTCGACGCGATCACATGCTTTGGCATGCTGGTGGCGGCGTGGGCGATGTCGCCGCAGCCACCGGAAGGCGCGCCGGAGGAGCACGAGCCGGTCTTGCGATCGATCAAGGAGGGTCTCGGCTTCGTGGGCCGGTCGCAGGCCCTGGTCGCGAGCTTCATCATCGACCTCGCCGCGATGACTTTTGGCATGCCGCGCGCGCTGTTCGCCGTGCTCAGCGTCTCCGTGTTCCATACTGGGGCGACCGGCACCGGCGCTTTGTACGCGGCGGTCTCGTTCGGCGCCGTTGTCGCGGCGCTGACGACCGGCTGGCTCGAGCACGCACGCTGGCTTGGGCGAATCGTGCTGGGCGCCGTCGCCGCGTGGGGCGCGGCGATCGCCGCTGCCGGACTGATGCCGTCGATCTACCCCGCGGCGCTGCTGTTCGCCGTGGCCGGCGCCGCCGACAGCGTCAGCGCGGTCTGCCGCAGCACGATCTCCCAGTCGGTCACTCCGGACCACATGCGCGGGCGGATGTCGTCGGTGTTCATGTTGGTCGTGGCCAGCGGGCCGCGTATCGGCGACGTCGAATCGGGATCCGTCGCGGCCGCAACCACGCCGAAGTTCTCGGTCGTCAGCGGCGGGCTCGCCTGCATCGCCTCTGTGGGGCTGGTCGCGCTCTTCCTGCCCGGCCTCGCCGCGTATGATGGCGACGTCGCCGCGCCGGTCGAGGAACCGCCGGTCGAGCCGTTGACCGCTGCTGTTTGACAGCTGCGACAGCACGCGCTTAACTCATGTTCGCGCGGTGTGCGCCGATACAGAAGACCGGACGCTTCGCCTCCGCCGCGCCTTAACATCGGCAAGCGATCCACCCACACTCCGCAACTGTTTCACCCCTCGAGAGCACGATGGCATCGAAAGCGAACAACACGCGCCTATTGGCGATCGCCTGCGGCGTCGCCGCGACGGTGACGCTCGTCGTCTTGTTGCTGCTCTTGCTCGACCCGTTCGGCGGTGACAGCGGAGCAACTGCGAAGGCCGACGACAGCGCCAACACGGTGACGATCGACGGCGACCAGGTCTACGGCGCCGACAGCGGTCCGAAGACCCAGAACGCCGCGCTGATCCGCGACCCCGAGGAGCAGTACGCCTCGCCGGAACCGAAGAACGCGAAGCTGCACAAGATCGCCGGGATGCCCGCCGCCTCGACGACGCGGGCACCGGCCGCTGGAGCCCAGACCAGTGACCAGGTCAAAAAGCTTTTGAAGGAGCAGCGCAAGGCCGGCAAGCTCGCGCCCGGCGACACGGTGCAGTTGGCCGACGACGGCAGCGCGATCCCGCCGATCGGCGCGCCCGACGCGATCAACGGCGTCGTCGCGGCCGGTAACGCGATCAAGAACTACCCGTACATCTGGGGCGGCGGCCACGCCTCGTTCCAGGCCCGCGGCTACGACTGCTCCGGTTCGGTCAGCTACGCGCTGGCCGGCGGCGGTCTGCTCGACGCGCCGCTCACTTCGGGCGAACTCGCCAACTGGGGCGAGCCGGGTCCAGGCAAATACATCACGATCTACGCCAACGGCGGCCACGTCTTCATGTTCGTCGGCGGTCTGCGCTTCGACACGTCGTTCCGCGACGGCCCGCGCGGCTCGCGCTGGCAGGACAGCAAGCGCTCGCTGGCCGGCTTCGAGATCCGGCACCCCGCCGGGCTCTAGCGGTCTTGGCGCGACATGTCGGGGTAGCGCTCGCCCGCCACCGCGCCGACCGGGACTGCCTCTTCAAGCGCAGCGATGTCGTCGGCAGTCAGCTCGATCTCTGCGGCGCCAACGTTCTGCTCGAGGTACACCCGGCGCTTCGTGCCGGGAATCGGAACGATGTCGTCGCCTTGGGCGAGCACCCAGGCCAGCGCGAGCTGCGCCGTTGAGACGCCCTTCTCGTGCGCAAGGGCTTCGACGCGCTCGACCAGTGCGAGGTTCTTGTCGAGGTTCTCGCCGGAGAAGCGTGGCGTCGCCGCGCGGTAGTCGCCCTCGTCGAGTTCGTCGAGGCTGCGGAAGCGGCCGGCCAGGAAGCCACGCCCAAGCGGGCTGTACGGCACGAAGCCGATGCCGAGGTCGCGCACCGTCGAAAGCAGTTCTTTCTCGGGGTCGCGCGACCACAGCGAGTACTCGGTCTGCAGCGCGGTGATCGGGAACGTCGCGTGCGCGCGGCGGACCGTGTCGGGCGCCGCCTCGGACAGCCCGATGTAGCGCACCTTGCCGGCCTGCACCAGCTCGCCCATCGCACCGACGGTTTCCTCGATCGGCGTGTCGAGCGAGACGCGGTGCTGGTAGTAAAGGTCGATGTGGTCGACGCCAAGCCGCTTCAGCGACGCGTCACACGCCGCGTGCACATACTCCGGAGTGCCGTCGATCGTCACCGGAGACGCCGGATACGCGGGACCGTCGTAGCCGGCCTCAAGGTCTCGCCGGCGGATCCCGAACTTCGTGGCGATCACCACGTCGTCGCGGTGCTCGCGCAGCGCGCGGCCAACGAGCTCCTCGTTGATGTGCGGCCCGTACATGTCGGCGGTATCGAAGAGGGTCACGCCCAGTTCGAGAGCCTTGTGGATCGTCGCCGTCGATTCGGTGTCGTCGGTCGCGCCGTAGAAGTCCGACATGCCCATGCAGCCGAGACCTTCGCGCGAAACCTGCAGCCCTTGGCTGCCGAGCGGAACTTGCTTGAGCATTCCCGGATCGTACATCCACTCTTAACAAAAGCGGGTAACCCAATCAACGCGCGCGGTGTAAAAAGCTCAAATCCGGCGTCCGCCGGGCCAAGGAATGGATGAATCACAAATGGAAAACGCACACAAGGACGCACCGCGCGAAGCCAACTTTCTACTCGCCCGCCCGGAACGAGCTCTGCTCACCTGGCTGGCGAAACGCCTACCCGCGCGCGTCCAGCCCGACCACCTGACCGCGCTCGCGCTGGTCGCGGCGGTCGGCATCGCGGTCGCCTATCTGCTGAGCAACCGTGACCCTGCCTGGCTGTGGGCCGCCAGCGCGCTGCTCGCGATCCACTGGTTCGGCGACAGCCTCGACGGCTCGCTCGCCCGCTACCGCAAGATCGAGCGGCCGCGCTACGGCTTCTACCTCGACCACCTCGCCGACGCGTTTGCGACGGCGATGATCGGGCTTGGTCTCGGCCTCTCGCCGTACATGCTGCTGTCGGTCGGATTGGTGATCGTGATCGGCTACCTGATGCTGTCGATCAACGTCTACCTGGAGACCCACGTGTTCAACCGTTTCAGCCTGGGCTACGGCAAGATCGGCCCGACCGAGGCGCGGCTCGCGCTGATCACGCTCAACGTGACGTTGGCGCTGGGCATCGGCCTGGACTTCAAGGTCGAGGGCCTCGGCCTGACCGTCCTGGACGTGATCGGCTTGATCGGCGCCGGCGCGATGGGCGCGATGCTCGCCACGCGCGCCGCGAAGAACCTGCGAGAACTGGCAATCGACGAGCCATCGGCGCGGCAGCTCGAACGACTCGCCTAGCGGCCAGGGAAGCGACCGCAAACGAAAAGGTCCGGCACGAACGCCGGACCTTTTTCGTCTTCAGGAATTTCGTCGCCGCGAGCGGGCTACGACTCGTCGTCCGCTTTGAAATCCAACGAACACGAGTTGATGCAGTAACGCTGCCCATCGGGGCCTGGGCCGTCGTCGAAGACGTGGCCCAGATGCCCGCCGCAGTTCTTGCACAGCACCTCGGTGCGGCGCATGAACATGCTGTTGTCGGGGCGCAGCTCAACGGCCTCGGCGTTCGCCGGGTCGGTGAAGCTCGGCCAGCCGGTGCCCGAGTCGAACTTGGTGCCCGACGCGAACAGCTCGGTGCCGCAGCCCTTGCAGCGGTAGCTGCCGTCCTTTTTCATGTCGACCAGTTCGCCGGTGAACGGCGCCTCGGTCCCGGCCTGGCGCAGCACCGCGTACTCCTCGTCGGAGAGCTGCTCGCGCCACTCGTCCTCGGACTTGCTGACGTTGCGCACCGTCGTGTCCGGTTCGTGCTTGCTCAAAAAGCTCATTTACATGCCTCCTGTGGTTGCGGTTTGCGGGGAAAGCTTTTGTGCACCGGCCTCTGCGGCATCGCTGCGATCGCGCAGCAGCGCGCTGGCGGCGGTCGGGAAGATGATCACCGTGAGCAGTCCGGCGGCGATGAATGCCGCTGAAGACGCCTGTGAGATCAGGCCCATCTCCAATCCGATCGTCGTGCCGGCGACGATGAATGGCAGCGACGTCGCCTGCATCAAGGCCGCGGCGACGACGCGGCGCCCGTCGATCACCCCACGGTAGAGCAGCGCCGGTAGGCCGCGTGCCAGCAGTAGCGCCGCCAGGAACAGCGGCACGCGGGCCAGCGTCGAGGCACTGGAGAACAGCGCGCCTAAGTCGAAGCGCAGGCCCGTGGTGACGAAGAAAACCGGGATGAAGACGCCATACGCGACCGCCTCGAGCTTCAGGCGGAACTGGGGGTGACTGTGGGTTTCGTCGCGATCGATTGCGGTCAGCACGGCACCGGCCGCGAACGCGCCAAGGATCGTCTCCAGCCCGAACTGCTCGGCCAGCGCGGTGAAGCCGATCATCAAGACGAACGCACCGCGCACGCGGATCTGCGCCGTCGTGTCCTGCAGCCGCACCAGTACGTCGGATAGCCGCATCGAACGCTCGGCGCCCTTCAGCGCGAACGCAAGTACACCGACCATCGCCGCGAACGCTGCCAGCAGCACGAGCTTGCTGGTGGTGTCGCTCTGTCCGGAGCCGGAAAAGAACAGCGTCAGCAAGATGATCGCGCCGAAGTCGGCGATCGAGCCGGCAGCGATCACGAGCTGCCCGAAGGCGCTCTCGGTCTGATTTGCGTCTTTCAGCACAGGCACGATCACGCCGAGCGACGTGGCCGACAAGATGATCGCGACCAACAGCGGTGACTTCACGAAATCGCCGGCGTGCAGGCCCAAACCAAGCGCGAACGCAATCGCGACCGACATCGCGAAGCCGAGTAGCGCCAGGCGCACAGTCTTGCCGCGCAGCTCGCGCAGGTCGATCTCGAGACCGGCTACGAACAGCAGGAACGCCAGACCGATCACCGCAAGCACCTGAACGGGCGCGTCGATCTCGACCCAGCCGAATCCGGACGGGCCGATCGCGATGCCGGCGACGATCTCCAGCACGACCGCGGGCACGCGCAGGCGCGGCGTCAGACCCAAAATGAGCGGCGCCGCAAACGCGACGACTACGACGATCAAGAGGTTTGTGAAGTGGATCTCGGTCACTGTTTCTTAGTCCAGCGAGCCGCCGATTCGTTACTGACTCACGGTCACCCGGCCAGCAGCTGCAGCCGCGAACGGAAGAAGTCGAGCGCCAGCTCGCGCGGCGCCGCCGACTCGAGCAGCTGCGCATACGACAGCTCAGCGCCTTTGAACGCCTCACTGTTCCAGGCATCGCCCTCGGCATGCGACTGGTCCCACGGCACGACGTACAGATAGGGCTCGGGATGCAGCTCGTCGCCGGGGGAGCCGCCGTAGCCGGCGCGCTCGCCATCTGCTTCGGCGCCGAACTCGGTCGCCAAGTCGAAGTGCTCGGGCCAGAGCTGCACGCGCGATGCCTCCAGCTCCGGGCCGGCTTCGGCGCGCAGCTGTTCAAGCACGTTGCAGGTGAAGCCGAACCAGTCGCCCAGGAAGGCGCTCGCCGCGGCGTCGACGTCGAGCTGCTCCTCACTTGAGCCGGCGCGCGATTCCCGGATCAGCCGGTCGCCCTGCACGCGCAGCTGCTCGTCGTCGCCGAAGTACGGGGTGCCGAAGCCGCCGAACGTAAAGCGCAGGCCGATCTTGCCGTTGGCCTTCTCGCGCGCCGGCGAGATCACGTTCTCAGCAAGCCGGTGCAGCGCCAGACGCGTCTCGATCAGCGCAGCCGGAAGCGGCGGCAGCGGCTGATCGCCGGTCAGCCAGCGCTCACGCGCCCATCCGGCAAGCCCTTCGAAATCATCGAACAGGTCGCTCCACATCAGGTCTCCCTTCGTGACCGGTGAGACCAGCTCCGTACCGGCCGGCACCTCACCGCGCGCCGCCGGGTCGTCGGCGAACCACGGCTCGGCGCTGACAGCCGGCGGGGACGGCTCGAGCACACGCACCTCGTAGCGGCCGCCGATCCGATCGAACGCCTCTTGTCGCGCATCGCGCGGCCCTGAAGTCATGACCGGCAGTATCCCAGTTCGGCGATTCGTTTCAGCCTGTAACAAATCTTTTGCGCGGAGGACCGAGTTGACGAACTTGATCCTCCGAGGAAAGGCTCGCCGCCGATGTCCGCCAGCACCGAGAACTCATCACCGACGCTCAACTGGTTTCGCGCGCTCGACAATGACGAGCTGCCAGAAGGCCGCGTCAAGCCGGTCTCGATCGGCCATCGCACGCTGGCGTTTACGCACATCGACGGCGCGTACGGCGCGCTCGACAACAAGTGCCCGCACCAGGGCGGTCCGCTCGGCGAGGGTTCGATCGAGAAGGGGAAGCTGCGCTGCCCCTGGCACGGCTACGACTACTGCCCGCTCGACGGCAGCTCCGAGTTCGGTGACTCGGTGCAGAACTACCCGGTCGAAGTGCGCGAAGACGGCGTATACGTCGCTCTCGAAGACGACGCCCCGCACGAGCGCACAGTCACCGACGTGATGGCCGAGACGATGGTCAACTGGGGCGTCAAGCACGTCTTCGGCATGGTCGGGCACTCAAACCTCGGACTCGCCGACGCGCTGCGCCGCCAAGAGGAGGCGGGCAACCTCGAGTACATCGGTATCCGCCACGAAGGTGCGGCGGCGTTCGCCGCATCCGCCTACGGCAAGCTCACCGGCAGGCCGGCTGCCTGCCTGACGATCGCCGGTCCGGGCGCGACGAACCTGCTGACCGGCCTGTGGGACGCGAAGGTCGACCGCTCGCCGGTGATCGCACTGAACGGCCAGGTCGACTCGCAGGTGCTAGGACCGGGCGCGTTTCAGGAGGTCGACCTCGCCGGCGCCTTCGGCGCCGTCGCCGCTTGGAGCCAGACGGTGCTGCTCGACTCGAAGCACGCCGAGCTGATGTCGCTCGCCTGCAAGAACGCACTGCTCAAGCGCGACGTCGCGCACCTGATCTTCCCCGACGAGGTACAGACGCTGGCGGCCGGCGAGGCCGAGGCGCAGACACCCGAGGGCCGGCTGACCGAGGAGACGATCTCGCCGCCGCCGCAGGCGATCGCCGACGCGATCGCTCTGCTCGACCAGGCGAAGCGCCCGGTGATCATCGTCGGCCACGGCGCCCGCTTCCACCGCGAGCAGGTGCAGGCGCTGGCGGAGCAGACCGGCGCGCCGGTGATCACGACCTTCAAGGCCAAGGGCCAGTTCCCCGACGACCACGCGCTCGCGACCGGCGTGCTCGGCCGCAGCGGCACGCCGGTGGCCAGCTGGTTCATGAACGAGGCCGACGTGCTGCTGGTGCTGGGAGCCTCTTTTCAGCAACCACACCGGCATCTACGCCGGCAAGCAGATCATCCAGGTCGACTTCGAAGCGATGCAGCTGGGCAAGTTCCACCCGGTCGCAGTGCCGGTCTGGGGCGAGGTCGGCGTCGTCGTCGACCAGCTGCGCGAAGCGCTGCCGGACTCCCCTCCCACGCACCGCATCGACCAGCGTCCGGAGGTGCTCGAGCGGCAGAACATCTGGCGCGCCGAGAAGGCGAGCCGCGCTGCCGACGACCGTGGCAACGGCGTCAACGCCGCCGCCGTCTTCGAGTCGCTCTCGCGGCTGACGCCGGAGAACGCCGTACTGAGCGTCGACGTCGGCAACCACGCGTACTCGTTCGGCCGCTACTTCGAGACCAAACCCGGCCAGTCGGTGCTGATGTCCGGCTACCTCGGCTCGATCGGCTTCGGCTACCCGGCGGCGATCGGCGCCTGGGCGGCCGACCGCGGCCGCACGATCGTCGCCGTCACCGGCGACGGCGGCTTCGCGCAGTACATGGCCGAGATCCTCACAGCGGTCAAGCACGGGATGAACATCACACATGTTCTGCTGAACAACAACCAGCTCGGCAAGATCTCGAAAGAGCAGCGCGCCGGCAACTGGGACGTGTGGCAGACCACGCTGCACAACCCGGACTTCTCGGAGTACGCGCGGATCTGCGGTGCCCAGGGCCTGCGAGTCACGGACCGTTCTCAGCTGGATGCGGCGATCGCGGAGGCGCTGGCCCACGACGGCCCGTCGCTGGTCGAAGTCGTCTCCGACCCGGACCTGATCTAGCGGCGGCTAAGCCTGCCGCGCGTGCCAGCCGCGGAACACGTTCATCAGCTCGTCGCGCGCGGCCGGGTCGATCGTGTCCTCGGTGACGCGTCCGGCCACGATGATCGTCTGGCGAATCTGCTCGACGTAGGTGACGCAGGCGCCGCAGATGCCGAGGTGCTCTTCGAACATGCGGCGGTCATCGGCCGCCAGCGCGCCCTCGAGGTACATCGTCACGAGTTCGACGAGTTCCTTGCATGTGATGTCTTCGCGTGCGAATCCGCTATTGATTCTGTCGTTCATGACTGTGTCTCCGTGGAACCGTCTAAGTAACCCTCGATTGCGTTACGCACCTTCGCCCGCGCGCGGTGCAACAAAACGCGCTGATTGCCTTCGCTGATCTGCAGCACATCGCAGACCTCCTCGGGCGACCAGCCATCAACATCACGCAGGCTGATCACCTCGCGCTGCACCTTCGGCAGCGTCCCGATCGCCTCCTTGACCAGCTCGATCGTCTCGTCGGCGAGCACCTGGTCTTCGGTCCATGCAGTCGGCTTCGCTGCCCAGTGATAGGCCCAAGGCTGCTCGGAGTCGAGAAAGCGGTCGGCGTCAAAAGAGTCTTCGCCGCTCATCGCCTCGGTCGAGGCAATCGCCGAGAACGGCACGTTGCGGCCGTCGCGCACGGCGCGCGTCTTCGCACGGTTGGTGAGAATCGTGAACAACCAGGTACGGAACGATGAACGGCCCTCGAAGCGATCAATTCCTTCGAGCACCGCGAGCCAGGTGTCCTGCGCGACCTCCTCGGCCGTCGCGTCGTCCTTCACGAACATTCGCGCGACGCGCACGAGTGAGCGGTGGTAACGCTCGACCAGCATCGCGAACGCAGACTCGTCGCCGCCCTTCGCTGCCGCGATCAGTGCCTCGCCGTCGAACTCGACCATCAGTAGGCCACCACGACGACAACCAGAGTCGCCAGCGCGAGCAGTCCACCCGCGACCGACAGCGGCACTATCCACTTGCCGCCGAAACCGACATCCTCGCCGGACTGCAGCGCGTCATAGACATGACGGTGGCGCAGCAGCGCGATCACGAAGATGGCTGCGGCCAGCACGGCATAACAAGCGCCGAGTGCGATGTACGGGGTGCGCGACCCTTCGACAAGATGCGGGATCAGACCGCCGATCGCGACCGCCGCGCCAGAGACCGCGATGCCCGTACGCCACCAGGCGAGCCAGGTGCGTTCGGCCGCCAATACGGTGCGGCGCGACGGTCCGTCGGCCGTGTCGTCTTCGCTGCGAACTTCGGGCTTGGTCGTCATCAAGCCGGATACTTGCAGACGACCGGGCGACAACCGTGAACTAGTCGGTCAAAGACTCGGGCGGCGCGGGTAGCCCATCGCTGTCCTTGTTGCGCTCGGCCTCGGCGTACTGCTTGACCAGCGACTTCGGCACCACAAAGATCCGTTGGCCGCTGTAGTAGCGCCCTTCGTCGTCGGCGCTGTCCGGCGGCTTGCGGTAGACGTCTATGTGATGGCCGATGATCGCGCCGCCGGTGTCCTCGGCCTTGAACCAGCCGTCGTCGTTCAGCGACTTGTACTTAGCCGAGTAGACGAGGCTGCCGAGCGGGATCAGCTTCGGATCGACCGCAACGCTGCGGTAGTAGGTGAGGTCGCGCGACGGACCCTTGCCGAACGTGATGCCGTTCGGCTTGATGTGACGCCTGCCTTTGCCGGCGGACCAGCCGCCGTCCTCGAGTTTGAAGGTCACGCCCTTCTTCTTGTTGCGCCAGTAGCCCGACGAACGCCAGTACGGCTGCTTCGACTTGTCGCTCGATCCGAACGTCGCCGTTTTTCCGTTGCGCGCCACCCAGCCGCCGGAGCCGACGTTTTCGATGTGGTACCGCTTGCCGTCGGTGCCCAGGCCGTCACCCTCCATCGCGATGCCGCGTGCCGAGTAGAGCCAGTCGACACGGCTTTTGCGCTTCAAACCTGGTGCCTTCTCGCGCGCGCCGACGAACCACTCCTCCGGCGCCGGGTAGTACTCAGTGATCGTCGTCTTGCTCAGCCACGTCTTCTTCGTCAATGGCTTCTTCGTCTTTGCCGGCGCGACAGCGGCCGACCCGACGATCGCCGCCAGGCATGCGAGCACGATCAGCGTGCGTGTCCGTGCACGGGTCACAGTGAGAGATAGTAAGTTGCAGCGATGGAACAGATCGCCGACGGCGTCTGGCTCCTACGCGGCGGCATGCCGAAGACGTTCAACGTCTATCTGATCGAGGACGAGAACGGCCTGACGATGTTCGACGCCGGGATCAGCGCGATGTACAAGCAGATCGCAAAGGCCGCCGCCCCGCACGGCGGCGTCAAGCGCGTCGTGCTCGGGCACAGCCACACGGACCACCGCGGCAGTGCCCCCAAGTTCGCCGCGGACGGCGCCGAAGTCTGGTGCCACGAAGCCGAGGTCGCCGACGCCGAGGGCGATGGCGGGCTGCACTACTTCCACTGCGAGACGCTGAGCTTCCTGCCGGCGCGCTACGTGATGCCCCGGCTGCTCGACCAGTGGGACGGCGGCCCGGTGAAGATCAGCCGGGCGCTCAACGAAGGCGATCGGGTCGCCGGCTTCGACGTCGTGCACCTGCCGGGCCACGCGCCTGGCTTGATCGGCCTATGGCGCGAGTCCGACGGGCTGGCACTCGTCAGCGACACCTTTTACACGCTTGACCCACAGACCGGCCGCAAGGGCGCACCGCGGGTACCGCTCGGCGCCTTCAACCAGGACACCGAGGTCGCGCGCGCGAGCATCCGCAAACTCAGCGCGCTCAGCCCGCAGGTCGC
>JBOGYW010000045.1:0-17266 GCA_050696815.1 Solirubrobacterales bacterium | reverse complement strand
CTGCTCACCCGGCTTGGCCTCGCCGAGCAGCATGTCGGCAAACGACTTGCCCTGCTTCGGGGCCTTCGGGGCCTTGGCCTTCTTGCCACGCTTCGACTTCTTGCCCTCCGGAGCGGGGGCGAACGCCTGCGGCGGTAGCGCCGGCATCGGAACGCCGGGCTGCTGCGGCGCAGCGTATGCGCCGGGAGCGGCGGGGGCGAATCCCCCTGGCGCCGGCGGCGCGAAACCTTCGGCGACAGGCGGGGCCGGAACGGCCGCATACATGTCGGGCTGAACACCTGGCGGCGGAGCCGGAACGGCCGCCGCTACGGGAGCGGCGGCGGTGACCGGTGGAGCGTCGAAGACAGCATCCCCATCCTGTTCGACGTCCTGCCCCTTGCGGCGTCCCAGAGAAAAGCTCTTGTTTGCCTTGCCGCGCTTGGCGTCGCCCTTCGGCTTGGCACTCTTGACCTTGCCGTTGCCACCGATCACGACCATGCCACCGACAGCCATGTCGGCCATGCCCGGCGGCGCCACACTCATCGTGCGCATCGTCGGCGGTAGCGGGGCTTCCGGAGCAAAACCTGCTTCCGGCATCGGCGATGCGAAATGGTCCTGTTGTTCGGCTGCAGCGGCCTCGGCCTGCTGCTGCTCGTACTCGACTTGCGGGTCCGTGCGGGTAAAGACCTCGTGTTCGGATTCCGGGCTGATCGACGGGTCGACGTCGGAAAGCGCCATCGCCGGGTCGATCACCTCGGCCTCGTTGGAGACCTCGGCGTACGGGTTGACGATCTGTGTCGGCTCGCTCGGGTCGACCTCGTCGGCCGGGTTGAACGAAGCGGTCGCCGCCGCAGGATCGATCACCTCGGCCTCGTCGAGCTCCTGCGCGTAAGGGTTGATGACATCGGGCTCTTCGTGCGCGACCTCGATCGGCTGGATCGGCTCCGGCTCGACGGCAGCGATCGGCTCGGGCGCGGCCAAAGGCTCAGGCGCGGCGAGTGGCTCCGGGCTTGCGAGCGGCTCGATCGGAGCTTCCATGATCGGCTCCTGGATTTCGAACGGCTCAGGCGCGGCCAGCGGCTCGGGCGCCTCTTCGGCGATCGGCTCGGGCGCGGCAAGCGGTTCCGGCATGGCCAGCGGCTCGACGGCGTCGAACTCTTGGGCGGCCAGCGGCTCAGGACTTGTGAGCGGGGCCGGCGTCTCCGCGATCGGCTCGGGCGCCTCTTCGGCGATCGGCTCGGGCGCGGCCAGCGGCTCAGGAGCAGCGAGCGGTTCCATCGCCTCCACCGGCTCCGGGCTCTCGAGCGGCTCAGGCGCGGCCAGCGGCTCAGGCGTCGCAAGCGGCTCCGGAGTGGCGAGCGGCTCCGGCGCGGCCAGCGGCGCGGGCGCGTCGGCGGCCGGGGCGGGCTCGTCTTCGATCAAATCGTCGACGGAGAACATGTCTCCGCCGGGAGCGGGCAGCGGCGCCGGGGCTTCGGCGGCCGGTGCCGGTTCGTCTTCGATCAAATCGTCGACCGAAAACATGTCGCCGCCTGCGGCGGGAGCATCGGCCGGCGGTGCCGTGGGCTGCTCATCCATCAAATCGTCTACGGAAAACATGTCGCCGCCACCCGTCTCAAGCGGCGCGGCCGCGTGCGGGTCAAGTGCGAGCTCGGTCAGCGGCTGCGGCTCGGCCGGAGGCGGCAGCGGAACGTCGCTGCCGTCGCCGTAAGAAAGGGCGACATCGGCCAATCCACCCGCGACGGCGTCGCCGGGCAGCGCAATGGGCGCCTCGTCAGCGACGGGCGCGCCGAACATGTCTTCGGGATACTGGCCGCCGCTCGGCAGGTCGATCGCGGAGTCGTCAGGGCTTTCCGGCCACTGGGCTGGAGCCGACGCGCCGACCGGGGAAAGTCCTGGTTCTGGCGAAGCGGGGGGGTTCTCGGAGTTTTCGTGCTGAGCGTTAACCGGGTCTTGCGGAGACTCGGGCGGAAGCTGGCCGTCTGACATTGATCCACCTCAAAGATTGTGGTAACGCGCTTTGTATCGGCAGAAGTTCTAGGAACTTCAACCCATGAACGAATATTGAGAACGACCCGTTGCAGGGCGCTCGAAGTCCTAAGCGTCGACCGGGCCGATTTCGCGCGCCGGGGAGCCCATTACGAGCGTTCGCGGCGCGACATCCCGAGTAACAAGCGATCCCGCCGCGACGAACGCCTCTTCGCCAACCTCGACACCGGGCAGCAAAATCGCTCCCGCGCCGATCCGGCAGCCCCTGCGCAGCACGGCACCGGCATTGACATGATCTGGTCCGTGGCGGCCCATCGTGTTGTCGTTGGTCGTGACGACGCATGGCGCGACGAAGACATCGTCCTCGATCGTCACGTGCGCGGTTATGTACGCGCCGGTCTGAATCTTCACGCCGGAGCCGATCGTCGTGTCGTTCTCGACCACGGCCTTTGCTCCGATCACACTGCGCTCGCCGACCGTCACCCGTTCGCGCACGATCGCGTGGTCGCCGACGATCGAGCGTTCACCGATAGAGGCGCCGGCGAACACAGTTGCGCCGGAGCAGATCGCGGCCCCCGGCGCAAGCACCGCCGCCTCCGCTGCGCCAGCGGCGGTAGAGGTCTCGCCGAGCACCGCCGGCTTGCCGACGACGCAGCCGTCCTGCAAGACACAGTCGTTGGCGACGACACTGCCGGGATGTACGACGACGTTCTCTCCGATCGTGGCGATCTCAGGCACCTACCGCACCTCGCGCGCCGGTTGAATCGAGAGATTTTTGAAGCTCTTCCAGCACGCGGACTGTGCGTAGGCCAGATGCGGCGTCGGTACGCGGCGTAGCGCCGGTCTGAGCGCACTCGACGAAGTGGCGGCATTCGATGCGCAGCGGCTCCTCGTTGGAGATCTGCGGCTGCATGATGTCGCCGGAGCGCGCGAGGTACTCGCCGTAAGACTTGAAGTCCTCGTCGAAACCCTTGTCATAGACGGTCAACTTGCCCTCGATCTTCATGTCGTCGAAGGTCGCCATGCGCTTAGAGCCGACGACCGTGATGCGGCGCTCCTTGTGCGGGTCGAGCCACGAGAGGTGCAGGTGCGACGCGATCCCTGAGGGGAAGCGCAGGTAGCCGAAGACGACGTCCTCGACGCCTTCGTTCATATACGACTCGCCGCGCGCCCAGATCTCGGCCGGCTCCTCGCCGATCAGCGCGAGCGCGACGGAGACGTCATGCGGCCCAAGACTCCACAGCGCGTTCTCGTCGGTGCGCAGCTTGCCGAGGTTGAGGCGCGTGGAGTAGACGTAGCGCACGTCGCCGAGTTCGCCCGTGTCGATCATCGTCTTCAGCTTTTCGACCGCGGGGTGGTATTCGAGCAAATGGCCGACCATCACGACGCGGTCAGAGCCGCTCGCCAGCTCAGCAAGCTGCTCGGCTTCCGCGAGGGTCGCGCCCAGCGGCTTCTCGACAAAGACGTGCTTGCCCGCTTGGAGCGCGCGGGTCGCCAGCTCGGCGTGTGCCGGTACCGGGGCTGCGATCACAACAGCGTTCAGTTCGTCGTCGGCGAGCAGATCCTCGAACTCGCCCGTGAAGCGGGCGCGGGGATGCCCCGGGCGCTGATTCTCCAGCGCCTCAGGCCGGCCGTCGCACAGCCAGCTGACCTCGGCGTCGGGCAGTGCCGCGAAATTGCGTGCGAGATTGGGTCCCCAGTGGCCGAGACCGACCACGCCGATGTTGACCGTTTCGGCCATGCCTAGAGCCTTACGACGTCGCCGGACTCGATGCCGCGCGTCACACCGCGGAAGTCCATCACCTGTTTCGCGCCGGCGACGACCTCGGCGTAGTCGACCGAGCTGTGCGCCGTGACGATCACCGTCAGGTCGGCACGGGAGATCACGTCGCCGAGCGGCTCCGACTTGAGGCCGAATGCCGGCAGCGTCTCGATGTGCGAGTCGTGGTAGGAAAGCGTCGCGCCGAGATCCTGCAGCTGTTCCATGATCGAAAGCGCGGGCGACTCGCGCAGGTCGCCGACGTCGGGCTTGTAGGAGACGCCGAGGATCGCGATCTCGGCGTTCGAGGTAGCAACGCCGTTGCGGTTGAGCGCCTCGATCGTGCGCTCGACGGCGATCCGCGGCATGTTCTGGTTGGTGCGGCCGGCCAGCTCGACGAACTCGGCCGAGACGCCGTACTCGCGCGCCTTCCACGAGAGGTAGAAGGGATCAACCGGCAGGCAGTGCCCGCCGAGGCCCGGTCCGGGCTTGAAGCTGGCGAAGCCGTAAGGCTTGGTCGCGGCCGCCTCGACGACCTCCCAGACGTCGATGCCCATGCGGTCGCAGATCACAGCCATCTCGTTGACGAGCGCGATGTTGACCGCGCGATAGATGTTCTCGAGCAGCTTGGTCATCTCGGCCGCGTCGGGCGTGGAGACCTCGATCACGGTGTCGCAGACTTGTTCGTAGAGCGCCTTGGCTCGGGCGGCCGCTTCCGGTCCGTCGCCGCCGACGACCTTCGGCGTCGTGCGCATCGTGAAGTCGGTGCGGCCGGGGTCGATGCGCTCGGGCGAAAAGGCGACGAGGAAGTCGGTGCCGGCCTTCAGACCGGACTCCTCGAGCAGCGGTACGAGCCGCTCGCGCGTCGTACCTGGGTAAGTGGTGGATTCGAGCACGACGAGCTGGCCTTCGCGCAGCACGCCGGCCAGCGCGCTGGCGGATGCGACGAGCGCGCCGAGGTCGGGCTCGCGGTTGGGGGTCAGCGGCGTCGGCACCGCGATCACGACGGCGTCGGCGGCCGACAGCTCGGAGTAGTCGCTGGTCCACGTGCAGGCCGAGGCGTGCTCGGCGATCGCCGAATCGGGCACGTCCTCGATGTAAGACGTGCCGTGCTGCAGAGATGTGAGCTTGGCGGCGTCGACATCCACGCCGACGACTTCGTGACCGGCCTCGGCAAAGGCGACCGCCAGCGGCAGACCGACATAGCCAAGGCCTATGACTCCGACCTTCATCATCGTGACTTTACCTCTGCCGCGCCCCGCTGCAGGCGCTCAAGGGCGGCCACATGCCAACGTTCGATCGAGGCGACAACCGCGGCGCCCGCCGTGCCCGCGCCGTACAGCTGCGGCGGTTCTCCGGCCGGGGCGCCGGCGGCGAGCGCGGACGCTACGGCATCGGCGTCGAGTCCCGTAATGGTGTTCCAGCCACTCTCCGCGGTCTCGACCCACTCGGTCGAAGGACGCAGGGTGACGCAGGGGGTGCCGAGCCAGACGGACTCCTTTTGCAGCCCACCGGAGTCGGTCAGCACAGCCTTCGCCGCCGCGACGAGCGCGACGGTCTCGGCGTAGGGCAGCGGTGCGACGAGCTGCAGTCCCGGCACCGCACGGAGCGAGCCGATCAGCCCGGAGTCCTCGAGCCGCGCGAGGGTGCGCGGATGCACCGGGAAGATCGCCGGCAGCGGCAGGTCGGTGAGGATTGCGGCCAGCTTCGCCAGTTGCAGGGAATCGTCCACATTGGCCGCGCGGTGCGCTGTGACGAAGAGGAACTCGCCCGCGGTTACGGCGAAGCGTTCGAGCACCGGGGCCGCGTCCGAGGCAGCGGCAACGCGCAGCACGACGTCGCCCATCACGTCGCCGGTCACGACGACTTCGCCGTGCACCCCTTCGTTCGCAAGGTTCGTAGCCGCCGCGTCGCCGGGCGCGAGTAGGAGATTCGCGAGCGCGTCACAGACCACGCGGTTGACCTCCTCCGGCATCGCACGGTCGAACGAGCGCAGCCCAGCCTCGACGTGCGCGAGTGGCACGCCGCTCTGAGCCGCCGCCAGCGCCCCAGCAAGCGTGGAGTTGGTGTCGCCATAGACGAGGATCAGGTCGGGCCGCACGGAGGCGATCAGCGGCTCAAGCGCCGCCAGCATGCGAGAAGTCTGCGAGGTGTTGGACCCCCCCGCTATCGCAAGGTCGTAGTCCGGCTCAGGCAACTCAAGCTCATCAAAGAAAACCTGGGACAACTCACGATCGTGATGCTGCCCCGTATGCACAAGCGTCTCTTCGTGCGAAGCACGAAGCAGCGGACTCACCGCCGCCAACTTGACGAACTGAGGCCGATTCCCAATGACAGTGAAAACGCGCATCAATCCCCTAGTTTCGCCAAACATTTGGCGTCGCCTGGGTGGATTTGCGAAGGAGGCAGGAGGCGAAGCGTGCCCTGGCACGCGAGCCTCCGAACGACGCCCGCAAATCCGCCCAGGCGCCGCCAAATGGGCCATGAAGGAATCGAACCTTCAACCTTGGGATTAAGAGTCCCCTGCTCTACCAATTGAGCTAATGGCCCGTGTGAAAAAGGTTAGTGGAACAGTTTTTCAACTGTTCGCCGGCGGTCGCTACTGACCGCCGCTGCCGCCTGCGCCGCCGAACGGACTGAGCGGCGAGCCGCCGGACTGCGCCGACTGCTGCTGCTGGGCGAACTGCTGCTGGATCTGCTTCTGGATCTCTTCGCCACGCTTCTTCGCGCGCTGCTTGGTCGTCTTGATCTGCTGGTTGATCTCGGCGATCTGATCCTTCGTCGCGAGGTCACGCGCCTTGAGCTCCGCGCCGGTCGCGACGAGCGAATCGCCCGCGAAGGTCGCGTACTCGAACAGCGCCAGGTAGTTGGCGGCGGACGGCTGCCGCTCGGCCAAAATCGACTGCGCCTTCTGCGCGCCCTTCGCGTCCTGCAGTCCGAGGTACGCGCTGACCACGTAGCTGGCCGTCACGAGGTTCGGCTTGTCGGTCAGCTTCTGGTAGGTCGCCCAGTTCTTCGTCAGGGCGGTCAGCTGCGCCTTGCCTTCCTCGGTGAACTCCTGTGTCTTCGGGTTGAAGTTCTTGGTGTCGCCGGCCCACGTGTAGCGGTCGACGATCAGATTCTGAAGCGCCTTTGCGTTCTTCGGATCCTTGGTGACGGCCTCTTGGCTCTTCTCGACCTGCTTCTTCAGATCGCCGCTGTTGCCGCCGCCGCTGAAGACATCTGCGAGGCCGCCGTTGACGCTGCTGCCGACTCCAAACAGGACCAATCCACCGGCCATCAAGATGGCCAGGCCAAGGTAGATCGCCTTCACGGCGGTCTTGCGAGGTCCTTGTAGGTCAAACAGCATTTCCCGGGCGATGAAGTTACCTCATCGCGGGCCCAGCGTCGGGCTCAGCGGGGGTTTTTGAGGTTGTCGTTGTGTTGTCTCGGCTCTTCGCCGGATCGCCGAACCAGACCGCCAGCCAGATACTCAGCTCGTAGAGGATCACCAGCGGGACCATCTCGATGATCATCGAGATGGGGTCCGTGCCGGGCAACAGCATCGCGACAACCGCGATCGCGACCAGCGCATAGCGGCGATTCTCGCGCAGCTGCTTCGGCGTCACGAGGCCGACCCGCGAGGCGATCAGGATCGCCAGTGGCAGCTCGAACAGAACGCCCATCGACAGCACGGTGAGTCCGAAGAACGAGTAGTAGTCGCGCGCGCGGACCAGCACATTGAACTGGTCGTCGTTGAAGTTGAGCAGGAAGTGCACGGCCGCCGGCAGCACGAGGTAGTAGCCGAACACCGTGCCGGCCAGGAACAGCGCCGGCGCCATCAGCAGCAGCGGCTTGGCGATGCCGCGCTCCTCATCGCTGAACGCCGGAATCACGAAGGCATAGAGGTTGTAGACGATCAGCGGCATCGTGATGATCAGCGCCGCGTACATCGTCACCGTCAGCGTCGACATGAACGCCTCGGACACGCCGAAGGTCGCGGGCACCTTGCCGGCGGGCAGCGGGTCGTTGATGAACTTCAGGATGTCGTGGTTGCGCCAGAAGCACAGCGCGGTCACGATCACGAAGACCGAACCTACGACGATCAGGCGAGTGCGCAGCTCGTCGAGGTGTTCGACGAGACTGAGTTCTTCCTCGTGGCTTATCGGCTTGATCCGGGCCATCAACCCTCCAGGGCGGCCGGACTAGCTGCCGGTCGAGCTCTCTTGCTTCTCGACAGGTTCGGCTGTGGCCGTCGTCGTGGTGGTCGTGTCGCTCTCAAGCGTCTTCGGCTCTTCTTCTTCTTTGCCGTCGCCAGACAGCGAGCCGCGGAATTCGCGGATCCCCTTGCCCAGCGAGTGGCCGAGCTCGGGCAGCCGCTTCGGTCCGAAGATGATCAGCACGAGGGCGAGTACGACGATGATTTCTGCTGGTCCTACGTTGGGCATGGCTACAGCCTACTTTGCGAAGTTCAGGTGGAAGCTGCTGGGTGTTGGTTCGGCCTGGCCCTGATACTTGCTGGCCATGCCGTCGGCTCCATAGGGCTTCTCGACCGGAGCGTCGAGCCGCATGAACGAGAGTTGCCCGATCGGCATCCCGTAGTAGATCGTGATCGGCAGGTTTGCGACGTTGGAAAGCTCCAGCGTGATGTTGCCGGTGAAGCCGCTGTCGACAAAGCCGGCAGTGGAATGAATCAGCAGTCCGAGGCGCCCGAGCGAGCTCTTGCCTTCGAGCCGGGCCACGAGGTCGTTCGGAACGGTCAGCCGCTCAAGTGTCTGACCCAGCACGAACTCCCCCGGATGAAGGATGAACGGCTGGTCGCCCTCGATCTCGACGCGCTCCGTCAGGTCGTCCATCGGCTTGCGCACATCGATGTACGGATGGCGGCCGTTGTGGAAGACGCGGAACAGCTTGTCGCAGCGCACGTCGATGCTCGCCGGTTGGATATTGGCCGGTTCGTAGGGGTCGAGGACGATTCGTCCGGCCTCGATCTCGGCCCTGATTGTTCCGTCACTGAGAACCATCGCAAAGGCAGTCTAGGCGGTCACCAAGCGGGTTTCACGTGGGTGTGACGGGCACTTGGACAAGTGACCGGAGAGTCGCTTACCGGCCAGATTTCGACTTACGCAGAAATGGGCCTAAAGCCGTCGGCGAACGTGGTCGATAGTTGGTGCGAAGTCGATCATGAACTCTCGAAACGACAAGACTCAGAAGCAGGCCGCGCAGCAGATCAAGCGCGAGACGCGTACAGGTGACGCTCTCGCTCGCACGATCGAAGATGTCTCGGTTTGCCCGCACTGCGAGTGCGACATGGTCTACCCGATCGACTGGGAACAGGCTGAAGGCTCGTTCTGGCGCGTCACGCTTCGCTGCCCGAACTGCGAGGACGTCTCCCCCGGCGTGATGGACGAGGAGCTGATCGAGAAGTTCGACTGCCTGCTCGACCGCGGCACCGACTCTCTGGTGCGCGACCTGCGCAACCTCACCTACGCCAACATGGCCACCGAGATCAACGCCTTCGTCGGCGCTCTCGACGGCGACAACATCCTCCCCGAGGATTTTTAAAGCTTCGTAAGAACCTCCCCCCAGGGACTACGAGATGCGAGTGAGACCGGCCTAGCGCCGGTCTTTCTCGTTTTGGCGGGGAGTTTGCGCGCGCTCAGCTGCTGCGCCCGACCGCCTGGTCGGCGATCGACTCGAAGACGGCGCGCTCGCTGACCGAGACGTTGCCGTCGAGCAGTGCTTTGGCTTCACCGACGAGCTCACGCGCTTCGGCGAGTACTTCGTCGGGGGAGCCGGTCGCCGCGATGCGGTCGCAGACCTCGGCGGCCTGCTCGGACGAGTCGATCGCGCGCAGATCGAGCTGCGCGAGCGACGGGTCATGCTGCGCGGCGACGATCAGCGGCAGGTTGACGGTGCCGTCAAGTAGATCCGCGCCGCGGGTCTTGCCGATCTGCTCGGTGCTTGCGACGACGTCGAGCACGTCGTCGGCGAGCTGGAAAGCGAGCCCGACCTTGGCGCCGAAACCGCCGAGCGCCGGCGCCAGCTCACCGCGGCCACCGGCATAACAGCCGAGCTCGGCCGCCGCTTCGAACAGCCGGGCCGTCTTCAGCGTGCAGCGTTCGATGTAGCGGTCGCGCGTGACAGCGGCGTTCCAGGCGTCCTCGCGCTGCAGCAGCTCGCCGCGAGCAAGACCCGAGCTGGCGTCGGACAGCGCGCGCACCTGACGCGGGTCGCCGGAGCGTGTCAGTTCTTCGAACGCGAGCGCGAACAGCAGGTCGCCGGTCGTGACGGCCGCCGGCCGGCCGTGCTGGGCGTAGACCGTCGGGCGCCCGCGGCGCAGATCGGCGTCGTCGAGCACGTCGTCGTGGACGAGCGTCGCCATGTGTACGAGTTCGACCGCGGCGCCCGCACGAACCAGCGCATCGGCCTGCTCCGGCGTGGCCTCGTCGATCGCACCGCAGACCAGCACGAGCAGCGGCCGCAGGCGCTTGCCGCCGGCGCGCAGAGTCTCCAGACCCGGCTCCGACGCGAGCGGATCGCGCTGCTCGACGATCGCCGCGAGGTGCGACTCGACGTCGCTCAGCCGCGAGGTGATTCGGTCGCCGACCGTCTCGGCGAGCGCTTGGAACGCTCGGGTGTCGCCGCTCATGACTAGCTGACGATCGCGTGGTGAATCGTGATGATGCCGCCGGCCGTCGCGACCCAGCGTACGTCGTGGGTGCCGGCGGCTTCGAGCACGGCCGCTAGCTCCGACGGCGCGGCGAAGCGCTTGACCGAGTTGGGCAGGTAGGTGTAGGCGCTGTCCTCGCCACCGAACCTGCCGAGTAGCGGGACGACACTGTCGAACCACGCTTTGAAGAACCACGACAGCGGTGCCTTGTGCGGCTGTGAAATCTCGAGGATCACGAACTTGCCGCCGGGGCGCACGACGCGCGCCATCTCCGTGAGTCCGGCGGCGAGATCGGAGAAGTTGCGCACGCCGAAACCAACTGTGACCGCGTCGAACGTGTCGTCGTCGTACTTAAGATCGAGCGCGTCGCCCTGCTCAAAAGTGACTTCGGCGTCGACGCCGGTGAGCTGCTCCGCCTGCTTCTGGCGGGCGACGGCGAGCATCCCCTCGGAGAAGTCGGCGCCGGTGACGCTGCCGCCGGGCGCAACGTGACGGGCGAGCTCGAAGGCAAGGTCGCCGGTGCCGGTCGCAACGTCAAGCACGTGGCTGCCCGGTCCGACGCCGGCGAGACCGACAGCGCGCCTGCGCCATTCGTCGTGCAGGCCGGCCGTCATCACCGTGTTCATCAGGTCGTAACGCTTGGCGATGCGGTCGAACATCGCCTCGACCTGCTGCTCGGGGAGTGTCCCCTTCTGCGCGGCAGAGTTACTCATGAGGGTTCGAGCCTAGCCGGGAGCGCCCGGCGAATGCGGTGTTAGCGCAGCTGGCCGAGAAACCCGACCAGAGCAGCCTTCTGCTCGGGCGGCATGTTCTTGAAGCTCGGCATCGGCGCCGTCGGGTTGTTCAGCGTGCGCTCGATCGCCTGCGCCGGAAGGCGCGCGCCGATCTTCGTGAGGTTCGGCCCCGGTCCGTCGTTGCCGTTCTCGCCGAACTTATGGCAGCCGAGGCAGCCGGAGTTGGCGGCGACCTCTTTGCCGTATTCGTACTGCGGCGCGACCGTCATATCGATCTCGGTCGGCGAGCCGGCGAACGCGCCCAACAGCGTCAAATAGGTCATCGCGACGATCGTCAGCGCCATGCAGGTCATCGCGATCGGACGCCGCTCGGGGCGGCGCTCCGGACCACGGTCGTAGAACGGCAGCAGAACGAGCAACGCGATTGCGATATTCGGAACGCCGAGCGTGGCGACGAACACGAGGTCCGGCGGCTTGATCACGCGCAGCACCTCGAACAGGAAGAAGAAGTACCACTCGGGACGCGGCACGTAGGAGGTGGTGGTCGGGTCGGCCTTCGGGCCGAGCTCGGCGCCGAGGATCACCGACATCAGGATGATCACGACCAGCACGATGACGGCCATCATGCTGTCCTTCGCGACCGCGTACGGGAAGAACGGCTTGCCCTGGGCCTTCAGGGCGCTGTATTCGCGCAGGTACTGCTCTTTCTGGCGTGCGTCCATCCGGCGCTAGACCCGCTTCTCTTCGGTCAGCGTCTTCTTCGGCTTCATCCACGGCGGGGCCGAAGTGCCGAGCTTGGAGACCAGGTAGAGGTGCACGCCGATCAGCGCGCCGATCAAGCCGGGCACGAGCATCATGTGGATCGCATAGAAGCGAGACAGCGTGGTCGCCCCGAACTCGGAGCCTCCGCGCAGGAAGTCGGCGAGGAATGGTCCAATGATCGGACCCGTTCCGTTCAGGTTCACGCCGACGATCGTCGCCCAGAACGAACGCTGGTCGAACGGCAGCAGGTAGCCCGTGAAGCCCATCATCATCGTCATCATCAGCAGCAGCACGCCGACGACCCAGTTGAGTTCACGCGGGTACTTGTAGGCGCCGAACACGAAGGTGCGCGCCATGTGCACGAAGACAAGAACCGTCATCACGGTCGCACCCCACTTGTGCATGCCGTGCACGAACTCGCCGAGGAAGACGTCGTTGTTGATGTGGCGCATCGACTCGTACGCGTTGGTCGGGTTCGGGTCGTAGTACATCGCCAGGAACACGCCGGTGAAGGCCTGTGAGATGAAGGCGAACATCGTCGCCGAGCCCAGCGTGTACCACCAGTTGGTGCCCTTCGGCACCTTCCGGAAAAGGAAGCCGCGCAAGAATCCGGAGCCGCTGGTGCGCTCGTCGATCCAGGCGACCACGGAGGTGCCGCCCTTGGCGGCGACATCGCCGACCGTCACCTCGTCCGCAATCTCGCCCTTCGGCTTGCGGTTCGGGCGCAGCGACGGCGGAAGCGGCGGCATCGGCGGCTTCGGCAGGTCGGAGACCTTCTTGTTCAGCGGGTTCGGAAGTTTTGGTTTTGCGGGCATGCTTAGGTGGTCGGTCGCGGCGGGTAGAGGATCTGCCAGACGCCGTCGACGTGCTCACCGGCGTCGCGCGTCGGGACGCGCTCGAGCTGCGAGTTGACACTGAAGCGCTCGCCGATCATCACGCGGCCGTCGACGACGAATGTCTCGAAGCGGTCGAGCGGACGGACCGGCGGACCGCCGGTGACTTCGCCCTCGAAGTTGTAGGTGCCGCCGTGGCAGGGGCAGATGAAAGAGCGCGCGGCGTTGATGTAACGAACCGGACAGCCGAGGTGTGCGCAGCGGTTCGAAATCGCAACGAACGGCCACTTCTGCTCCGGCGTCGGGTTGTCGTTCTTGCGCACGTAGAGCAGGATCTTGCCGACCTCACCGATACCGGCGACGGTCGTAACGACGACCGGAATGTAGGTGTCGGCGGTGAAATCTTCAACCGCGCCCGCATCGAGCAGCGAGCGATGCACGGTCTTCTCGAACAGCGGGCCGAGTGCGAAGCCCAGCGCCGGCAGCGCGAACATCGCCGAGGCAACGCCGCCCGCGCCGAGCGCCACGCCGGTCATCAAGGAACGCCTCGTCAGCGTCTCACCTTCAAATGCGCCAGGCCATCCGCGGTCGGATGTGAACTTCGACTTCTGCTCCTTCGGAGCGGAATCGGCGGCCTTCTTGGTGTCGGTTTCCGGGGGCATCTAATGGAGTTGAGCGGTACTGCTGATCAAGGAATATCAGGCTCGAGGCGCGCTTCCATCGGCACCTGAACCGGGCGCAAGCATAGCCAATGTCGCCGCCCACAAATCGTCGGTCTGGGCCTGCAACGCGTTCTTCTCCGCGACCGCGTGCGCTTCCGCACAACCTGCGATCAGCGCCGCGAGCGCGGCGACGGCCTCGCTGTCGGCGGCGGCGGCCAACGCCGCCAGTCCGGCCGCATACATGCGGTCGCCCGCGAGCAGCGCAAGGTCGTCATCCGCGAAGTCGTAGTAGCGCGATTCGCCGTAGTGCAGCAGGTAGCCCTCGCGAACGATTTCGGCCGCTGCGAGGCGCAGATTCGGCGCCTGCTCGATCGCCTCGGCAGTGCCGGGGCGCCGGTGGTCGGCGATCATCGCGTCCTCTGGCAGCAACGCTGCGAAGCCGGTCGGATCGGCGGCCGCCTGGCTCATCGCTCCGCGACCTCCGCGAAGGCAGCCTCGACGGACGCGATCGTGCGGGCGATCGCCGCGTCGTCGTGCGCAAGCGACGGGAACCAAGCCTCGAACTGTGACGGCGGCGGGTAGACGCCGCGGTCGAGCAACGCGCGGCACCACGCGGCGTGTGCCTCGAGGTCGCACTGTTTGGCGGTTTCATAGTCGTACGGGGGCTCCTCGGCGAAGAACACGGTTATTAGGCCGCACTCGCTGACGACGCTGACCGGAACGCCGGCGGCCGAGGCGGCGGCTTCGAGGCCGTCGGCAAGCACGTTCGTGGTGTTGGTGAGCGTCGCGTAGGCGCTGCTGTCGAGTTTGTTCAGCGTGGCGACCCCGGCCGCCATCGCCAGCGGGTTGCCGGAGAGCGTGCCGGCTTGGTAAACGCTTCCAGCCGGGGCGATCTGCTCGAGCAGCTCGCGCGGACCGGCGTAAGCCGCGGCCGGCAGGCCACCACCGACGATCTTGCCCATCACCGTGAGGTCGGGGCTGACGCCGGAGAGCTCCTGGTAGCCGCCGCGCGCGACACGGAAGCCACTGATCACCTCGTCGAAGACCAGCAGCGCGCCGTTGTCGTCGGCGACCTCGCGCAGGAACTCGAGGAAGCCCGGCTCCGGCGGCACGAGGCCCATGTTCGCCGGACACGGCTCGGCGAAGATCGCCGCGAAGCTGTGTTCCTTGCTCGCGGCCGCGAGCGTTTCCGGGTCGTTCCACGGAACGACGATCGTGTCGTTTGAGGAGCCCTCCGTGACGCCGGGGCTACCTGGCACGGCGAGCGTGGCGACGCCGGACCCGGCCTCCACGAGCAGGCTGTCGCTGTGCCCGTGGTAAGCGCCGGCGAACTTCAAGATCTTGTCGCGGCCGGTCGCCGCGCGCGCCAGGCGCACGGCCGACATCGCGGCCTCGGTGCCGGACGAGGTCATCCGCACCATCTCGACGCTGTGCAGGCGCTCGGCGATCTGCTCGGCAAGTTCGACCTCGGCAGCGGCCGGCGCGCCGTAAGAGGTGCCGGCGTCGGCGGCGCGCTTGACCGCGGCGATCACGTCTGGGTCGGCGTGACCGAGGATCAGCGGACCCCAGGAGCAGACGTAGTCGACGAACGTATTGCCGTCGACGTCGGTGATCTCGCAGCCCTGGGCACGCTCGATGAAAAGCGGGTCACGGCCGATCGAACGCATCGCCCGAACCGGCGAGTTGACGCCTCCCGGCAGGACCTGCGTCGCGCGCGCGTACAGCTCGGCGGAGTTCGCCGTGTTTAGAGCCAGCGGGCTTCCCACTCGGCGTACTCCGGGGTGAAGTAGCGCAGGCGGATCTTCTTGTACTCGGTAGATGAGTAAAGAGTGGCGCGCTCATGGATGCCGGTCTGCTCAGCGATCTCGTCGAGAATCGCGTCGCATTCTTCTTTGGAGCGTCCATGCGCCATCGTGAAGACGCTGTACGGCCAGTCTTCGTAGGTCGGCCGTTGGTAACAGTGTGAGATGCCGCGGAACGAGGCCATCTCCGGCCCGATCGTGGCGATCTTGTCTTCGGGCACCTTCCAGACGCCCATGCCGTTCGCGCTGAATCCCGCGCGACGGTGAAAAAGGATTCCGGCGACGCGGCGCAGCAGGCTGCGTTCGATCATCTGTTCGCAGTGCGCCAGCAGCTCGTCGACCGTGATGCCGATCGCGTCGGCGGCCGGCTTGTAAGGCTCCGTGATCACGGGCATCGCGCCCTGCAGGTGTTTGATCACGGCGTGGTCGAGATCGGTCAGGCCGACCGCTCCGAGTGGGCGCTCCTTACTTTCGCCGCCGGGCGTGGCAAGCGCCTCGGTGCCCTTCTCCATCTCGAGGTTCATGTTGATCTTGAAGAGCTTCAGCGTCGGCAGCTGGCGCACGCTGGTCGCGCCGCTTTCGCGCGCGAGCACTTCCAGCGTTCCTTCGAGGCCGAGCTGTGAGTCGGGCGGCGTCGCGATCGTGAACCAGAGGTTGAACTCGTGATTGCGCAGGTAGTTGTGGCTGACGCCGGGGTGCTCGTTGATCACCTTGGCCGAGCGCTGCGGATTGTCCGCGTCGACGCTCGCCGCGACCAGCATCGACTCATAGCCGAGCGCGCGGGTGTCAAAGATCGGTGTGATCTCGCGGATGATCCGTTCGTCGAGCAGCTCTTGGGTGCGCGTGAGCACCCAGTCGACGGGCTCATTCAGCTCGGCTGCGACTTCGTCGAACGGCCTCGGGACGAGCTTGAAGCTGCCCTGCAGAAGATTCAGCAGTTGCTTGTCGCGCTCGTCGAGCGGGATCGCGGCGCCGTCCTTGCGCGAGCGCAGTTTCGGCTGTCCACGTCCAGACCCAATCGGCTTCGTGCCGTCAGGGGCAGTTACTGGTTCCACTTCGCAAAATCCCTCGCGTGATAGGTCACGATGATGTCCGCGCCGGCGCGACGCAAAGAAATCAGCGCCTCGGTGACTGCGGCCTGCTCGTCAAGATAGCCGTTCGCTACCGCAGCTTTCAGCATCGCGTATTCGCCGCTGACGTTGTAGGCGGCAACCGGGGTCTCGACGGCGTCGCGAACTCGGCGCACGACGTCGAGGTACGGCAGGCCCGGTTTGACCATCACGATGTCCGCGCCCTCCTCAACATCAAGCACCGCTTCGCGCACCGCTTCACGCGCGTTGGCCGGATCCATCTGGTAGCCGCGGCGGTCGCCGCGGTCAGGCGCGCTGTCGGCGGCCTCGCGGAACGGTCCGTAGAAGGCACTGGCGAACTTCGCGCTGTAGGCGATGATCGCGGTGCCGGTGAAGTCGTCCTCGTCGAGCGCGCGGCGCAGCGCACCGACCCGGCCGTCCATCATGTCGCTCGGCGCCACCGCGTCGGCTCCGGCCGCCGCGTGCGAGATCGCCACGCGGGCCAAAAGGTCGAGCGTCTCGTCGTTGTCGACCGAGCCGCTGTGGTCGAGCACGCCGCAGTGACCGTGCGTGGTGTACGCGCAGAGGCAGACGTCGGTGATCACGGTCAACTCGGGTGCGGCTTCTTTGATCGCGGCGACCGCGAGCTGAACGGCACCGTCGGGATCCCACGCGCCGCTGCCCGCTTCGTCCTTCTCGGCCGGCAGGCCGAACAGCAGCACCCCCGCCACGCCGAGGGCGTGCAGTTCTGTCGCCTCCTGGACCGCGAGGTCGACGGTCAGGCGCTCGACGCCGGGCATCGCCTCGATCGGTTCACGCCGTGATTCACCGGCGATCACGAAGATCGGCGCAATCAGGTGCGCCGGCGTTAGTTCGGTCTCGCGCACGAGGTCGCGAATGCCGCGCGTCGCACGCAGACGGCGCAGCCTTGTTGCTGGAAAAGCCATCAATTGACTGTATCCGGCGGGCAGTTTCGGAGACCTGTATGTTGGGCGCAATCGTGTACGGCTTGATCGGTCAGATG
>JBOGYW010000044.1:0-18473 GCA_050696815.1 Solirubrobacterales bacterium | reverse complement strand
CTCCAGGTAGGTGCGGATCACGCCGTACTCGGCGGCCGCGGCCGGCAGCCGTTCGAGCCGCTCCAGCTCGCGGTCGGCGGCCTTGCGGGCCTCCTCGGGCAGCTCGGCCTGTTCGATCTGCTCACGCAGGTCGGCGGCCTCGGCAGCGTCGGGGTCGCTCTCGCCGAGCTCCTCTTGGATCGCTTTGAGCTGCTGGCGCAGGAAGAACTCGCGCTGCGACCGGTCGACCTCTTCCTGGACCTGGTCCTGGATCTTCTGTCCCGCTGCAATCACGTCGGCCTCACGCGCCAGGAACTGCGCGAGCCTGCGCAGCCGCTTCGACACGTCGACCTCTTCGAGCAGTTCTTGCTTCTCCTCGGTCTTCAGCCGCAGCGAGCCGGCGATCACGTGCACCAGCGCGCTCGGGTCGTCGACGTTGGCGACGGCGACCATCAACTCCTCGGGCAGATACGGCACGTTTTCGACGATCTGGTTGAACGACCCCTGAACGCTGCGCACCAGCGCTTCGAGCTCGGTGTTCTGTTCGATCACGTCGGGCAGCTCGTCGACGCGCGCGACCAGGTAGGGCGTCGTGCTGACGTAGTCGCCGAGCTTGATCCGCTGCGAGCCCTGGACGAGCACGCGCAACGTGTCGTCCGGCATCTTCATCATCCGCGCGATCGTGCCGGCGACGCCGACCTCGTAGAGCTGGTCGGGGCCGGGGTTCTCGTTGTCCGGGTCCTTGCTCGCGACCATTGCGATCATCCGGTTTCCGGCGAGCACGTCGTTGACGAGCTGCACCGAACGCTCCTGGCCGATCGCGAGCGGCGTCAAGGTGTCCGGAAACGTGACGGTCTCGCGCAGCGGCAGCACCGGCAGCACGTCGGGCAGTGTCGAGTTGCCGAACTCGACCTCCTGGGCCTCGCCGGCCGAGGTGATCTCGATCACGCGGTCATCGTCGGCCATCAGCCCGTGCCCTTCTTTTTCCTGATCGGTGTGAGCGCAATTTTTTCCGGCTCTGCGAGCGGTAGCTCGATCCGCAGCAAGCCGTCTTCATAGCTCGCCGTCGCCGCGTCGGCGACGACGTCGGCGCCCAGCTCGATCACGCGGCGGAAGAAGCCGTGCTCGATCTCGATCTGCTGGTACAGCCGGTTGGACTCTTCGCCGTGCACGCGCTCGCCGCCGATCACCAGCCGCCGGCCCTGCACCTCGAGCGCGACGTCCTCGATCGCGATGCCCGACAGGTCCGCCGTGACGATTGCCTTTGGTGGATCGCCGCAGTAGTACACGTCGACCTTCGGCGAAAAGCCGCGGCGTTTGTTCGAGGCGACGCCGACGCGCTCCCAGGTGTGGCCGAAGAGATCGTCGAGCTGCCGCCGCATTCGTTCGAAGTTTGCGAATAGATCGTCGTCACGCATGGATTCCAAAATTACTCGAAGCGGCGCGAACAGCGTCCTTTTCAGCCGGTCCCTTAGGCTTGGCGCCAGCGATGGAAAGCGGACGCGTCTGGAATCCCGTACGTGCGACGGTCTCGGCCGAAGGCCTGGCCGGCTCGATCTACGGCACCGTCACGGCCTGTGCCGTGATCGCGGCGGTGTCGGAGTACAAGGCGACGATCCACGAGATCGCGCTGAGCGCCGTCGGCACGGTGCTGGCGTTGACGATCTCGCACGGCTACGCCAACTGGATCGCGCTGCGCCCGGACGGCGGCTCGCACGGCGAGCTGAGAGTCGTGATCGAGCACCAGTGGCCGATCGTCGTTGCCGCGATCATCGTCGCGGCGGCGATGCAGATTCCCAGCCTGCTCGGCGCGAGCTACGACACGTCGGTCGAGATCGCGCTGTGGTTCAGTGTGCTGCTGCTGTTCGCGCTCGGCTTCCGCGCCGCCCAGCGATCGGGCCGCGACGTCAAGACCTGCCTGCTGCTGGCGATGTTCGACTCGTTGATCGGCGTCGCGATCATCACGCTCAAAGCCAGCGTGCACTGACCCGCCCCCGCGGCTACCCGCTGAGCCACTCCGGCCGGCCCTCGGTGTCGGCACGCACAAACACGTTGCCGCCGGCGGCGAAGGCGGCGGGCTGGTCCTTGAAGGTGTGCGTTGTCTTGCCCGTCGCGGCGTCGAGGAACTCGGTTCCGGTCTTTGTCGTGACCTGGAAGATCGAGCTGTCGCCGTCGCGCGCGTTGAAGCTGGCGGCGTGGGTGAAGGCGCGCGTCCAGACCTGTTTCTGCGCCTTGTCGTAGTGCACCAGCTGCAGCAGCGCGGGCCTGCCCTGCGGCGAGGTCGAGAGTGTGATGCCGTCGGGCGAGAACGTGCAGGCAGTCGCGACAGTCGCGAGCGGCAGTGTGCGCTCGTTGCCGCCGCCGAAGTTCATCACCACACTGCGCCTGCCGACGAGTGCGGCGCGCACACCGTCGCCGGAGAAGCAGGTCTCCGCTCGCTGCGTGCGGACCGGCGAACCGAACTGCTTCCACAGCTCGCCCGAGCGCTCCCACCAGCGCAGCTGGATGTTGTGGTTGCCCGGGGCCGTACCGGTCTCCGCGACCATCACGTGTTCGCGGTTGACGTCGGGCATTGCGATCACCGCGGTGTCCCGCGCGAGCTTGATCGCCTGTGACCGCACGCGGGACTTCTTACCCGGCAGCGGCGGCGAGATGAACGAGTACGCGGCCCGGTTGCCGGAGGGCCGGCGGTAGAGCAGACTGTCGTCGCCGATCACTCCACGCACCGACACGTCGCTGCGGTCGAGCGGCGGCCCGAGCGGCGTCGGCGCGCTGCTGCCGCCGATCCCGTGGGCGATGATCTTGTTGCGTTCGGCACCGACATTGTTCGTGTAGATCGCCGGGCAGGCGGCGGTGCAGAAGCCGTTGGTCAACCGCACCACCTTGCCGCGCTCGGGATCTTCCACGAACTGCGGCGCCTGCTTCCAGACGAGCTTGCCGGCACGGGTGTAGCCGCGCATGATCCCGTCGTCGGTCTCGGTGATCGCGCCGTTTGCGTCGGCTTCGACGATCGCCGCCGTCAGCCGTGTCTCGTTCTTGTTCTTCGCGTGGTGGTTGTGGCGCAGGATCGCGGCGGTCGCGATCAGCGCAACGCCGACGAGCAGGATCAAGAAGATGCGGTTGGAGCTGCGTTCCATATCGGCAACGATCTATTGCAGGACGAAGACGGAACCTTCGCCGGCGATCGCCACCGGTCCGCCGTAGGAGTCCTCGGCCTCGGACTTCGCCCACAGCTGGTCGAGCTCGTCGGAGATGTGGGTCAGCACGAGCCGCTTGGCGCCGGCGCGGTTGGCGTGGTCGCCGGCCTCTTCGGGCGTGAGGTGCCCGCGCATGCCACTGCGCTCGGGACGCGGCAGCGTCGATTCGAGCATCAGTAGGTCGGCCTCGGCGGCGAAATCGACGATCGCATCGTTGGGACGGCAGTCAGCTCCGAACACGAAACGGTTGCCGTCTTCGTCGGTGAAGCGCATCGCCCAAGTGTCGATGTAGTGCGGAACCGGCTGGAACTCGACGTTCATCCCGCCGAGCGTCAGCCCGTCGGCGGGGTCGTATTCGCGCACGTCGAAGGCCTGCTCGATCAGATCGCCGGCGCCGATCGCCGCGGCGACGTTGTTCGCGACCTGCAGCCCTTTCGGCGGCAGGTACAGCGGCGGCCGCGGCGGATCCTCGGTGCCGCTCCAGCGCGCCACCGGAACCGGCTGCTGGCGCGGCGCGTAGGCGAGCGCGAAGGCGTAGGGGATCAGGTCGAAGAAGTGATCGGCGTGCATGTGGCTGATCACGATCGCGTCGGTGCGCGTGTAGTCGCGTACGCGCCGCAGCTTCGCAAATACGCCGTTGCCGCATTCGAGCAGCACGCAGGTCGATGCGTCTTCCACGAGGTAACCCGAGCAGGCGCCTCCGGCATCCTGCCAGGCCGGTGATTTTCCTAGCACCGTGATTCGCATCGAATTAGATCATCGCGCATCGTGTGTCGCGGCGTGAGCGTCTGCACCGCCGTGTGCGCTTTCGCGCACAGCCTATGCGCCGCTCAGGCGCGCTGTTCGAAGACCCAGGCCGAGCGCGTGCGCTCTTGGCGGAAGACGAACGACAGCTGCTGCGGCGGCGTCAGCCCCTGCTCGTGGTGACGGAACGTTGGGCAGGGTTCGGGCACGTCGAGCGAGCAGAGCAGATTGCGGTGGAAGAAGCAGTCCTCACAGCTGACCTTCGGTTTACGCGGCTTGCGCTTGCGGGCGGCGGTCGGATTCGGCTGAAGGTTGTTGCTCAATTCCTGGTTCTCGTTCAAATCGGGGGGATGGCGTGCGTGCGTGCGACACCCCTCAGAGCCCGTATGGCTTCGAAAAAAGTGACCTGTTCACATGGGGCCGACGGCCGTTTCAGCGCACTCCCGCGCCGAAAAAATCGCTCGTCAACCGGATGCATCCAACCTAGCGCAACGAACAAAAAGTCTTCAGAGCGAATTCGCAAATCGCAGAGATTTTGTTTTCAGTCGGAGCTGCCGCGCGGGACGATCCAGCGAGCCGGCTGTCCGGTGACCTCGGCGATCACGTCGAAGTGCCTGTCGTAGTGGACGACCTCTGCGCCGTGGTGTTGAGCGGTGGCGGCGATCATCAGGTCCCCTGGAGAGACTCGATGGTGTCCGCGCGTCGCAAGTTTCGTCTGGTTTGCGAGAGCGAGTTCGGCGACATCGCCGGCGCCCGCAAGCCATTGGAACTCGTTTAGCCAGGCTCGCTGCAGTCGGTACTCCTTCGCGTTTCGCGCGGAGTAGAGGATTTCTAGCGCGATCTCGACGCATGTGGCGACAAGGTTTTGGCTGAGTGCCTGGTCAAAGATTCCGGCGGCGCCGGGGTCTCGCGGCACGCGCGTTATCGCTGACTTGTCAAACAGGAGCAGCAACAGTTACTGCGCTTCGCGGGGGTCGGGCCCTTGTCCACGCGCGGCAAGGCGCTCCGCTTCGAAGTCTTCGATGTGACTCAAAGACTCCGCCAGCGCCCGACCTGCCTCGACACGCCGCGCCCGCCCCGCGATGTCGCGCAAGGCAGAGTTGACCGTGTCCACCTTCGTCTTGGTGCCCAGGTATTCGGCTGCGGATTTCAAAGCTTCGTCGTCAATGTCGATCACCGTTCGCGCCATGCAACATACCTCCTCGTGATATCAACATAGTAACGATTTGATATCAACATCAAAACGATTTTCGCAACAAAAAACCCCGCCGGCCGAGCGGGCCGACGGGGTTTCGAAAACAACTCGCGGTTGCGGAGAACTAGACCCGCTCGAGCGCCTCGACCAGCTCCTTGACGGCGTCGGCCGACTTGCCGAGCGCGGCCTTCTCGTCGTCGCTCAATTCGATCTCGATGATCTCCTCGACGCCACCGGCGCCGATCTTCACCGGGACGCCGACGAACAGGCCGTCGAAGCCGTACTCGCCCTCGCACATCGCGGCGCACGGGATCACGCGCTTCTGGTCGTAGATGATCGCGTCGACCATCTCGACGGCCGCGGCCGACGGCGCGTAGTAGGCGCTGCCCTTCTGCAGGAACTTGACGATCTCCGCGCCGCCATCCCGCGTGCGCTGGACGATCTCTTCCAGGCGGCCGGCGTCGATCTTCTGCGATACCGGGATGCCGCTGACGTTCGTGTAGCTGACGACCGGGACCATCGTGTCGCCGTGGCCGCCGAGCACGAAGCCGGTGACGTCCTGAGTGGAAACGCCGAGCTCCCAGGCGAGGAAGGTGCGGAAGCGCGCGCTGTCGAGCACGCCGGCCATGCCGACGACGCGCTGGCGCGGGAAGCCGGTTGCGTCGTAGGCGACGTGGCACATTGCGTCGAGCGGGTTGGTCACGACGATGACGATCGCGTCCGGCGAGCGGTCGGCGATCTCCTTGGCGACGCCGCCGACGATCTCCTTGTTCTTCGCGAGCAGGTCATCGCGGCTCATGCCCGGCTGGCGCGGGAAGCCCGAGGTGATGATGACGATGTCGCTGCCGGCGGTCTCCTCGTAGCCGATCGTGCCGGTAACGCTGGCTTCGTAGCCGACGACCGGACCGGCCTGGTTGATGTCGAGCGCCTTGCCCTGCGGGATGCCGTCGACGATGTCTACGAGTACTACGTCGGCGTAGTCGCGCTCAGCCAGACGCTGGGCGCACGTCGCGCCTACGTTGCCGGCGCCTACGACCGTGATCTTCTTTCTGCTCATGGGGAATGGGACTCCTTGAAGTCATTTATGCGAGCCGTGCGGCCCGTGCAAGTTCGATGAACGTAAACCCCGCTGGAGCCGTCGGCGCAGAATGGCGGCCAAACGGCAGCGGCTTACGGTGAGAAAAGTAGCGCCTCTAACCGGCCGCGGCCGTTTGGGCCGGCCGGCGACCGGCTGCGTCCGGCCGGAACTCGGCGGGAATCGAACTCCAGTCGCCGCTCGACATTCCGCGCGCGATCGCCTTTGCGGTCAGTGGAGCGTGGATGATGCCCTCTCGCCCGTGGCCGGTCGCCAGGACAACGCGCTCGCCGAGTGGACCGACGAACGGCAGTCCGTCGCGCGACATCGGCCGTGGGCCGGCCACGGTCCGCTCGACCGCCGCCTCCCGCAGGGACGGACAGATCGCAAACGCGCGATCGAGGATCGTCTGAATCGTGCCGGAGTCGGGCTCCGTCGAGAAGCCTGCCTCACGCTTGCTGGTCCCAACCCAGACCGTACCGTCGTCACGCGGCACGATCGATCCCGCCTCGGTACGCAACAGCGGGAAGCTCGCGTCGACGTCGGCGCGAAGCACGACACCGTCGCCGACGAGCGGCGAAACCGGCGGGACGAAATCCAAGAGTCCTTCGGCGCCCGACCACGCTCCGGTGGCGACCAAGACGTTTTCTGCGGCAAGCTCGGAGCCGTCAGCGAGTTCCAGTCGTACTGCGTCAGGCGCCGGATCGATCCGCGACACCTCGGCGGTCACCGACTCGACGCCGGCGGAGCGGCAGGCTCTCGTCAGTGCGTCGACCAGCGCTTCAGTGCGAACCGATCCGCTCGGCTCGAGCAGCAGGCACGCGTCGGTCAGCTCGGCGCCCGGCGCAAGGTCGCTCGCCTCGTCTCGTGTAAGCACACGGACCTCGAAGCCGAACTCGGCTCCTTTGTTGCTTGCGGCAGAGACAAAATCGCTTTCAAGGTCGCCGATGCGGAGCTCACGACGACGCGAGTAGCCGCTCTCGGCTCCCGCGCGCGCCTCCAGCTCACGGGCGCATTCGGGCCAGTCGGCGATCGCGGCGCGGTTGAACTCGCCGAGCGGGCCTTGCCACTCGGGAGGGTCGGTCGGCGAGAGGATGCCCGCCGCCGCGCGGGTGGCGCCGGCTCCGGGCGTGCTGCGTTCGACGACCGTCACTGAAGCACCGGCAGATGCCAGTTCAAGCGCCGACCAGAGACCGACCACCCCGCCGCCGACCACCAAGTACTCGCTCATTCGACGGATGTTGGCAGAGTCGGCTGAAGGCGCGCGCTACCGGCTCGCCGTCACGCGGGCTCGGCCTGCGCTTGGCTGGCGAGGGCGCTATTCCACAACACAAGTCCCTTGGCGTTGCGCCGCGCCCGCCGGGTCAGCGAATCAAAATCCTCGACGGCGTCGCGAACGTCCTGCGGCTCGTCGGTGAAGTGCACCTCAATCGCTCCGTCGCGGTGACGATCGGAGTGCACGAGTAGGAGCGCGTCGTCGAAGATCACGATCGGCTTGACGAGCGTTTTCGGCAAGACATTCTTGTTCAACGCAAGCGTCTCGACGCCGGCCGCTGCGTGCTTTTCGAGCAGGTCGACCATTGCAGGATCGTCCATATCTTCAGGCTCGACGATGAACATGCGGGTCTGCAGCAGGCTCTCGGTGAAGTCGAGATAGACGTCGAAGTACTCGTCGAAGTCGTCGGTCTTCCAGGCGTCGATGCCGAGCGCCGCAACGGCCTTCACGATTCGTTTCGAATCCTCGAGCGCGCTGCGCACGACGCGCAGTTCTTCGCGGCGGTCCTCGCAGCGGAAGATTCCCTGTGAGATTCGGATCGTCTCGTCGCGGTCTTCGTTGATGCGCTCGATCGTCCGGTTTGCCAGGAAGCTCATGCGCTTGGCGCGGGCCTCGCTCGCCGCCTCGACGAGATCGACGATCGCGTCTTCGATGTCGGGCACCGAGAGCAGGCGCTGGAGCGGCAGCGCACCGAACCGTGCCTCTTCGACTTCGTCAAGGCGGGCGATCACGCGCGACTCGATCTCACGCATCCGGGCGCGGCCCGTAAGGTCCATCGTGATCACGAAACCGGCCAGGAATCCAGCGATGCCGAGCAGCACGTCGATCTCCGAGTCCTTCGACTGGGCGACCACCGGCACGAGAGCCGCCAGTCCGAACGACAGCAGCAGGCCGACGCCGCCGATCCACTTCTCGGCGGCGCTGGCCGGTCCGGGTTTGCGCTTGTTCTGTTCCATTGCGAGGCGACCAGACTAACGGTTACGCGATTCGGTTACCAACAACTGGCGAAAATGCTCCCGGCGAGTAAAAACAAAGGGCGAAGCGGCGTCGCCGCTTCGCCCTTGTCCGCGTCCTCCTTGGGGGGAGTGACTACGCGGCTTTCGCGCTAGCCGCCGACGAGCGGCGGTACCGGCGTGCAGACGGTCGAGCGCGCATGAGTCGGGTCGAGCGCGTTGAGCACCTCGCGCAGCGCCACGTGGTCCCAGGCAAGGCCGATGTGCTCGCTGAAATCGAGCGCGCACTTGTCCTGGATCGTGATGTTGGTGACGTTCGGTCCCGCGAGGAAGGCCGACCGGTACGGCGTGACGACCGAGTCGTACTTTGTCGCGATCACCGTGTACTTGACGCCGGGCACCGTGTCGGGCACGCTGTTCAGTGTCTGTATGTACGGCGAGTCGAACTTCTGGTCGGCGAGCGCCGGCGACTGCCAGTTGAGCGCGCCGTAGATCACGTCGCCGAGCGGCGGAATCGCGGTCGCGAGCTGATTCGCCAGTTTCAACAGCCCGGAGACGTCGGTTCCGTGGTTGTCAGGTGCAAGCCCCACGAGCGCGTGCGTCTTCGCACCGCCGCCGAGGAACTTGAGGTAGTAGTTCGGCATCTGGCCGCCCTCGGAGTGGCCGACGATGTCGACCTTCGCCGCGCCGGTCGCCGCGAGCACGCGGTCGACGAACGCCGCGAGCTCTGACGGCGACTTGAAGTCGGTCTCGAGCCCGTAGATGCGACCGAGCGAAAGCGCAGTCTCGCCGTAGTTAAGCGCGAACACGCAGTAGCCGTTGTTCTTCAGCAGCGGCGAGAGGGTGCCGAAGTTCTCGCCCATGTTCGATCCGAGTCCATGCAGCAGCACGACCGGATACGGATGTGCCGAGCTCGGTTTGCAGCTCCAGTCGTTGGCGCCAGGTGGCGGCGTCTGTGGCGAAAAGAAGCCGGCGCTGCCGGTCGAGGCCGAGTAGATGACGGGAAGCTGCGCGCCGGCCGAAGCGGCGGTCGCGAACAGCACGCACGCGGCAGAGACGACCGCGCAGATCAATGCAAATGACTTTTTCACGTTTACCCCCAAATTAAATAAACGTTTCCGTTTTTTTGAAACTACCATAACTACGTGGCGATTACAAGTGGCAATTACGCTTCTCCCGTGGGAGACTTGGCAACCGATACGCCGCGCGGACTTCCGCGCGGGCGCCACGCGGCGAGCCGCGAGGTCGTCGCGGACTCGCAGAAGAGCCGGCTGATCGCAGCGATGACGAAGGTCGCGGCAGAGAAGGGATACGCGCGCACGACCGTGGTCGACGTGGTCAGCGAGGCCGGCGTCGCGAAGCCGACGTTCTACGAGCACTTCGCCGACAAGCAGGCCTGCCTGATCGCCGCCTACGACGCGGCGATCGAGCAGATGATGCTGGCGGCCAGCGCCGCGCTATCTAGCGAAGGCCAGTCCGCGGAGCGGATCGAAAACGGCGTCACCGCGCTGCTCGAGTTCGTCGCCGGCTCCGAGCCGCAGGCGCGGATCATCCTGATCGAGATCGTCGGCGCCGGCCCCGCGGCGGTCGCCCACATGAAAGCGACGCACGCGATGCTCGCCGACACTTACGTCGCGTTGCGTGAGGAAGTCCGCAAGACCTGGCCTGACTACCCGCCGCTCACGCGGCTCCAGGGACTGGCGGTCGTCGGGGCGATCACCGAGCCGATCAGCGCGGTGCTGATCAACGACGGGGCCGCGGCGGTGCGCGCACTAACCCCGGAGATCGTCGCGGTCGTAACTTCGCTGTCGCTGCCCCAGTAGGGAGTGACAGCTAGCGCGGCGGCATTCGCAGCGCGCCGTCGAGCCGGATCGTTTCGCCGTTGAGCATCGTGTTGGCCGCGACCGCGCATGCCAGCTCGCCGTACTCCTCGGGGCGGCCGAGGCGACTGGGGAACGGCACGTTTGCGCCGAGTTCTTCGCGCGCCGCCGCGGGCAAGAGGGCAAGCAGCGGTGTGTCGAACATGCCGGGCGCGATCGTCACGACACGAATGCCGCGACCGGCCAGGTCGCGCGCGGCGGGCAGGGTCAACGCGGCAACGCCGCCCTTCGACGCCGAGTAAGCCGTCTGCCCGATCTGACCGTCGAAGGCGGCGACGGACGCGGTCATCACGACGCAGCCGCGTTCACCTTCCGAGTCGGGCTCGTTCTCGTTCATCGCCGCGGCGCTCAGCCGCAGCAGGTTGTACATGCCGATCAGGTTGACCTTCACGACCAGCTCAAACGGGTCGAGTAGCGCGGGCCCGTCCTTGGTGATCGTGCGTTGCGCCCAGCCGATGCCGGCGCAGCCAACCGCGAAGCGCAGGCCACCGAACTCGCTCTTCGCCATAGTGACGGCAGCCTCGACCTCGTCGGCAACGGTTACGTCGCACTTCACAAAGAGCGCCGCGTCTCCGAGCTCATCCGCGAGCGCCGAACCCTTCTCCTCGTTGACGTCGGCGATAACCGCGCGGCCGCCGCGCGAGACGATCGCGCGCACGCTCGCCTCGCCCAAACCGGACGCTCCGCCGGTGACGATCGCCCCGGCGCCGTTCAGGTCCATCGAGTCAGTTCGGCGTCAACTGTCAACGCGGCGAGGTTAGCCTGACAAAATAGGTGGCATGTTCGGCGGTTCGCGGTCGATGCCACTTTTCCGGGTCTCCGGGATCCCGATCGGGGTCGACTGGGGCGCGATTGTCATGCTCGGGTTGATCGTGCTGGTGCTCGCCGGCGACTACGGCAGCATTCTCGGCGACGGCAAGCAGGCCGAGGCGTTCCTGTTTGCGGTCGGCTCAGCGTTTGCTTTCTTTGGTTCGATCATCCTGCACGAGCTTGGGCACGCCGCCGTCGCGCGGCGCAACGGCATCGGCATCCTCGGCATCGACCTCTGGCTGCTGGGCGGACTCGCGAAGATGGATCGCGAGCCGCGCTCGCCGGGCGTGGAGTTCCGCGTCGCCGGAGCCGGCCCGGCAGCGACTGCCCTGATCGCGGTGATCTGCATCGGCTCCGCCTTCGCGCTCGACGGCGATCTCGCGCGCCGGCTTGTGCGCTTCGGTCCGCAGACGATGCGTGGCGACGACGCCTGGATCGTCGCGCTGGCCTCGATCGGCACCGTCAACCTCTACCTGCTGGCCTTCAACCTGATTCCGGCCTACCCGCTCGACGGCGGGCGGATGGCGCGGGCGATCGCCTGGCGCGTGACCGGCGACCGCGACCGTTCGACCTACCTCGCGGCGCAGATCGGCCGCATCTTCGGTTACGGCCTGATCGCCTTCGGCATCTACCAGCTCGGCGCCGATCCGATCTGGGGCGGTGTGCTGGTCTACATGGGCTTAGTGCTCTCGCAGTCGGCGCGCAGCGCGACGATTCAGAACGACCTGCTCGGCGAGGCGACGCAGATGACCGTCGCCGACGTGATGGACCGCCAGCCGGTCGTGATGCCGGGCGACGCCTCGGTGCAGCGCGCGCTAGACGAGTTTTTCTGGCGCTACCGCTGGCCGTGGTTTCCGGTCGTCGACGGGACCGGCCACTTCCTCGGGCTGATCGAGCAGCACTCGGTCGAGTTGGTCGACGAGCACGATCGCTCGGCGCGCCTCGCCGCCGATCTGGTCGCTCCCGAGTCGGAGACCCGTCGCGCGGTGCCCGAGGACACGCCGCTCACCGCCGTGATGGCCAATCCCAACCTGCGCGACTACGGCGCGCTGATGGCGGTTGATGACCACGGCGTGCTCAACGGCGTCGTCACCGTCGAGCAGGTGCAGCGCGCGCTGCAAGATGCGATCCGCCGCGCGACCGCGAGCCGCACGCCACCGCCGTCAGACCTCTGAGCGACCACTAGTAGCCGAACGCGGCGACGACTTCTTCGCCAAAGAGCATGCGGCGCAGCTCGTGCGTGGTGTGGTCGCAGGGCAGGTCGACGCCGCCGGCGAATGCGAGCTTGTCGATCGCCGGCAGCACGGTCTCGCCGAGCGTCGCCAGCGCGTGCCCGCTGCCGGTCCACAGTTCGGTGATCCGCATCCCGTCCTCGACTTCGCAGGCGTAGTGCGCGATCAGGCCGGCGGGGATCGACGCCGCGTAGCCGATGCGCTCGACCAGTTCCGCGTAGATCTCGCGCGTCATCGCGCCGACATTCAGCTGCACTGCGATCGGCTCACCGCCCAGCACGTTGATCGCCAGGCCATCGGAGTCGTCGCCGATCTCGACGAAGCGGCGCGCGTGCGGCCCGAGTATGAAGTTGACGACTTCGTTGCGCTCGGGCTCGACATCCGTCGCGCCCTGCGGATTCGGCACCGCGCCGAGCAGCTGGATCGCGCGCGAGATGCTCTCGATCGCGACCGTCGCAAAGTACTGGTCGACGGTCTCTGAATCGCGCCAGAGACCGACGACGCGCCACTGCCCCTCATCCTGCCAGGCGATGTGGGCGGCCATCCCGCGCGGCCAACTGCCCTTGAAGTCGAGCAGCTTGTAAACCGTGTTGTAGTAGTTCCAGTCGACGCCCGCCATCGAGTAGTCGCTGACGACTTTCACCGATGAGCGCGCTGCGGGGGTTGGTACCGCTGCGCGTTGCTGTGCAGACAATCCTTTGTCGGCTTCACGCTGCAATTTGTGGTCCTCACTCCTCCCGCAAGTACTCCCGGATATCTTCAAAAGTACCGCGATTGACGTATAGGGAGTGCAACGCTATCGACTTTGGTTGGTCCATGACGCCGCCCTCGATGTCCTTCGCCACCGTTGCCACCGCCGCTTCGATGCGGTCGCGATAAAACGAAAGCAAATCTGAATCGGCGTGCCAAACGTCAAATATGCCCCAGCGGTTGCCGAATTCACCGGCCACGTGGATCACCAGTCCCTCGGGCCAGTCGTCGGGAAAACCCGCCTCGCCGGTGATCTTCAGATAGCGCTCGCGCGAGAAGGTCGCAGCCGTCGCGTACACCGCGACCATCTCGCCGGGTTCCTTGCGGCTGTAGCCCTGGAGGTCTTCGTCGTCGCGCACCGCGTAGCGGGTGATCGGAAACTCGAGGCGGTTGATGTCGGCGCGCTCGCCGGAGGTGCGGATCGCCGACTCCACCTCGGGTCCCGTGTAGTCCGCAAACATCTGCGCCGACGACTGCCCGTCGCGGTAGGCGGTGACGGAGAAGAACTCGTCCTCGAACGCCCCGGAGAAGTGGAACATCACGCCGCCGGGATTTTCCGGCCGTTCGGCGATGCCCTGCATCACGTGGTCGTAGAAATCGGCGCCCAGCTCGCGCGTGCGGATGATCGTCAGGCGTGGATCAAACGTCGCGAGTTCGATTGGTTCGATCTGGGATTGCCGCACGCGAGGGTCCCCTGTCAGCTCAGTTCAACATTCGCGAGTTGAGTGCGAATAGAAAAGGTTTCACCTCGAGCGGTCGGATCTCAGGGAACAGCCCCTGCTCGCGCACGACGCCGACCGCGCCGGGCATCAGGCGCTGCTCTAGGAAGTCGAGCGAGTCGTCCACCGTGCGCCACATCGAGAACGTGCGCCAGCCGAGCGCCGACGGCCCGGCGACGTGCATCAGCAGTCCTTCAGGCCATTCGGCCGGGAAGCCCATGTTGTTGCAGACGAGGTCGTACGCCATCTTGCCGTGTACGGGGATGTCGATCAAGTAGCCGACGCACTCCGGATTGCGCACGGCAATCGAGTTGTTGAACTCGTCGGCGTCATCGCCGATTGAGAAGCGGTAGACGCCGGTGCTCGAGCGCTCGACGCGCGCCTGTGGCGCGACCTCTTTGAGCGTGCGCTCGATGTCCGGTCCCATCTCCTGGTAGGCCGTGATCGCGTTGGCTTCGGTGTCCCAGACGCTCGAGAAGATGATCTGGTCGCCTGCGGTGCCCGCGACGTGCGCCAGGTTGCCGTCGCGCATCGATCGGGGGAAGTCGATGCGGTTGTAAAAGTCGGCGATCACCGCCATCTGGTCGACGCCTTCGCCGATGATCCGGTAGTCGATCAGCGACGCGACGCCGCCTTCGAGATCTTCTCGCTTGATCGCCGCCGCCGCTTCGCTACGGGCGAACAAGTCTGAGATTTTTCGCATCATCGGTGAGCCTCTTCGGTTGCAGCGACCCCTTGATCTGCTTGCGCAGCCGGCGCGGTCGCCGAATCGCACGCCCCCTCAATACGAACTTCGGCAGTTACGAGATCCACTTTATGGCAACTTGGACAGACGCGCTAAGTCTGCGATCAAGGGGTGGCTTTCCTTTGCACTAGACTGGCGCCGCCTTGCCAGAGCACGACGTACTAGTCATAGGAGCAGGACTCGCCGGCCAGAGGGCCGCACTCGCCGCTGCGGAGCAGGGCGTGACCGTCGGCATCATCTCGAAGATCCACCCGGTGCGTTCGCATTCGAACGCCGCCCAAGGTGGCATCAACGCCGCGCTGAACCCCGACGACTCCTGGGAGTCGCACGCTTTTGACACCGTCAAGGGATCCGACTATCTCGGCGACCAGGACGCGATCGCGATCATGTGCAGCGAGGCGCCCGACGAGATCCTGCACCTCGAACACCTCGGCGTCACGTTCCACCGCAACGACAAGGGCCTGCTTGGAACCCGCGCATTCGGCGGGGCCTCGGCCGCCCGCACCTACTACGTGGCCGACATCACCGGCCAGGCGATCCTGCACGTGCTGTACGAGCAGATGCTCAAGTACAGCGACCAGATCGACCGTTACGAGGAGTGGTTCACGGTGGCGCTCGTGATCGGCGACGACGGCCGTTGCAACGGCGCGATCATGCGCAACATCCGCGACGGCGCGCTCGAGATCTTCCGTGCGAAGACCGTGATCCTCGCGACCGGCGGATCCGGACAGATCTACAAGCCGACGACCAACGCGCTCGTCTGCACGGCCGACGGCCAGGCGATGGCCTACCGCGCCGGGGCGAAGCTGATGGACATGGAGATGATCCAGTACCACCCGACCACGCTGCTCGGCAACGGCCTGCTGATCACGGAGGGCGCGCGTGGCGAAGGCGCCCACCTCTACAACGCTTTGGGCGAGCGCTTCATGGAGAAGGACGCGCCGAACAAGATGGAGCTTGCCTCGCGTGACGTCGTCTCGCGCGCCGAGCAGACCGAGATCAACGAGGGCCGCGGTTTCCCCGACGGCTCAGTGCACCTCGACGTCACCGTCGTCCCGAAGAAACGAATTCACGAGGCTCTGCGCGAGATCGTGATGGTCGGCCGCGACTTCGCCGGCATCGACATCACGAAGGAGCCGATCCCGGTCAAACCGGGCCAGCACTACATCATGGGCGGCGTCAAGACCGACGTCGACGGTCAGACCGACATTCCGGGCCTGTACGCGGCCGGCGAGGTCGCCTGCGTCTCGGTGCACGGCGGTAACCGCCTTGGTGCCAACAGCCTGCTCGACACCTTGATCTTCGGCAAGCGCTCGGGCCTGCACGCCGCCGCCGTCGCGCGCCGGCGCAACATGCCGAGCGTGCCCGTCAGCAAACTCGACGAGGTCAAGAGCGAGATCGACGGCATCATCGCCCGCGACAAGGGCAGCGGCCGCCGCGTCAGCGAGATCAAGCTCGAGCTCGGCCAGATCATGGACGCCAAGGTCGCCGTCTACCGCGACGAGGCCGGCCTGCAGGAGGCGCTCGAAGTCGTGCGTCGCCTGAAGGAAGAGGCGAAGAGCGCGTACGTCGACGACGCCGGAGCAGTTTTCAACCAGGACGTGCTCGGTGCGATCGAGCTCGGCTACATGACCGAGATCGCCGAGACGATCGTGCTCGGCGCGATCGAGCGCAAGGAAAGCCGCGGCGCGCAGTTCCGCACCGACTTCCCAGAGCGCAACGACGAGGAGTGGCTCAAGCACATCGACATCAAGCTGGTCGACGGCGAGCCGGCGATCGAGTACAGCCCGGTCACGATCACGCAGTGGCAGCCGGAAGCCCGCACGTACTAGGTTCTCACCTGCAGCAAGGACGTCATGCCGAACTACACGCTCAACATCCGCCGCTTTTCGCCCGAGTCAGGCGAGCCGGCGTATTTCGAGACTTTTGACGTTGAGATGGAAGGGCACCGCCCGGTGCTCGACGCGATCCTCGAGGCGCGCTCCGCCCAGGACGGTTCGATCGGCATCCGCTGCTCATGTCAGGCCGCGATCTGCGGCTCCTGCGGCGTTCGCATCAACGGCAACCCCGCACTGGCCTGCAACACGCTGCTGCGTGACGCCGTCGCCACCGCCGAGGACGGCGTGACGATCGACGTCGAGCCGATGGGCAACATGCCTGTCATCAAGGACCTGATCGTCGACATGGACGCGGTGCACTGGAAGAAGGTCGACCGCGTCGTGCCGTGGCTCGTCCCGGCCGGCGACCCGCCCGAGCGCGAGTACGTGGTTCCGCACGAGGCGATGGTCGACGTGACCCAGACGATGGCCTGCATCCACTGCGGCGTCTGCGTCTCCGACTGCCTCTCGATGGAGGCCGACCCCGAGTTCATCGGACCGGCCGCCTCCGCCAAGGCCTACCGCTTCGTCGGCGACCCGCGTGACGCGGCGACCAAGGACCGTCTGGTCCACCTGGCGAACGACCCGAGCGGCATCTACGACTGCACACACTGCTTCAAGTGCGTTGAGGTCTGCCCGAAGGGCGTCGCGCCGATGAACCAGATCATGCGCCTGCGCCGTCGCGCGACCGGCGACTACGCCATCAATGACCACAACAACGGCTATCGCCACGAGAAGGCCTTCGTGAAGATCATCGAGAAGTGGGGCACCTTGCACGAAGCCAAGCTGTTGCCGGACTCACTGGGTCCGGGCATCAAGGGCAAGCTGCGCCCGGAGTTCCACATGGAGATGGCCGCGAGCACGCCGACGGCGATCCGCGGTCTGAAGACCGGCAAGATGACGATCCCGAAGATTCTGCATCACCACAAGCTGCCGGGTATCGAGAACGTCAAGGCGATCTACGACAAGGTCGAGAGCCGCGAGGAGCGCATCGAGCTGAACCTCTACATCGTGGGCGAGGACGCTGACGCGCTGGAGGCCGAGGGCAAGCCCGAAGTCACGCCGGCGCCGGCCACCGTTACCGCCGAGACTTCGACTGAAGGAGAGGCCTGATGAAGGTTGCGTACTGGCCGGGCTGCGTTTCGCGTGGCTTCACACCCGAACTGCACGGCGCGATGGATCTCGTCGCGCCGAAGGTCGGTCTGGAGCTCGCCGAGCTCGACCGCGCCAACTGCTGCGGCGCCGGCGTGATCGCCGAGCACAACCAGGAGCTCGCAGACACCTTGAACGCCCGCACCTTCGCGATGGCACAGGCGACCGACGGCGCCGAGCTGATGATGAACATCTGCTCGACCTGCCAGGGCGCCCAGAGCGAGTGCCAGGAACGCCTGGACGCCTCCAGCGAGTATCGCCAGCTGATCAACGAGAACCTCGCGCCCGAAAACCTGAAGTACGAGAAGGGCGTCACCAACAAGAACTTCCTCTGGGTGCTGGTCGAGGACATCGGTCTCGACAAGCTGAAGTCGCTGGTCACCCGCCCGCTTGATGGGCTGCGGATCGCGCCGTTCTACGGCTGCTACATCATCCGCCCGACCGACCGTCTCGGCTACCAGGATCACCCGCTGCGCGACCAGTACCTGGAGCAGGTGATCGAGACCGTCGGCGCGACGTCCGTCGCCTACACAGGTAGCCACAAGTGCTGCGGTTTCCCGGTGATCACGATGAACAAGAAGACTTCGCTGACGCAGGCCGGCCGCCACCTCGGCGACGCGATCGACGCCGGCGCCGACGCGCTCGTCACGCCGTGCCCGCTCTGCCACCTCAATCTCGACATGCAGCAGCCCGAGGCCGAGAAGTACGTGGACCGCGACCTCGGTGTGCCGGTGCTGCACTTCCCCCAGTTGATCGGCCTGGCCCTCGGCCTCGAGCCGAAGGAGCTCGGAATGGGCAAGCACGTCGTTTCCACGAAGGAAGTGGCGCGCAAAATAACGGCACTTGCGGCAGTCGCGTAACTAGAGATTTGCCCGCCGCAGTACTACAC
>JBOGYW010000043.1:0-18980 GCA_050696815.1 Solirubrobacterales bacterium | reverse complement strand
GGTCTGGCCCTTCGCGAGGTTGGTGCGGTAAAGCTCGTTCGACTTCTTAGCGTTGCTGTGGCCGGAGTAGGTCCTCATGACCCACGGCCGGTCTGGTTGCGGCAGGCGATGTTCACTCATATCTGCAAATTGTATGGGCATGCCGGGCAACCGGCTACTCACGAGTCCATTTCCTGTAGTTTTCCCAACCCTCGCTAATGGCCGCGCCGGGTTAGCCGAAAAATCACTGGGTGCGCGCCCTACATAGTTAGGAGGCGTTGTGAACACGCAAGAGATCACAACGGGACCGTTGAAGGTCAAATCGGCAACACTGATTCTCGGGCTGGCGCTGGTGGCCGGGCTCGCGTTCGATTGGCTCGTCAGACACGATCCGCCGGGACTGGGATTCGTGCTGTTCTCCAGCCTGGTCGTGGTTTCCGCCGTCGTGGTGCGGCGGCCGCGGCGCAAAGAGACCTACCTGCTGCTCGCGGCCAGTTGGTCGCTGGCCTGCTGGACGATGATCCGTGCGGCGGACTTCCTCGTCGCGATCGACATCTGCGCGGCGATTCTGTTGCTTTCGGCCGCCGCGTCCTCGGAGGTCTACACGGACCGCATCTGGCTGCTGCGGATTCGCAGTCACATCAGTTCGTGGTTCAGCCAGCTCGGGGCGTTGTGCGTCGGTGCCGTGCGGCCGGTCGCCGCGCTGATCCACGAGCGCACCAACCTGCAGATCGGCCGCGCAGCGCCATTTCTGCGCGGCGTCCTGTTTGCAACGCCTGTGTTTGCGCTGTTCGCCGTTCTGCTCGCATCGGCAGACGCGGTGTTCTCGAACTTTCTCGGCGACGTGATCCCGGATTGGGACATCACGATCGGATCGACCGCAGCGCACGTGATCTGGATCGCGGCTATCGGCTGGATCGCCGCGGGCTTCTACGTTTGGACCGCGCAGCCCGAGAAGCAACCGGGGCCGGAGGCGCGTGGATCGCTGCGCATCGGCTACGTCGAGACGATGTCGGTGCTGGGATCAGTGGCCGCGCTCTTCGGACTGTTTGTGATCTTTCAGATCGAGTACCTCTTCGGCGGCGTGGCAGAGTTGCCGGGAGTCACCTACGCCGAGTACGCACGCAGCGGCTTTTTCCAACTGCTCGCGGTGGCGACGCTCACAGCCGGCCTGATCTGGCTCGCGCTTGAGGTCAGCGGCGATCAGCTCGAAGGCCGGCGCCTGACCGCGTTCCGCGCCGTCTGCATCGCGATGATCCTGCTCACGGGAGTGATCCTGCTTTCCGCGCTGAAGCGGCTCGGCCTCTACGAGCAGGTATTCGGTTTCACCCGCCTGCGCCTGCTCAGCCATCTCTTCACTTTTCTCGTCGCGGGAGCACTCGCGCTCTTGGCGGTGCAGCTGTTTCAGCGCAGTAGGCCGTTGTTTCTGGCCGGCACGGTTGCACTCGGATTCTGCGTGCTGACGGTGCTCAACTCGATCAACCCCGACGCGTACATCGCCGCGCGCAACATCGACCGCGCGCAGAACGGCAAGCTGGCGAGCCTCGGCTACATCGACGAGCTCAGCGCCGACGCCGTGCCTACGGTGATCGATCGCTACCGCCGGTCGGCGATCTATCCAAGACTCGGGGTGGAGATCGACCAGTGGAGTTGTCTCGCGACCGCCACGGAGCGCAGCTGGCGTGGTTGGAACCTCGGTCACTCGCGTGCCGTGGCGGCGCGCCAGGATGCCGGACTCGACAAGACGAGGCCGCGCTGGATGCAGTGGCAGCAGATATGCGACACGTGAGGCGGGTAGGCTGCCGCGCATGCCCGGACGCCCGACAATCGGCAAGATCATCCGCAGGCTGCTGCTGGTCGGCCTGATCATCCTGATCGTGCTCAACTGGACCGCGGGCCGGCTGCCGAAGCAGCCAGCCGCGCCGTCCGACGCCAAGTACGCGCAGATCGGCGAGACGAAGATCCACTACCAGGAGCAGCCGGGCAAGGACCCCGCCGTCGTGATGGTTCACGGCCTGCCCGGGGTCTGGGCCAACTGGGATCCGGTCGTGCCAAAGCTGCCGGGTCGCCACACGATCGTGATCGACCGGCCGGGCTTCGGATTTTCGAGCGGCGACTACATGCCGTACGACGAGCAGCTCACGACTATTCACGCGCTGGTCGCAAAGCTGAAGCTGAAAAAGCCCGTGATCGCCGGCTTCTCGTACGGCGGCACGCTTGCGCTCGGCTACGCGCGCAAGTACCCCGCCGAGACGAAGTCGATCGTGCTGGTCGACGCCGCCGCCAAGACCGGCAGCGGTCACGGCTTCGAGAAGGTTCAGGCGCGCGCGATCAAGCTGCTCGAGACGCCCGGCGTGCGCCAGGTCTGGAATGCCACGCTCGGCCAGCTCTTCAAGACAGCGTCGGCAAAGGCCGGCGCGGCAAAGGCCTTCAGCCCGACCCCGGTCGACGACGACTTTCAGGACCAGGTGCTGGACTACAACATGCAGTCAGACGACCTCAAGGCATACGCCGACGAGGTGATCAACTTCTCCCACGTCGTCGAGCAGCTGCAGCCGACGCTGCCGCAGATCCGTACGCCCGCCTTCATCCTGCAAGGCAAGGGTGACGAACTCGTCGACCCAGACACCGCTACGTACCTCAAGAAAGTCTTGCCGAACAGCAGCCTCGTGCTGGTGCCGGGCGGCCATGTGCAGCCGTACATCAGCCCGCAGGTCGTCGCCGGCCAGATCAAGCTCGCCGTACGCTGATCATCAGTGATCGTTCTCCTTGCGTTGCTCGGCCTGCTCGTGCTGGCCAATCTTGTGCTCGGCCGTCTGCCGAAGGCGCCGGACGCGGGCGGGGGAGCGGTCGCGACCGAGCACGGTGACGTCCACTACCTCGAGACGACCGGCGCGGGCCCGCCGGTCGTGTTCATCCACGGCATGCCGAGCACCTGCCGCGAGTTCGACGAGATGCGCGCGCGGCTGCCTGAAAGCCACACGGTCGCGATCGACCGGCCGGGCTACGCCTGGTCCACGGGTGACCCGCTGCCGTTCGACCAGCAGCTCGACTCGATCGTTGCCGCCGCGAAATCCTGCGGCATCGAGCGCGCCGTGTTGGTCGGGCACTCGTTTGGCGGAATGGCGGCAGTCGGACTTGCCATCCGCAACCCAGACTTCGTCGAGAAGATGCTGCTGATCGCGCCGGTCGGCGGCGGCCTGCGGCTGACGGATCGCACGATCAGGCAGGCGCGCCTGATGCAGCTGATCGAGCTGCCGGTGGTCCGCCAGCTTGCCGACCTGCTCTTTCTGCGTCTGCTGCGCCGAGCCGCGTCCCGCCGGGGGGCCCTGTACTCGTACGGCTCGGACCCGCGCTTCGACACGAAGCGGCGCATCGCCGAGTCCGTGCTGGCGTGGCACAACAGCATTCGCGCGTTCGCGAACGACCGTTTGATCTTCAACGATTCCGAGCGTTGGATGACGCGCAATCTCGAACACGTCACTGCCCCTTCGCTGCTCCTCCAAGGGGAACAGGACATCTCGGTCTCGCCGAAATACGCTGCCCGTCTAGCCGAGGCGCTGCCGAACACGCGGCTGAAGCTGGTGCCGGGCGACCACCAGATCCCGGTCAACGACGCCGACGCCGCGGTCGCTGCGCTGCGTGAGCTGCTCGATCAGTAGATTTGTCGCAGTCATGAGCATCGAAGTAATCGACACCCGCTTCATGGGCATCGAGCGCGCGATCGCCTGCCACCGGGTCGGCGACGTGCTGGTCGACCCCGGCCCGGCGTCCTCGATCGATCACGTGATCGACGCACTCGGCGATGTCGTGCCCAGCACCGTGCTGCTGACACACGTGCACCTCGACCACGCCGGCGGCACCGGCAAACTCGCTGAGCACTTCCCTGAGCTTCAGGTGTACATCCACGCCGACGGCCTGCCGCACATCGTCGATCCGTCGCGACTGCTGGCGAGTGCCGAGCGCACCTACGGCGAAGACGTAGCGAAGTTCGGCGAAACGATCGGCGTGCCCGCCGAGCGCGTGCACCCACTCGGTGACGGCGATGTCGTCGCCGGCTTCGAGGCGATCCATACGCCCGGCCACTCGGGCCACCACATGGCGTTCTTCCACCTTGAGACCGAGTACGTCGTGGTCGGCGATCTCGCCGGTCAGACGATCCACGGTGAGACGATCATGCTGGCGTCGACGCCGCCGCCGGAAGTCGACATCGAACTCTGGATCGCGTCGATCGACAAGCTGGCGACGCGCGCGCCGTCGCCGTCGACGCTCGGCCTCGCGCACTTCGGCCGCGTTCCCGACGCGCTCGACCAGCTCGACGCGGCCAAACAGGAGCTGCGACGCGTCGCGGAACTCGCGCGCGAGTCAAGCGCGGAGGAGTTCCTCGCCGATCTCGAGGCGAAGCTCGAGGCCGTCACGCCTGACGTCGCCGAATCGATGGTCACCGCGCTGCCGCCGCTCGCCCAGATCTACGCGGGGCTGGCTCGCTACTGGTCCAAACGCGCCGATGCTGTGCCTGGCGGCGAGTCGGCGTAGCTTTTACTATTTACGAGATGGCAAGCGAAACGATTGAACGCCCGGTTACCCGCGGGCCCGGTTCTGGCGTCGGTGGGACGTGGCACGTGATCGTCAAGAACGACGACCACAACACCTTCGACGGTGTGGCGATGGTGCTGTCGCGCACGCTTCCCGGCACCACGCTCGATGCCGGCTACAAGTTCGCGGACAAGATCCACAACAACGGCAGCGCCACGGTCTGGTCGGGCATGCTCGAACCGGCCGAGCTCTACTGGGAGCAGCTCTGCGACTTTGGGCTGACGATGGCCCCGCTCGCGCAGGGCTAAGGATCCGCCTGTCAGAGACGCGCTCCGCTGACATACTCTCCGGCGGAGCATGGAATTTTTATCCCAAGAACGAGTTACCCTCGCAGGGCTGCTTCCCGGGCTGGACGAACTGCTTGCGGAGCAGGACTTCGATGTTCTCGAGTCCGATCGGAGCAACGCGATCGAGTTGTTTCGAGACGCTGGCGGAGCCGGACTAGTGGTTCCCAGCGACTTCCACGGACTGGGCGCTTCAGCGTTTGATGCCGTGCGGGTTCAAAGGGCGATCGGATCGCGCTCGCCTTCGCTGGCGGTGGCGACGACGATGCACCACTTCTCGGCGGCGACGATGATCGAGCTTTGGAAAATCGAACGTGGCTTTGAGTGGATGCTGCTGCAGGCTGTGGCTGATCAAAAGATGCTGTTGGCGTCGGGATTTGCGGAAGGTGTTTCAGGTCAGAGCATTTTTCGGCCGACGATGCGGGGGCGCCGCGAGAACGGATCGGTCATCGTCAGTGGAACAAAGAAGCCCTGCAGCCTCTCCCGCTCAATGGATCTGCTCACGGCGTCCGTCATGATCGATTCGGCCGACGGCGAAGGGGAGTTTGCCATCGCTTTGATCCCGGCCAATCTCCCGGGCGTCACGATTGAACCGTTTTGGGGCGCCCCGGTGTTGCGTGGAGCTGAAAGCGACGCTGTAATCGTCGAAGAGGTCAGGCTCGACGGGCCGCTTGTGGTGAGCATTGACACGGCGGTTTCGACGAGGCTTGACGGAGTCCAAGCCGTCGCTTTCGCATGGTTTGAACTGCTGATCACTGCGTCGTATCTCGGAATGGCTAGTGCGTTGGCCGAACGCGTGCTGAAATCGGAACGGAGTGGCGCGTTGCAGCGCCTCGCGCCTGCGGTCGAGCTCGAATCGGCGATGGCGAGCTTGGAGGCGACTGCGCGCCTCCTGGATGAGGGTGATGCAAGCTCGGCTGTTCTTACTCGTGCGGTTCTCTGCCGCTACGCGGCGCAAGACGCGATTAACCGCGCCGTGGCCCAGTCGGTTGAGCTGTTGGGAGGGGTCGCATTTATCGAGAGTGGCGAAGTCGCCTACTACGCCGCATGCACTCAGGCTCTCGCCTTTCATCCGCCGGGACGACAGAAAAACGCCGAGGCGACAGTGGCTGCACTGCGCGGCGAAGCTCTCGAGATGAGCTGACGCCTCGCGGCCATGCCGCGTTGTTCAGTCCTTAGTTGAAGCTGCGGCCCCGGCCGCGGTCGACACTTCAAGGATCGTCTGAGCGATCAGGCTCGGCGCGTCGGACATCGGCACATGGCCGAGCTTGTCAAGCGAGACCCACTCGGCCTGCGGCAGAATCTTCTTCCAGCGCGGCGCGTAACGCTTGTACGGCAGGATGCGGTCGCGCGTGCCCCAGGCGATGCGCACGGGACCGTCGATCTCCAGGTCGTCAGGCGCGTTGACGCTGCCGGAGAACTGGATCAGCAGGTCGCGGCAGGAGCAGCCCTTCGAGGCCTCAAGCCACTGGCTGGCGAGGTGGCCCGGCAGTCGCTCGGGGTAGCCGACGGCGTCCCACAGGGCGATCACGCGGCCACGCGGGCGCTTGACGAGCTCCTGGGCCAGCGGGTAGAAGAACTTCAGGCTCAGCTCCTGGCGCTTGAAGATCGCGACGGCGCGGGTGACCTCGGACGATCCGAGCTCCCAGCCGCCGGCCGGCGAGATCGCCACGGTCGACAGCGCGCGCCCGCGGCCTGCGAGCAGCAGCGAGATCCAGCCGCCAAGCGAGTTGCCGACGATGTGCGCCTTGTCCCAGCCGAGCTCGTCCATCTGCAGTTCGACCGCATCCAACATCGTCTCGATGATGCTTTCTCCGGGGTCGGTGAACGCCGGGCCGCCGAAGTGGCCGGGCAGCGCGATCGCCGCCACGTCGTGGTGCGGCTCCAGGTACGGCAGAAGCGGATCCCACATCACCGGCGTGCCGGTGAAGCCGTGCACCAACAGCATCGGTGGCTTGCCGTTGCCAGTGGTCACCCCGGTGCCGATTGATCGGCCGTTCCCATTTCCGTTCGATCCAGCCATTGAAGACAGTGTGACGAGTTTCTGCGACGCCTACTCGACGTCTGCGCTAGCGGCGACTGCCGATTCTTCGGAGTCGTCGGTGACGTGACCGTGCGTGATCACTTCCTGCCAGGTGTAGAGCTGCGGCACGACGAAGTGGCCGGCCATCTTGGCGCGGAACTCGCACATCGCCTCAGAGTCCCAGTAGCGGGCCCAGTCGGACTTGTTCTCGAAGAACGCAAGCTGCTTGACGATCAGCTCGTCGTCGGCCTGGCGGATCACCAGGTAGCCCTTCGCTCCGTAGTTGATCGCCAGCTCGGCGTACGGCGCGAGCGCCTCGACGAAGTCGTTGCTGCGAAACGGGGTGAGGTGCCAGAACACCTCGACGGCCTTTGCTCCTGCCATGTGATCAGCCTCCAACTTCCGCGCGGATTGCGCCAGGTCCGTCGGCAGTCTTGCCGAGGCCCTCTTCGGTCGCGCCCACAAGGATCGCGATCTTGCCAAGGTGCTTGTTGTCGCGCAGCATCTGATGCGCCTCGGGCACGGCGTCGAAGCCCATCGTCTGCCAGAGCACGGGGCTGACCTGGCCGCTGTCCATCAGTTCGTTCGCCTTCGTGGCTTCCCATGCGTTGGCGAAGTGGCTGCCGAGGATCTCCTTCTGGCGCATCCACAGGTAGCGGACGTCGAAGTCGAGGTTGTAGCCAGAGGTGGCGCCGCAGATCACGACCTTGCCGAAGGTCTTGACGGTCAGCACCGAAGTCGGGAAGGTCGCCTTGCCGACGTGCTCGAAGACGATGTCGGGCGCGCCGCCAAGGATCTCGGCCACGTCGTTGCTGAAGCGGCGGCTCTCCTTGAAGCGAGCCTTCTCTTCTTCCGGCGTCTCGCCGCCCTTGCGCTGCAGCTGGTAGTCGCCGCGGTTGATGTACGCCTCTGCGCCCAGGCGCTTGACGAGCGCGCCCTTCTCATCGGAAGAGACGACACCGACGGACTTGCCGCCGGCCATCTTGACGAGCTGCGTGGCGAAGACTCCGAGGCCACCGGCGGCGCCCCAGATCAGAACCTTGTCGCCGGCCTGAATGTTCGCGCGGTTGAAAAGCATGCGGTACGCGGTGAAGTAGGTGAGGCCGTAGCTCGCGGCCTCTTCCCAGGTCAGGTGCTTCGGCTTCGGCAGCAGCTGCTGCGCCTGCACCTTGCAGTACTGGGCGAAGCTGCCCCATGAAGTCTCGTAGGCCCAGATCTGCTGGCTCGGCGCCGCGAGCGGGTCCAGGCCGTGCACTTCGACGTCTTCGTACGACGCCTGGTTGCAGTGCATCACCACTTCGTCGCCCGGCTTCCAGCGCGTGACGCCCTCGCCGACCTTCCAGACGATTCCCGATGCGTCGGAACCGCCGATGTGGTGGTCCTCCGGGTGGTAGCGGAACACCGAGACGGGCTCGCCGAGCGCCGCCCAGACGTTGTTGAAGTTGACACCGGCGGCCATCACCTTGACGACGACCTCGAATGGCCCGGGCTCCGGGCACTCCATCTCTTCGAGCTTGATCGCCGCTTCGGGCTCGCCGAGGCGGTCCTCACGAATCACCCACGCGAGCATCGTCTTCGGCAGCTCGCCGAGTGCCTGCGAGTCGTCGGTCAACTGGGACAGGTCTGCTTCGTTCAATTCCAGGACTGGCATGGTGCTTTTCGGCCTCGCATTTAGGTCGCTAGATGGTCAAAAGTTCGGCGCGAATCGTATCGCTATGCCGATTCAACAGCAGAGTGCGCCACTCGCGCGGATAACCTGTTGCGCGGTGACGGGGACGCTCCGACAGTCAGGACGACCGCTGTGGAGGACGCTCGCGATCGCACTTGCGGTCGCTGCGTCGCTTGCGCTGTCCGCATGCGCGGGCAACGAGAGCTACCCGAACGACCCGAAGCCGCCCGCGGTGCTGACCGTAACGACGGTGGTTGGCGAGGACGAGATCTCGGCTTCACCGAATCCGTTCGGCGCCGGACCGACGCGTTTCATCATCACCAACCAGACTGGCACGAAGCAGATCATCACGATCTCGACCGACCAGTTCGACCGCAAGGTGCTGGTCGACAAGCAACAGACGGTCAACTTCAAACAGACCGTGCAGCCCGGCTTCCTCAGCATCGACACCAGCAACTCGGCCGCCGACGCGCTCGAGATCACGGTCGGCCCGAAGCGCCCGAGCGCGCAGCAGGACCTGGACCAGCCCTAACCGCGCGCGGCGTACTGCTCGTGCGTGCCCCAGACGGTTCCGAAGCGCTGGATCAGCTGCGGCTCATCGAAGCCTGCCGCCGCGATCATGCCGGGCAACTCGCCGTTGCCCATCGGCGCGGTGTTGGACACGCCGTCGAGCCGTTGCAGCGCGTGCCGGAAGCCGACCCGCGGCAGTAGTCCGCGCGGCGGCCCGAAGTCCAGGACGTGCAGCGTGCCGTGCGGCGCCAACGCTTCGCGTGCGGCGCGCAGGGCGCGTGGCTGCTGGTCGGGGCGCAGGTGGTGCATCACCAGCGAGATTGCGATCGCGTCCCAGCCGCCGCCGGCCGTCGGCGGCGCAAGCGCACCGCCTTCGATCCACTCAACCGCATCCGCGCCCGCTTTCGCCCGGGCGATCGCCAGCGCGCTTGCGTCAGGGTCCAGTCCAGTCAGGTCTGCATTCGGTAGAGCCGCGGCAAGGGCGATCGTCAACGAACCGGTGCCGCAGCCGAGCTCGAGAATCTTTGGCTGTTCGATCCCGCCGACCGATGCGCCGATCGCCTTGATCATGCCGCTGCGCATGCGCGCTTCGCGCGCGGTCAGCGCGATCGCGCGGTCGTAGCCGCGCACGCCGGCGCGGCCCGCCGCAGGAATGAAGCTTTGAGCGGTGCTCATACGCGCTGGATACGCATCGCGCGAGCGAGGTTCAACCCCAACGCGTGCGGCTCACCGGCGATCTTCACGCTGCAGGGCCCGTCGAACGGCTGGCGCTCGACCATCTCGACGCGGTCGCCGATTGCGATGCCCTGTTCGGTCAGATAGCGGAGCATCTCCGAGTTGGTGTCGGAGACGCGAACGAAGATGCCCTGCTCGCCGGGATCGAGCGACGCGAGCGTCTCGGTCGCGCGCTGCGTGATCGTCAGCTCGCGGGAGGGGATCGGGTCGCCGTGCGGATCGAACTCGGGATCGCCGAGCTTCTGGGCGATCAACTCGATCAGCTCGTCGGACATCGCGTGTTCGAGGATCTCGGCCTCGTCGTGCAGGTCTTCCCACGGCATGTCGAGCGAGCGAGCCAGGAACAGCTCGATCAGGCGGTGACGGCGCAGCACGCGCAGCGCGACGTTGCGGCCCTCGTCGGTCAGGTCGACGCCTCGGTAGGGGGCATGTTCGACCAGGTGCTCTTCGGCGAGGCGCTTGACCATCGCGGATACCGAGCCGGTCGAAACCCCGAGGCGGGCGGCGAGATCGTTCGTAGAGGCCGACTCGCCGACGGCGGTCAGCGAGTAGATCGCCTTCAGGTAGTCCTCGACGGCAGGTGAACGGTGTTGCAACTCCGTTGCCATCACGTCGCGAGTGTAGCCCCGGCGGCCGATCCGCCTGGTGTCGTCATGAGTGCTCGCGTGGCTCATAGAAACCAATTGTAAACCGAATCTCAAGAAATTTCTTGGCAAGACTAAACTTTTCTGCTACATTCGTAACGATATGAACGCACCGCCGCCGCCACTCGAGCCTCAGATGCCGCGTCCGATCGCGGTAGGCGGCGAAGCCGAGGTCGTGATTCCGGACTCTCCGCGACTCGACCCGAACAGCACCCTCTCGCACATCCTCGCGCGCGGCCGCGTACGCGGCGCGGCTGCGATCCTCGGCCCCGCATTCGTTGCCTCGGTCGCGTACGTGGACCCGGGCAACTTCGCGACCAACTTCGCGGCCGGCGCGAAGTTCGGCTACCAGCTCGTCTGGGTGATCGTGATGGCGAACCTGATGGCGATCCTCGTGCAGTACCTGACCTCGAAGGCCGGCCTCTACAGCGGCCACAGCCTGCCCGAACTCTGCCGCGAGCGTTTCGGCCGCAAGGTCAACACGGGCCTCTGGCTGCAGGCCGAAGTGGTCGCGATGGCGACCGACCTCGCCGAGTTCGTCGGCGCCGCGGTCGGCCTCAATCTGATCTTCGGTATCGATCTGCTGCCCGCGGGTCTGATCACCGCGGTCGTCGCCTTCGCCATCCTCGCGCTCGAGCAGCGCGGCTACCGCAAGTTCGAGCTTGCGATCATCGCCCTGCTCGCGCTGATCGGCGCCGGCTTCATCTACAACTTCTTTGCGGCGGGGGACCAGAACCCGGCGGACATCGCCGGCGGTTTGATCCCCAACCTTTCAGGCGACGGCGCGATCGCGCTGTCGGTCGGCATCATCGGCGCCACCGTGATGCCGCACGTGATCTACCTGCACTCGGCGCTGCAGAAGAACCGCATCCGGCCGCAGAACGACGCCGAGATGCGCACGCTGCTGCGCTACAACCGGATCGACTGCATCATCGGCCTCGGCATCGCGGGCGTCGTGAACCTCTCGATGCTGTGCATCGCGGCCGTGCTCTTCAACGTGCCCGGTCTATCCGGGATCAGCGACCTCACCGAGATCCACGGCAACCTCGGCACGCTGGTCGGCGGCGGCTCCGCACTCGCCTTCGGCATCGCGCTGATGGCGTCGGGCTTCTCGTCTTCCAGCGTCGGCACGTACGCCGGTCAGGTCGTGATGGCGGGCTTCATGAACTGGCGGATCGGCCTACTGCTGCGGCGCGCGATCACGATGCTGCCGGCGCTCGTCGTGCTGGCGCTCGGCGTCAACACCACCGAGGCGCTGGTGCTCTCGCAGATCGTGCTCTCGTTCGGCATTCCATTCGCGCTGGTGCCGCTGATCATCATCACCAAAGACAAAAAGCTGATGGGCGAGATGGTCAACCGCAGCTACACGACCGTCGCGATATCCGTGATCGCAGCGGTGATCGCCGGGCTGAACATGTACCTGCTTTACGACGCCTTCAGCGGCGCGTTCTCGTAACCCTGGTCCGGCTCGCTCGCCGGCTGCCGTTCGCCGCGCAGCCAGCCGGCCTCGAAGGCCATCCAGAGCGCCGCGATCCAGCAGAAGGTCGCGAACACGACGTGCAGCCAGACCAACTCCGACGGCAGCTGCGTCTGCCACTGAATCGAACCGATCAGACCCTGCACGCCGACCAGCACGGCAAAGACGCACGATTTGTTGAGCAACGGGCGTGGGGCGCTGCGGCGCCACAGCAGCACTACCAGCGCGATCGTCAGGATCCCGAGCACGTCGGCGACGCGGCCGTGGCGGTGCACGACCCACTCCAGCGAACCGCCGCCCCGCGGCTCGTAGCGAGCGACCTCGCCGGGCTTGCCGCCGGCGTGCGGGCCGCTGGCCGTTGCGAGCGTGCCGCTGAAGACGGTCAAAAAGGTCCAGAAGGCGACGAACCGCGTGAACCACACCGCCAGCCGATCGGTCGCGGGCGGACGCCAGTCGGCTTCGTGCTTCGAGCGCCAGTACAGCGCGGCCGCGGCGATCATCATCACCATCGACAGTCCGAAGTGCGCCATCACCCAGCCGTACTGCAGCTCGCTCTCCACTGTTAGCGCACCGAGCACCGCCTGCGCCAGCGCGCCGAGCGGCAGCAGCCATGCCCACAGCACCAGGTCGCGCCGGTAGGGGCGGCGGCGCATCGCGCCGATCGCGGCGGCGAAGACACCGATCGTCACAAGTCCCGAGAACGCGCGGTTGCCGAACTCGATGATCGAGTGCGTGTTGAGCGGCGGGTACGGCTTGCCGTAACAACGAGGCCAGTCGGGACAGCCGAGGCCGGATGCCGTCAGTCGCACGGCTGCGCCGGTGAAGACGATCGCCGTCAGAGCGCAAAGCGCGAACAGCGCGATCTGTTCATAGCGCTTCGGGCTGAGCGTGAATCGCTCTTTTTGGCCTTCGGACATCGCGCGAAACGCTAGCGGCCGGCCGAGCCGGAGACGAACTCTGAGACTGCGCCGATCTGCGACGGCGTCAGCTTTGAGCCGAACGCCGGCATCCCTCCGCCGCCGTTCTTGACCTGCCTCGCGACCTCGGTCGCGGTTGGCTTCAACTCATCGAGGTTCGGACCCGAAGCGCCTTTGCTGCCGGCGGCGGCGAGTGTGTGGCAGCCGCCGCAGCCGGCGTCACTGAAGATCGCCTTGCCGTCGCCTGGCTTGTCGCCGGTCGCGCTGCTCGTGCCCGAGCTGCCGCAGCCGGCAAGCGCGAGCGCGAGCACGCAGAAAATCGCTCGTGTTGCTCTACGAACCAGGCTTGCTGGTCGCGTTGGTCTTGGCGTCACCGATCTCGGCACGTCGAGACTCGATCTGTCCGAGCTTGCGCTGGAGGCGCTCCCACGAACGGTCCTCGGCTTCGTCATAAGCCTCACCCGCGAGCCCCTCGAGGCTCTTCGAGTAGATGCGCCATGCCTTGGCTTCGGATTCTTCGAGCCGGGCGAGTTCCGTAGCGGGGGACTGCTGGGGCTGTTCGCTCACTGCTGCCATTTCGGACCTCCATTCTCGCTTCACCGCAGTTGAGTCATTTTTGACTGCTCGCGGCACGTACCGGTCAATCAAGGGTACTGCTCCGCCTGACGGACGGCAACAGCACCTGTTACCCGATTCTTGAAAACTCGATACGTATAGAACAGATCGGATCGTCGGCCGATGCGGTTTAGTCAGCTACGAAATGAATCAACGTCCAGCACGGACGCTGCGACGCCGCCGGCGTCGACTTTTGTGCCGCTTTCGGCCTCGCGACGCAGCACTGCGAGCGCGATCGCGCCCTGAGCCGGGGATTCAACGGCGGTGCCGATCTGGCCGAGTTCGCGTCCATCGCTCGCCGTCACGGCGGCGCCGGCCTGCAGCGGGGCGCCGGCGCGCAGCAGCCGCAGCACGCGGTTCGGCTTGCCCTTGTAGTGCATCCGCGCGACCGTCTCCTGGCCGACGTAACAGCCCTTTTCGAAGTTGACGGCGCGTTCGTTCAGACCGGCTTCGCCCGGAATCGTGTTCTCGTCGAGCTCGGCGCCGAAGCTCGGGATCGCGTGTTCGACGCGAATGATCTGGGCGGCGTCCTCCGAGGCGACGACGACGCCGGCCTCCGTTAGCGCCTTGATCGCCTTGTCGACGGCGCCGGCCATTCCGAGCAGGTCGATGCCGAGCTGCGTCCGGATCGCGACCAGCGGCTCGCCGTGGAATTCGAACTCCGCGATAGCTGCCTCGGTGTCCGCCGGGAGATCCCCGAGCGCACTGGTGAACTCGTCTGCGCGCGGGCCGATCACCGACGCCAGCGCGGCGCCCTCGCTGCGGTCCTCGGTCGTGAAGAAGTAGCCGATGCGGAACGTGTCGATCGTGTGCCGGATCACCGGCAGCTGCCCGGCGTCGGCAACCACGAGCAGGGTCTCCGCCGTGCGCAGCACACGCATGTCGGCGCGCATCTTGCCCTTCGGCGTGAGTAGCGCGGCGTAGTGGCCGTCACCGGGCTGCAGCGCCTCGACGTCGTTTGTCACCTGACCCTGCAGGAACTCGGCCGCGTCGTCGCCTGTCAACGCAAGAACGCCTGGTTGGGCGCGCCGCACAACCGCGGCCGATTCGGTCAGCGCCGCGTATTCACTCGCGATCTGGTCGACAACGCTCATCTTCTCGATGCTATCCGCGCCGTGCGCGGCTAGGTTTGGTCCGATGCACGGAACCGGTCATAGCCACGCGCACTCTCACGGACCGGACCGCGCCGCCAACAGCCGGCGGATGTGGCAGGCACTGGCGATCAACGCCGCGATGGTCGTGCTCTCGGTCGTCGGCGCGATCGTCACCGGCTCGCTTGCGCTGTTCGCCGACGCCGGCCATGTGCTGTCCGACGTACTGGCGATCGCGCTCGGCATCTTCGCCGCGAAGGTGGCGCAGCGGCCACCCGGCGGCCGCGGCACCTTCGGCATGGGACGCGTCGAGATCCTCGTCGCGCTGATCAACGGCCTTGCGCTGGTTGCGGTGGCCGTGTTCGTGGCGGTCGAGGCGATCGGCCGCTTCTCCGATCCGCCCGATGTGAGCGGCGCCGGCGTGTTGCTGTTCGGTGTCTTCGGCCTGCTCGGCAACGCCTTGGCGACCTGGGTGCTGGTGCGCGGCGATCGCAGCGACGTCAACCTCGAGGGCGTTCTTCGCCACTCCCTGGCAGACGCGCTCGGCTCGCTCGGCGTGGTGCTCGCCGGCCTCGGGATCATGATCACCGGGGTCGAGCTGCTCGACCCGGTGATCGGTCTGGCGATAGCGGTGCTGATCCTGCTGTCGTCTTGGCGACTGATCCGCGAGCCCGTCGAGGTGCTGCTCGAGCGCGCCCCCGAGGGCTTCGACGTCGCCGAGATCGGCCAGGCGATCGCCGCCATCGACGGCGTGCGCGAGGTCCACGACCTGCACATCTGGTCGATCACATCGGGCTTTCCGGCGCTCGCCGCCCACGTCACGGTCAGCGCCACCAGTGACGTCACCGCGACGCGCCGGGCGATCGAGCAGATGCTCGAGCACGACTATGAGCTGAGCCACACGACGCTGCAGGTGACGGCGGAAGAGCTGCTGCAGATCGACGAGTAAGATCGGTCTCGATGGCGCTGGCAGAGGAATTCAACGAGATCGTCGAGGCGCTGCCCGACGACTGGACCGACCTCGAATTCGACCTGCGGATCGAGGACGAGACGCGCTACGTCGAGGCGGCGACGCTGATGACGCAGTGCAACGCCCAGCCGTACTCGCGCGCCGACTGGCACTGGCACGTGCTGGTCGCGCATCGCTTCGGCCACGGCGCCGCGCCGCAGGCGGTTCACGCCACGCTCGCGTTGCTCGACAGCAACGACTTCGCCGGCGAGATCGCCGTGCGACAGGTGCGCACGGGCCGCGCCGAGACCGTGCAGATGTGGGGCCGGCCCGAGGCCGTGCGCCGCGAGTTCCGCACACGCCGTTCGTTCTAGCCCGCGATGGCCGCCCGCGTCGTACTGCTGACCGGCGACCTGCTGTTCGGCTCAAAGGTCGAGCAGATGATCATCTCCGCGAATGCCGAGCCGGCGCTTGTCGCCACGGCTGAGGACGCATTGGCGGCAACGGGCGACGCGGACCTGCTGATCGTCGATCTCACCAGCGACGCCTTCGACGGCACCGCGGTGGTGGCGCCCGATCCCGTGCCAACGCTCGGCTTCTACGCGCACACCGACGACGAAACCCGTCGCGCCGCGCTCGATGCCGGCTTCGACGTCGTCGTTCCGCGTTCGCGCATGATGCGCGAGGGCGTCGAGCTGATCGCCCGTCTGACCGGCAACGATTAGCCCGGAGGGCAGGAATACGTCCACCAATGGTGGATTAATTGAATTGGCCGCAGCTCGAATGCGGCCCCGCAGCCATGCGGTTCATCACCCAGGCATTCAAGGAGTCCTCCGTGGAAGACAAAAACATCTCCAAAGCGCTGATCGCCGAGCTGATCGGCACCTTCACGCTGGTGTTCAGCATCATCGTGATGGTGTCGGTGTACGCAATCGGCGCGAAGCAGCTGGTTCCGGGCGTCGTGTTCCCGTTCATCGCGCTCGGCCACTTTCTGGTCCTGTTCCTGCTGATCCAATCGCTCGGCTCGATCTCCGGCGGGCACTTCAATCCCGCGGTCACGCTTGGGCTGTTGTCGATCCGCAAGATCTCCGGATCGAACGCGGTCGCGTACATCCTCGTGCAGCTGGTCGGCGCGGTCCTGGCCGGATTCCTGGCGGCGGCGATCATCCCGCACCAAGCCGACGCGGTCAAGTACGCCGCGCCCGCGATCAGTCCATTGATCTCGACCGGCGCCGGCATCGCGTTCGAGGCGATCTTCACCTTCTTCTTGGTGTGGGCGATCGTCGCGACCGCGGTCAACCCGAACGGCCCCAAGGAGTGGGCGCCCGCGGCGATCGCCGGCACCCTTGCTCTCGGCGTTCTGCTGATCGCCTCTTACACGGGCGCGGGTCTCAACCCGGCGCGCGCATTCGGCCCGGACGTCGCAAATGCGATCTTCGGCAAGGGCGGCTTCGGCTCGGTCAGCGACTTCCTGCTGGCTTACACGGTCGCGCCGATCGCAGGCGGAATCCTGGCGGCGACGATCTATAACGGGCTGTACATCGAATCCTCTGAACCAGCGCCGCCGGCCCCGGCGCCGTCGGAGCAGTCACCGCTCTAAGCCACTCGCAAGACACCCACGGAGCGACCTTCACGGCCGGTTCGCCGAGCGCTTAAAAAGCGCCGGGCGGGCCGGCCTTCGCTTTGCGCGGACAGATGTCTGCATGCGGCGACGTGCGCGCACGGTTCCCGGCACAATGGAGGCAGACAGAGAGGAGCTGCGATGAGCAACGAACGCAGTTACGAACGGCTGTTGGTGATCGCCAACGAGACGATCGCCGGCAGCGGCCTGCACCGCCAGATCCGCGACATGCTCACCGAGGGCGGAAAGGTGTTGGTGGTGGCGCCGGCGCTGAGTTCCCGTCTGAAGTACGTGTTCTCCGACGTCGACGGCCCACGTGCCCAGGCGCAGGAGCGGCTCGATCGCTCATTGGAGCTGTTGGCGGCCAGCGGCATCCGCGCACGCGGTGAAGTCGGCGATGTCAACCCGGTGCGCGCATTCGAGGACGAGGTGGCGCTATTCGAGCCCGACGCGGTGCTGGTGTCGACGCATCCCGAGGGCCGCTCGCACTGGCTCGAGAACCACATCGTCGAGAAGATCGAGGCGAAGACGGACCTGCCGGTTACGCACGTCGTCGTCGACCTGACCGCCGAGGAGGCGGCCGCGCGGATCGCCGCAGCCTGAACGATTGGGCTCGCGCGCGCGGGCTGTAGAGTCGCGCTATGCAACGCGTCACTTTCTCGCGCAACTTCACGATCTCGTTGTCGCGCACCTGCCGTTGCTACTGCAAGTACTGCGCGTTCGCCACGCACCAGGCGCATCTGCGCGGCCCGGACGAGGTCTCCGAGCTGCTCGAACAGGCCGAGCGGCGGCGCGCGAAAGAGCTGTTGATCCTCACCGGCGAGGCGCCCGACGAGCACCCACGGGTGCGTGAGCAGCTGAACGCCCTCGGCCACGCGGACTTCGTGGACTACGTCGTCTGGGTCTGTGAGCGCGCGCTCGAACGCGGCATCCTGCCGCACACCAACCTGGGCGTGATGGAGAGTCGCGACATGGAGCGCCTGCGCGAGGTGACGGCTTCGCAGGGACTGATGCTCGAGTCGATCTCGGAGCGGCTGATGGACACCGTGCACGCCGGCTCACCGACGAAGCACCCGCGCGAGCGGCTCGCCACGATCGAACTCGCCGGCGAGCTGAAGGTGCCGTTCACGACCGGCATCCTCGTCGGTATCGGCGAGACGGCGGACGAGCGCACGCAGAGCCTGCAGGCGATCGCCGCTCTGAACGAGCGCTACGGCCACATCCAAGAGGTGATCCTGCAGAACTTCGTGCCGCATCCGCGCTACCACGGCAAGGACGTCGGCGCGATCGCGACCGATGCCGCCGACGACCTCTGGCGAACGGGCATGGCGCCGGGCGGCGACCGCGCCGACGCGCAGCAGCTGCCCGAGTGGGCTTCACCGGTCTCGATCGACGAGATGCGCGGCCTCGTGGAGCAGGCGCGCGAGATCCTGCCCGACGTCGGCATCCAGATTCCGCCGAACCTCGCCGACTGGTGGCCCGATCTGGTCGCCGCCGGCGCGACCGACCTCGGCGGCCTGTCGGCGAACGGCGATCACATCTCGCCGGAGCTGCCGTTCCCGTCGCCCAAGCAGGTGCGCGAGCGACTGGCGAAGGACGGCTTCGCGCTCACCGAGCGGCTCTGCGTCTACGGCGAGTACATCAACGAGCAGTGGATCGCGCCGCCGGTGCTCGACACGATCAAGGCGCGCTTCTGGTCTTTCATCCCGCGCGGCGAGCGCACGCGCGCGAAGCGGCGCGGCGAGCTTGCCGAGCCTGCCGTGGTGCGTGAGGCGGTCGCGAAGGGGCGGGCCGGGGAGTGGCTGACGGACGACGAGGTGACCGCGCTGTTCTCGGAGATCCGGCCGGAGCTGGTCGCGGAGATCCGCAC
>JBOGYW010000042.1:0-19026 GCA_050696815.1 Solirubrobacterales bacterium | reverse complement strand
CAGGTGCAGTCGCTCGCACAGGCCGCGGCGCTGGCGGCGCGCAGTGACCAGCTGATCGACCAGCTGACCTACGCCGAGTCCGAGCTGCGCGCTTCGCGTGACGAAATCGCGGCGACGATCAGCAATATCGCTGACGGCGTCGCTGCGCAGGACCGCGATGGCAAGATCGTCTACGCGAATGAACCAGCGGCCGAGATGTTCGGCTTTGAATCGGCGGAAGAGCTGATCGGCGCTCGTTTCAAGGAAGTGGTCGACAGGATGGAGATTCGCGACGAGTTCGGCAACCCATTCGATCCCGAGCAGATGCCGAGCCGCCGCGCGCTGCGCGGCGAAGAGCGCCCCGAGGCGTTGCTGCGCTACGTCGTGAAGGCGACGGGCAAGGAGTGGTGGACGCTGGTCAAGGCGCGGGCGATCTTCGACGACGAAGGCCGGCCGACGACTGCGATCTCGGTGATCGAGGATCTCACCGAGCACCGCCGAGGGGAGCTCGCGCAGCGCTTCCTCGCCGACGCCGGCAAGGCGCTGAACGAGCCGGGCGACCTGACCGCGACCGTGCTGCAGATCGCCGGCTCGTGCGTGCCGGCGATCGCCGACTGGTGTGCGATCGACTTGATCGAGAGCGACGGGCGGTTGATGCGCCGCGCCGTTTTGCCGGACGTCGGCGAGTCGCCCGATGAAGCACCGTCCGTGTCGCTCAACGTCACCGCGACCGGAGTGCCGGAGCTGTTTGGCGCGGAGTGGGGGTCGGACATCGGCGACGCACTCAACGCCGGCGACGCCGGCGACGCGATGCACTCGTCGATCGTCGCGCCGCTGACCGTGCAGGGCAAGCCGATCGGCGCGATCGCGCTGGCGCTCAGTCGCGAGGGCACCCGCTTCACCGAGTACGACCTTGAGACGGTGCTCGAACTGGGACGTCGTGCCGGCGTCGCGATCGCCTCGACGCGCGACCAGGACGATCGCGCACGCGTGCTCAACACGCTCAGTACGAGCCTGCTGCCGCGGCAGCTGCCGTCGTTCGAAGGACTGAAGATTGCGACGCGCTTCCGCCCGGCCGAAGTGATCGCCGAGGTCAGCGGCGACTTCTTCGACGCCTTCGAGATGGTCGACGGCTCGGTCGCGCTGGTGATCGGCGACGTCTGTGGCAAAGGCCCCGAAGCTGCGGCTTTGACAGCGCTTGCCCGCTACACGATCCGTGCCGACGCGATGCGCGAGAGCGAGCCCAGCGCGATCCTGCGCACACTCAACTCCGCGCTGGTGGGGCAGGTGACCGACGACCGCTTCTGCACAGTGGCACTCGCGCGGGTGCGCTCGAACGGAAACGGCGGCCGCGTGATCGACGTCGCGTCAGGTGGCCATCCGCTGCCGATCCTCAGCGGACCGGACGGCGCGCGGCCGATCGGGCACTCGGGCACGCTGCTCGGTGTGGTCAGCGACCCGGCGCTCGAGACGCACACAGCCGAATTCACCGCGGGCACTTCGCTCGTGCTCTACACCGACGGCCTGGCGTCCGGCAGCACAACCGACGACGTCGGCTTTGCGCTGGGCCTGCTCGATGGCTTGAACGGCCGGCCGGCCGACGAGCTGGCATCCGCGATCGATGCGGCGGCGCGCGAAGCGGCGAAGGGTCCGACGCGTGATGACGTCGCGATTCTGGTGGCGCAGGCCAGCTAGTCAGTCGAGCGTCGCGACGGCATTCAGCACGCCGTCCATCCGCGTCAGTTCAAGCACGCGCTTGGCCGGAGATTCGCCGGTGACGATCGTGAACGCGTAGCCGTGTTCCTCTGCCTCACGGTGTGCGGTAATCAGCTTGCGCAGTCCGGTTGAGTCCATGAACGTCACCGCGGTCAGGTCGATCACGAGGTGCCCGTCGGCGCCGATCGCCGCAGCCTCGAGCTGCGTGCCGAGTTCGTCGGCGGTCGCGATGTCGAGCTCGCCGGCGAGAACGAAACGGGTCTGAGCGTCGCTCGCGCGCACGTCCACGCTGAACGGGACGGCTGGTTCGTGGGAAGCTGCCACACCGACAAATTATCAGCGCGCAGTTTGGGTATGCCTACGTCGGGGTATTTAGCCTGCGTAGCGGCCGCCAGGGAAGACGGCCCATGTAGGTGAAGGAGCCAACCGCAGTTTTGTCTTCGATGTCGTTTCCATCTTTGGTGCTGGTTATCGCAGGGATCTCGCTGGTCGCATTTGGCGCCTACTACGTCGCGACCGCAATGATCGATTCAGCCCGCCGCCGCGACGACGCATCGGCCCGCCGCCGTCAAAGCGGCAGCGTTCGCCGCTAGCTCTTCAGCGTCACCCGGCGCGTCGTGTCGATCGCCTTCTCGGCGGCCGGATCGACGAGGTGGAACTTCACGCTGAGCGCAAGCTTGCCGTGCGCCGTGAGCGCCTTGCGTGCCGCGCTGTTGACCTTCAGTGAGAACTTCAGAGTGCGTGCGTTGAGCGAGGACTTCACCAGCCGAGCGACGCGGACGCTGCGTGAGCTGCTGAGTGCACTGCTCTTCGCGTAGACCGAGATCGTCAGCTTCGACCCGGAAACGCCGATCGGCAGGGTGCCGCGCACGCGGGTGGAGTGTTGAGTGCGGGCGACTTTCAACTTCTCGAATGTGTTCGCGCTGCCTGATCCGCCGCTTCCACCTCCGCCACCGCCACCGCCACCACCACCACCGCCTGCCGAGCCGCCGGTGCCGACGACGATCGTCCCGACCATCGACGGGTGCAGGTCGCAGTGGAACTTGTAGGTCGCGTTCGTCGCGGGGAAAGTGCAGTGGCCGGTCCAGCTGGGAGCGGTCGGAATCGCGGGCAGTGGCGGCACGCTGCCGCTGTCCGTGCCGAACGTCTGCGTGCACGAAGAGGGCGCTTGGACGAAGTCTGCGTTGTGGGTCGACGCGCCTGACGAGTAGTCGAAGTCGACCGTGCCGCCGGGCGGGATGGTCACGGTCGTCGCGCTGCCACCGGTTACGTGCCAGACGTAGTCACTCGCGGTGAACGAAGCGTCGCCGACACTGCGCACGTCAGGCGCCAACAGTGCACTGAGTACCAGCGCGGTGAGCGCGATTGCGACGAACAGCAGCGTCCTTCGCCGCGCGTGATGGCTGCGACCGTGCATCGACTTCATCGTACGCCTCCGCCGTGGCGGACGGGACAATGCCTGGACTTTGGACGTCGATACGACTTCGTTCCTGCTCGTGCTGCTCGCAGCCGCGGTCGCCCCGGTGATCGCGGCGCTCGTCGGGCTGCGCTTCAGGCAGGTGATCCTGCCGGTCGTCGTGATCGAGCTCGTGCTCGGCGTGCTGATCGGACCGCACGGGCTCGGCATCGCCGAGGCGGGAGACGTGATCACTTTCTTCGGGCAGTTAGGGCTGGGTTTCCTGTTCTTCTTCGCCGGCTACGAAATCCGCTTCGACCGCATCCGTGGTCTGCCGCTGCGGCTCGCCTTCGCCGGCTGGCTGATCTCGCTCGCGCTCGCGTATTCGCTCGCCGGCTTACTGGCGGCGCTCGGCATCGTGATCTCCGGGCTGTTGACCGGCTCCGCGATGACAACGACGGCGCTCGGCACGCTGATCCCGTTGCTGCGCGACGAGAAGATGCTCGACACCAAGTTCGGCACGCACATGCTCGGCGTCGGCGCGGTCGGCGAGTTCGGGCCGATCTTGATCGTCACGCTCCTGCTCAGCACAAGCGACAACGCCGGGCACCAGAGCGCGCTGCTGATCGGCTTCGTCGCGGCCGCCGTGTTCACCGGCCTGGTCTCGACCGGGCTCGTGACGCGCAATTTCCGCTTCATCATCAGTCGCATGGACGAGAGCGGCCAACTGCCGGTGCGACTGACCGTGCTGATGCTCTTCGCGCTGGTGATCCTTGCGTCGGAGCTCGGCCTTGACGTGATCCTCGGCGCGTTCGCCGCGGGGATGATCATGAACGTAGTCCTCGGCGGGCGCGATGAGCTGCATCCGTTCGAATCGAAGCTCGACGCGATCGGCTTCGGATTCTTAATCCCGTTCTTCTTCTTGACGAGCGGAATGGCGCTCGACCTCGGCTCGCTTACCGAGGGTTCATGGGCGTTCCTCAAGCTGCCGCTCTTCTTCTTGCTTTTCCTGGTCGTGCGCGGGGTGCCGGCGCTGCTGTTCTATCGCAAGGTCTTCGATCTGCGTGAGCGCAGCGCGCTGGCGTTGATGTCGTCGGCTCAACTTCCGCTCGTCGTTGCGATCACGACGATCGGACTCGAGGAGCATGAGATGCGAGCGTCGACCGCCGCGGCGCTCGTCGGTGCGGCCGTGCTGTCGGTGCTGATCTATCCCTCGCTGTCGATCGCGATTCTGCGGCGGCGCCCGGCGGCCTATACTGCTGCGCCGTAACGGTCGTGACGAGGGAAGTCCGGTGTGAAACCGGCGCGGACCCGCCACTGTGATCGGGTGAGTTCATCGCTTGGGGCTGATGCCCCGGCCACTGGCGAAAGCTGGGAAGGCGTGATGAAAAGACCTGTCAGCCAGGAAACCTGCGCGACCTCTCCATACATATTCGATCCCTCGTGGAAAGGGGAACTCATGTACACGGACTCACGGGTGCGCTCGCTCAAGTTTGCGGCGGCTCTCATCACGATCGTCGCGGCCTGCAGCGTTTTCGCCGCCTCGGCCTCTGCGACCAACGTCAACCTTCGCGTCGAAGGAACCGCCGGCACGTTTTTCAGCGGACCGGTTTCGACCAACGGCGGCAGCGTGCCGGGCGACCCGGCGAACGGCGCCTACTGCCACTCAAATACGACGCCCAACGTCTACGGCGCGGCCAACGGCCTCACGGCGGTCGTCGCGGCTCTTGGAGCGGCGAACGTCACGACCAGCGGCACCAACTACAGCTGGGGTGTTCAGCTCTGCTCGATCAACGGCGAAGGCACGCCGGCATCCGGCGGCTGGCTGACGAAGATCAACAACAAGAGTGCGTCCCTGCCGGCCGGCTTCGCCTCGGCGACCGATCCGCTCAGCGAAGGCGACACGATCCTGTTCTACCGGATCACCAGCTACGTCGGCACCGACGCTTCGCTCGACCTGAAGCTGCCGGCCAATGTCCCGCCGGGACAGAGCATCGCGACGCAGGTCAACGAATGGGCCGACTCCAACGACGCCAAGTCGGCGCCTAGCGGCGTGACCGTCAGCGGCGGTGGCGCCACCGCCACGACCGACAGCAACGGGCAGGCGAACCTCGTGTTTCCGGCGAGCGGCAAGTTCCTGGTGACGGCCGAGAAGTCCGGCAAGATCCGCGGCTCGGCCTACGTCACGGTTGATCCGGCTGCGCCGGCGCCGATCGTGCACATCAACCGCTTCGTCAAGTGCAACAAGACCTACAAGAAGAGCTCGCGCATGCACAGGCGCTGCGTTCGCATCGTGCGTGCGAAGCAGGCCGCGGCGGCCGGCAAGTAGATCCGCCCGAGCATGACGCCGCGCAGCACCACACGCCGGCGATTTGAAACTCGCCTGCCGTTGATCGCCGTCGCCAGCTTTTTGGCGGCGGCGGTCGCCGGCGGCTGCGGCGAAGCGGGCGGCGGCCCGGCCGCCTCGCTCACGGTCACCCGCGACTTCGGCGCGACGCCCGTCGTAGCCACGCGGGAGACTCCGGTGACCGCCGGCCTGACGGCGATGCGCCAACTGCAGACGCACGCCAAGGTCGACACCGCGTACGGCGGCCGCTACGTCAACGCGCTCGACGGCATCGCCAGCGACGCGACCGGCGGCAAGGACTGGCTCTACTACGTCGACGGCTCCCAGCCCGACATCGGCGCCACGTCGTGGCGCGTCAAGCCGGGCCAGCGGCTGCAGTGGGACTTCCACAACTGGCGCGACATCACCACGCCGGAGGCCGTCGTGGGCGCGTTTCCCCGCCCGTTCACCGCGACCGGCGCGAAGTTGGTCTGCCTGCCCGAGGATTCGCCGGGCTGTGCCGCGGCGGGCAAGCGCCTGAAGGCGGCCGGGATCGGCGCGAAGCCGGGCTGGGTTCGCGTGGTCGTCGGCGAGTGGCCGCGCATTGCAGATGAGGCCGGGGTGCCTCAGCTCGGCCGCCCGCCGGCCGACAGCGGCGCGTTCGCGAGCATCACACCCGATCACAAGCTTCAGTTGCTCGGAGTCGACGGCGAGATCGCCGGCAGCTACGGCGCTGGCAGCGGACTGGTCGCGGCCGCGCGCCAGGGCACGCGCGTCACCTGGGTCGTGACCGGGGTTGATGCCGGCGGCGTCGCCGCGGCGGCAAAACTACTCGACCACAAGATCCTGAACAACAACTTCGCCGTCGCGGCTCTGCCGACCGGTCCCGCGCCGATTCCGCTGCGGAGGGCGGCCACGCAATGAACGCGGTCGCAGACGCCGCGGTGCGCGCACTCTCGTTCGGCTACCGGCCGCGCGGGGGAGTACTGCAGCAGGCGCGCGCGACGGTCGTGGTCGGTTGGTGTTTGGCGCTCGGACTCGTGCTGGCGCTGTACGAGAACCCGCTGGTGATCGCGGCGGTCTTCGCGCTGACGATCCTGATGGCTTGGCGCTGCCGCGTGCTCGGCGAAGTCACGATCGGTCTCGCGATCTCCGCGCCGATCGCGCTGCTGATCGGCATGGTCAACCCGATCGCCACCCAAGAGGGACTGACCGTGCTCGTCGCCGGCATTCACCTGCCGCTGCTCGGCACAATCGACATCACCCGGGAGGCGGTGGTCTACGGCGCGATCCTCGGCTTTCGTTCGCTTGCGATCTTCGCGGTCTGCGCGCTCTACGTTGCGACTGTCGACCCCGACACGCTGCTGCGCGTACTGCGACGATTCTCCGTGCGTTCCGCGATCACCGCGTCACTGGCGGTGCGCTTCGTGCCGCTGCTCGCGAAGGACGGCGCCAACCTCGCGATCGCTCGCGAGTGCCGACCGGGGTCGCCGCCGGCGACGGCGGCGGTCGTGCGCAGCGCCTTTGCACGGTCGCTCGACCGCGCGACCGACTCGGCCGTCGCGCTCGAGACCCGTGGCTACTCGCTCGCGCGGCCGCTGCGTACACGCCAGGCGCCGCGCCGCATCGCCGACTGGGCGCTGATCGCGTCGGCGTGGGGGGTCACCGCGCTCGCCGTTGCCGGCAAGCTGTACGGCTTCGCCGACTTTCAGGACTACCCGCTGACGGTGATCGGTAGCGGGGCGGACGACATCGCGTTCTCCGCGCTGCTCATTGCGGTCGCGGCCGCGCCCGGCCTGCTCCCGCGCAAGGAGCCCGACGAATGAGCGTCGTGACGTTCGATCTCGCCCAGACGGCGCCGGTGCTCGCGCTGGACGACTTCTCGTTCAGCTACCCGGGGGCGCACGAGCCGGCGCTGCGCAACGTTTCGATCGAGGTCACGGCCGGCGAGTTCGTGCTGGTCGTCGGCCGCTCCGGGGGCGGCAAATCAACCTTGCTGCGTGCTGCCGCGGGTCTGGTGCCGCACCACTACGGCGGCGTCGCCGGCGGTGAGGCGAGCGTGTGCGGCAACGACCTGCGCACGACTCACGCCGGTCAAATCGCCGCTTACTGCGGCACCGTGCTGCAGGACCCCGAGGTGCAGATCGTGATGGGCAGCGTGCGCAACGAGATCGCGTTTCCGCTCGAGAACCTCGGCTGGGACAGCGACGCGATCGCGGTCGCGGTCGCCGAGACGGCGGCGGCGCTCGGCATCGCCGCGCTGCTGGACCGTCGCACCAACGAACTTTCGGGCGGCGAGTTGCAGCGTGTCGTGCTGGCCGCCGCGATCGCGGCCGGGCAGCCGCTCGTCGCGCTCGACGAACCGACATCGCAGCTCGACCCGGTGGCAGCCGATGAGCTGATCGGCGCGCTTGCACGACTTAACGCCGACCGCGGCACCGCGGTGCTGATCGCCGAGCACCGCATCGAGCGCTGCATCGAGCACGCCGACCGCGTCGTCGTGATCGAAGACGGCGAGCTCCTGCTCGACGCGCCGCCGCGGGAGTTTCTGGAATGGGCTTCGGGCGACGCCGCCCGCGAGTGGCTGCTGACGCCTTCCGCGCGGCTGTTCTCGCTCGCCGGCATCACGCCGCCACCGGTCGGCCTGAAGCAGGCGCGTCGTCGCCTGGGCAGCCGGGACTACACGCCGGCAGATCCGCGCGCCGATCAACGACCGCCGGCCGCGGATCCGGCTCTGGCGCTCGAAAACGTCTCCTTCAGCTACGGCGACAGGCAACGCCGCGCGCTCGACGGCGTGAGCGCCGCGTTCGCACCCGGCAGCCGTACGGTCTTGATGGGCGCCAACGGCTCGGGCAAGTCGACGCTGCTGCGGATCGCGCGCGGCGTTCAGAAACCGCGTACGGGCAAGGTGCGCGCCGCCGGCGCGGTCGGCCTGCTGCTGCAGAACCCGAACGACTATTTGATCCACGAGCACGTGCGCGACGAGGCGCCGGCGGAGGCGCTCGCGCGCTTCGGGCTGGGTGCGTTCGCCGACCGCGACCCGCGCGATCTCTCCGGCGGCGAACGCCAGCGGCTGGCGCTGGCGATCGTGATGCAGGACGACCCGGTCGCGCTGCTGCTCGACGAACCGACGCGGGGCATGGACCGCCGCCGCAAGCAAGACCTCGCCGCGCTGCTGCGTGACTTCGCGGCGAAAGGCGTCGCCGTGGTCGTCGCTACGCACGACAGCGAGTTCGCCGCCGAATTCGCCGAACGCGCGCTGCTGCTCGCCGACGGCAGCGTGCTGGTCGACGGACCGGCGCGTTCGGTGCTGGGGCGCGGATGGCACTTCGCGACCGAGGTCGCGCGACTGCTGCCGGACAGCGGCGCGCTGACTCCGGAGCAGGGAGCTCTGCTGCTGGCGGATCACGAAGACCGGGTGAGCCTGTGAGTCACGCCGCCTGGCAGCTTGCGAGCGCCGCACTGTTGCTGACTGCGCTCGCCGTGGGATTTGCCTGGTTCGAGCGTTCGCGCCCGCCGGCGAAGATCGTCGCGACGGTCGCGGTGCTGACGGCGTTCGCCGTGATCGGCCGGATCATCTTTGCGCCGTTCCCGAACGTCAAGCCGACGACCGACATCATCATCGTCGCGGGCTTCGTGCTCGGCGCCGAGCCGGGCCTGATCGTCGGCGCGCTCGCCGGCTTAGTCTCGAACTTCTACTTCTCACAGGGGCCGTGGACGCCTTGGCAGATGTTCGCGTGGGCGCTCTGCGGTCTGTTCGGCGCGGCACTTGCGCGCGCGAGCCGCGGCGAGCTGGGCCGCCTGCCGATGGCGCTCGCCTGCGCTGCCGCGGGACTCGGCTACGGCGTGATCGTCAACTTCGGCTCGGCCGTCAACCTCGGCGGTTCCGACGTGTTGACCAGCTACTTCGTGTACCAGGGGACCTCGCTGCCGTTCGATGTCGCGCACGCGGTCGGCAACTTCGCGTTCTACATGCTCGCCGGACCGGTGCTGATGAAGATGCTGAGCCGTCTGCGGCGCCAAACCGACCTGAAATGGCCCGAAAAAGCAGTAGCCGCGTGACGCCGCGCACAGATCCACGAACCCTTAAAGGCCGCTGAAGCCCAGCAAACGAAACCTTTTGGGACAAAAGCCGTTAGTACTGGTGAGTCAGCAAAAAGCTGAAATCCGACTGGCAGATTCACTACTGACTTGCAATTACTCGACAGTTACTTTAAGATGGCCGAGGCCGTGCTTGGACCGGAAGCTGAGTCGTCTTCAGCTTCGGCCGAGATAGGGCACAGTTTGCGAGTCGGTTGGTCGAGCTGATTGATCCCAGCCGCAAAGCAGACGGAAATAGCAGTTTGATACCTGAGCGTCCAACTGACTCACGAGTCACATCGCGTAGGAACGCGGCAAATTGAGACCAGAACAGGTATTTTGAAGCAATCGAAGAAATCAGCATCCCCGTCGGTACGTAAGTGATACATCCATCCAAGAGAGCTTGTAACATTAAGTAACAATCCCCATGTCGTAACCCGCCCCAAAGACCCCATCCCCATTGATAAAAGGGCAAGGTTGAGCGTCGCGTGATCCCCCATCAAACGCGGCTGCATAAGTAAGAAGGCGAACAGCGGTGATGAGTCCGCGGCGACTTCGGCGGGGCCAAAGGTCCCACACGAAAACAGGAAGCTAGGCACCAAGTGACCACATTCACGCAAGACATTTTTGAGATTCCGGAGATCGGCCTGCTGCTGGAGGCAGAGTCGGTCACGGAAGAGCGGCTGCTTGAGCTCGCGGAGATCCACGAGCTGGAAGAGGCGATGCTCGAAGAGGTGAAGTCGCGTCTCGTCGAGGCCGACGTCACGGTGATCAAGGGCGAAGAGGACGAGGCCCTGGCAGTTGAGAAGCGTGCGCTCAGCGACCACGCTGTCAACGCCGAGCTGCCGAGTGACCTCACGCGCCACTTCATCAACCGCGCCAGCCGCCACAAGATCCTGACTCGTGAGCAGGAAGTGACGCTGGCCAAGCGCATCGAGCGCGGTGACGAAGTCGCGAAGCGTCAGCTGATCGAAAACAACATGAAGCTCGTGATCAAGCTCGCCGGTAAGTACCGCGACCAGGGTCTCGAGTTTGGAGACCTGATCCAGGAGGGCGTCATCGGCCTCAACCGTGCGGCCGAGAAGTTCGACTGGCGCAAGGGCTTCAAGTTCAGCACCTACGCGACCTGGTGGATCCGTCAGTCGATGCAGCGCGCGACCCAGAACCAGGGCCGCACTGTCCGTCTGCCGGTACATGTCGCGCAGCAGCTGGCCAAGATTCAGAAGGCGACCCGCCGTCTCGCTGTCGAGCTCGCTCGCGAGCCCACCGACGCCGAGATCGCCGAGGCGACCGACATGGAGATCGAGGAGGTGGAGCGCGTCAAGCTGGCCGCTCTCAAGCCGACTTCCCTGTCGCTGCCGGTCGGCGAGGGCGACTCCGAGTTCGGTGACTTCCTCGAGGACGAGGACACCATCACTCCGGAGGAGTTCGCGGTGGAGGCCGAGCGTCAGCGCAAGATCACGCGCCTGCTCAGCCGCCTTTCGCCGGACGAGCGTCACGTGCTCGCGGAGCGCTACGGCCTGGCCGGCGGCGAGCCGCGCACGGCCGAGGCGATCGCCCGCGGCAGCGGCATGACCGCCGCCCGCGTGCGTGAGATCGAGAACGCCGCGCTCAAGCGCCTCGCGCAGGACCCTGAAGCGGTCGCGCTGCGCGCTGCATAAGTCTGAACCACAGCATCTGCTGTCCAGAAAGACCCCGCCCTGTGCGGGGTCTTTTTGTTGCAATTGAGACAGGAAGACGCACGACCGCTGCCGATACTGAAAATATGGACAGCGATGGAGTGCCCGCGTGCGTTCGGGCGATTAACGGATGCAAGGGAATAGCGAGTTAAGCCACCTGCCGGATGGCCACGCTCTCGTCGAAGAGCGGGGCGACGGCTACTTACGTCGCCGGCTCGGGCCGATTTTCGAGCTTGATCTGCGCAGGCTGACTGCGTTGCGCGACTGGATCGCCGCGACGATCGCCGTCGCGAGCCAGCAACTGGCAGCGTTTGGGGTCAATCTCTCACAGTTCTGGTTCTTAGCGATGGTCGTGCTGGCCGGCACCGCGATCTTCGTCAGCGCCCTTGTCTACCCGCGGCTCGAGGCGCCGCGCTTCCTCAAGGTGGAACAGGCGATGATGCTGCTCGCCTGGGGCACGATCGCCGTGCTCGTCTACGCGAGCGATGGCTCGAACAGCCCGTACATCTTCTTTTACGCGCAGACGATGTTCTACTCGGCGTACTTCTTCAGTCGCAGGCTCGCGTTCGCACACATCGGTCTCGGTTCGCTGTGCGCGCTGGCGCCGATCATCTACGACACGCAGGCGGCGCTGCACAACAACTTCATCGCTTCGATCGCGATCGCGCTGCCCGTGTGGTGGGCGATGTCGGCCGTCGTCGCGATCAAGCATGGCGCAACGCTGGCTGCCGAGCGCACGGCGCGACGGCTCGCGCTCAGCGACCCGCTCACCGGGGTGGCCAACCTGCGGGCGCTCGAGGACTTCGTCGCGTCGCTCGACGGCCGCCGCTACGCGGTGGCGATGATCGACCTCGACGGCGTGCGTGAGATCAACGCCAACTACGGCTACTTCGAGGGCGACGAGATGCTGCGCCGCGCAGCGTCGGCGCTGCGTGAGGCGAGCCGCCCTGCCGACCAGGTTGCGCGCATCGGCGGCGACGAGTTCCTGGTCGTAATGCCGGGGATCGACGCCGGCGCCGCCGAACGCTGGCGCGCCCGCTTCTTCGAGCGCATCGCGATCGCCAACAATTCGGCCGTCAGCGGGGCGAAGGTCGGGGCGGCGGTCGGCGTGGCCGCCAGCGCCGGCGACCTGTTGACGCTCACCGACGTGACTGCCGTCGCCGACCAGGACCTCTACGAGAACAAGCAGCCGGCGCCGGAGCCACAGCGGTTCATCGCGCCGCACGCGCGTGCCGAACGTCTCGCTGCGCGGCTCGCGGCCGATACACCGCCGAGCAAGCGGCTCGATCTCGTGCACATCGACGCGCCGGCCGGGACGTTTGCCGCGCTGCTCGCGGCGGTCGTCACCGGTCTGGTGATCAGCTGGACCGGCGGCTCGACGAGCGTGCTGCTGTCGCTGGTGCTCGTCGTCGGCGCCTACTTCGCGTACTTCGGCAACCTACGCGAGACGGTCGTGGGCGTGACGGCGACGCTGACGGCCTTCGGCATTGCGGTGTTCGCTGAAGGGTCGGTCACACCGGTGGCGCAGACGCGCTTCTCGACGGTTGTTTTCGGCACCGTCGTGATCGCTTACGCGCTGCAGAGCAACGGTCGCAAGCTCGCGGCAGCCGAGGCGCACGCCGAGGAGTTGGCGCTGACCGATGCGCTGACCGGACTGCCGAACCGCCGCGCCTTCGATCGCGAGTTCGGCAGGGTTGTGGCCGAGGCGACGGCGCATCCGGCCGAGTCCCAGGACTCGGTGGCCGGCCGGCCCGGGTTGATCCTGGTCGACCTGGAGAACTTCAAGGACGTCAACCGCGTGCTCGGCCACCGCGGCGGCGACGAACTGCTCTGCGACGCAACCGACGCGTTGCGCGACGCGATCGGGGAGAGCGGCGAAGTGTTCCGTGTCGGCGGCGACGAGTTCGCCGTGTTGATGTACGCGCACCACGTGCAGCGCGTCGAGAAGTTCTCAGCAATCTGTTTCGAGGCGATCCGCGCGCTCGACGCCGACGGCCAGTACGTCGCGAAGATGGTCGCGATCGGCGCGACTACGGGCTATGCGTACTGGCGTCCCGAGGCCACGGCCTCGAAGATGCTCGATGAGGCGTTCGAGCGGATGGACCCGTTTGCGGCCCGCGAGCGCGTAGGCGCGAGCTAGCGCGCCCGTGGGATGTTCGGGAAGCGGGCGTAGTACGGCTCGACGCCGGCCTGAATCACGCAGAGCCGGCCGTTGACGTCGTCGGCGAAGACGCGCAGCGTCGCTTCGGCGACGGTCTCGACCTCGATGATCGGCACTCCCGCGGCGACCAGTCCTTCGCGCACGCCGTCGATGATCGCCGTGTCGGCGAAGCCGGGACAGATGCCGTTTACCCGGATGCCCTCGTGGATGTGCGCGGGACCGAGCGCGCGCACGAGGCCGACTACGGCTGCTTTGTTGGCGCCGTAGACCGGCTGCGGCGCCATCGCCGCGAGACCGGCGAGCGACGCCGTCGCCACAACCGAGCCGCCGCCGCTGGCGATCAGCGCCGGGCGCGCGGCATGGAAGCCGTACGCGACGCCGTCGAGATTGATCGACATCGCGCGGCGATAGGCGTCGACATCGAAGTCGTCGCCGAGGCTGAAGGGGCTCTCGATGCCGGCGTTCAGCATCACCAGGTGCAGTCCGCCGAACTTCTCGGTCGTCTCGGCGACTGCGCGCGCGTTGTCCTCGGGGTCGCTGACGTCGAGCTTGATGAAGTGGGCGCCGAGTTCTTCGGCCGTCGCGCGGCCGGTTTCCTCGTCGATGTCGGCCAGCGCCAGCACAGCATCCTCCGCAGCGAGCGCCTTCGCGATCGCTTTGCCGAGGCCGCCGGCGCCGCCCGTGATCAGCGCGACCTTGCCGCGCAGAGCCTCTGGCGCGAGTGGGGATGGGTGTTCGATTTCGGCCGTTGCCATCGGCGGCAGCTTATCCGCGGGCGATAACGTTCGTCCTCCCCAGAATGAAGATCATCTACACCTACACCGACGAGGCGCCGGCGCTGGCGACTCGCTCCCTGTTGCCGATCATCCAGGCCTTTGCGGCCCCCGCCGGAGTCGACGTCGAGCTGCGCGACATCTCGCTCGCCGGCCGCATCCTTGCGAAGTTCCCGGAGCAGCTTGACGCCGACCAGCAGGTCCCCGACGCGCTGGCCGAACTTGGCGAACTCGCGAAGACGCCCGACGCCAACATCATCAAGCTGCCGAATATCAGCGCGTCGGTGCCGCAGCTGAAGGCCGCGATCAAAGAGCTTCAAGAGGACGGTTTTGAGCTGCCGGACTACCCGGAGGAGCCCGCAACCGACGAACAACGCGAGATTCGCGCGCGCTACGACGCGGTGAAAGGCAGCGCCGTCAACCCGGTGCTGCGCGAGGGCAACTCCGACCGCCGGGCACCGGCGTCGGTGAAGGCGTACGCGCGCAAGCACCCGCACTCGATGGGGGCGTGGTCCGCGGAGTCCAAGACTCACGTTTCGACGATGTCCGGTGGCGACTTTCGTTCGACGGAGCAGTCCACCACCGTCGCCGAGCCAACCGAAGTGCGCGTCGAGCACGTCGGCAAGGGGGGCGACGTGACTGTTCTGAAGGCGTCCACGCCGCTGCTCGCCGGTGAGGTGATCGATACCGCCGTGATGCGCAAGGCCGAGCTGGCGAAGTTCTTCGCCGAGCAGATTGCCGATGCTAAGCAGGCCGGCGTGCTGTTCTCAGTCCACCTGAAGGCGACGATGATGAAGGTCTCCGATCCGATCATCTTCGGTCACGCGGTGCGTGCATTCATCGGCGACGAGGCGTTCGCCGGGTTCAACGATGTGAGCCCGAACGAAGGCCTGGCCAGCGTGCTGGCCGCACATCCAGAGGCAAAGCCGGCGGTGGACGCGGCGTTTGCGGCCGGCCCGGCGATCTACATGGTGGACTCCGACCGCGGCATCACCAACCTGCACGCGCCGAGCGACGTGATCGTCGACGCGTCGATGCCCGCGCTGATCCGCGCTTCGGGCCAGGGCTGGGACGCCGCAGGCGCGCAGCAGGACACTAAGTGTGTGATTCCGGACAGCAGCTACGCCGCGCTCTATGCGGAAACGGTCGAGCACTGCAAGAAGCACGGTGCGTTCGATCCCACGACGATGGGAACGACGCCGAACGTCGGTTTGATGGCGCAGAAGGCCGAGGAGTACGGCTCGCACGACAAGACATTTGAGATCGCCGAACCCGGCTCGGTTCGCGTGGTGGACTCAACCGGCGAGACGCTGCTGGAGCAGCAGGTGAGCGCCGGTGACATCTTCCGCATGTGCCAGGTGAAGGACGCGCCGATCCAGGACTGGATTCGGCTTGCGGTGGGACGAGCGCGCGCAACCGGAGTGCCGGCCGTGTTCTGGCTCGACGAGACGCGGCCGCACGACGCCGAGCTGCTCAAGAAGGTGCGCCCGGCGCTCGACGAGCTGGAGACCGAGGGTCTGCAGATCGAGATCCTGTCGGTCGCCGACGCCGCCCGCTTCACGCTTGAGCGAGCCCGCGCGGGCGAGGACACGATCTCGGTAACGGGCAATGTGCTGCGCGACTACCTCACGGACCTCTTCCCGATCCTCGAGCTCGGAACGAGCGCGAAGATGCTCTCGATCGTGCCGCTGATGAACGGCGGCGGGCTGTTCGAGACCGGGGCCGGAGGATCCGCGCCCAAGCACGTTGACCAGTTCCTGCGCGAGAACCATCTGCGCTGGGATTCGCTCGGCGAGTTCCTCGCGCTGGCGGTGTCGCTCGAGCTGCTGGCAGAGCGCGACGGCAACAAGCATGCGCAGCTACTGGCCGACAGTCTCGACCGGGCCACCGGTCGGGTGCTCGAAGACGGCCGTTCGCCGTCGCGCAAGGTCGGCGAGCTGGACAACCGCGGCAGCCACTTCTACCTGGCGCTCTACTGGGCCGACGAGCTTGCGACGCAGACCGACGACGCCGAGCTGGCGCAGCACTTCCAGCCGCTCGCCACGGCGCTCAAGGCGGCCGAGGGGGAGATCGTCGCGCAGCTCGCCGAGGTGCAAGGCGACCCGGTCGACACCGGCGGCTACTTCCACCCCGATGCCGGGCTGGCCGACGGCCTCATGCGACCGAGCGCCATCTTCAACGACAGCCTTTCGCAGCTGCGCTGATTGCAGGCCGCGCCGCGCTCGGCGGTAGCGTTGGCAAGCGATGATCGACCGCGACACCGCAGTCAAGGCGCTGGCGGACCAGGAGTTTGACGTTCTTGTGATCGGCGGCGGCGTGACCGGCGCCGGCGTCGCGCTGGACGCTTCCAGCCGCGGCTACGACGTGGCGTTGATCGAACGCGACGATTTTGCCTGCGGCACCAGCAGTCGCTCGTCGAAGATGGTTCACGGCGGTCTGCGCTATTTGCAGAACTTCGACATCGCGCTGGTGCGCGAGGCGCTGATCGAACGCCGGATCATGGTCGAGCTGGCGCCGCACCTGGTGTGGCCGACTCCATTCCTGGTGACGGCATTCGAGGGCGAGCGGATCGACCGCAAGATCGGCGTCGGCCTGAACATGTACGACGCGATGCAGCGCGGCCAGGCATCGCGGCGCGCCGAGAAGCAGCGCCGCGCCGAGCTTGCCGGGCTGTCGCTGCGCCAGTACAGAGCCGAGTTCGACGAGAAGGAGTGGACGCCCGAACGCCACCGGATGATCGACGGCGAAGAAGTCAAGCAGCGGGTGCCGGCGCTGGCGAATCGCGATCCGAAGGCGGCCTACCTGTTCTACGACTGTCAGACCGACGACGTGCGGCTGGTGCTGACGATCCTCGGCGAGGCCGAGCGCTACGGCGCGCTGCTCGCCAACGATGTCGCGGCCGAGGGCGTGATCGAACGCGACGGCAAAGTTGTGGGCGTGCGCGCCCGTGATCTCGAGAGCGGGGGAGAGTTCGAGATCGCCGCGCGTCACGTGGTCAATGCAACGGGGGTCTGGGCCGACCAGATCAAGCCGGACGACGCGCGCGAGACCGACGTGCCGATCATCAAGCCGAGCCGCGGCACCCATCTGACCTTCGCGCACGAGGATCTGCCGCTGCGCAAAACGGCGCTGGTGGTGCCGGCGGGGCAGGGGCGAATGATGTTCACGCTGCCCTGGCATGGGCGCACGCTGGTCGGCACCACCGACGTGGAGTACGCGGGCGATCTCTCGCACGTCGCCCCGCCGGTCGACGACGTGGAGTACATCCTCGACGCGCTCAACCACTTCTTTGAGACCTCGCTGACGACCGCAAACATCACCGGCGCCTACGCCGGCGTGCGGCCGTTGATCTCGACCGGCGATCCGAAGAAGTCGGTCGACATCTCGCGCACCTCGGAGATGTACGAGACGCCGAGCGGGATGATCACGATGACCGGCGGCAAGTTGACGACCTGGCGGCCGATGGCCGAGGAGGTCGTGGACCGGCTGGTCGCGCGCGACCGACGGGAGGCTCCGTCGCGCACCGAGGAGATCCCGCTGGGGCTGCCGATCTCGGCCGAGGACCTGCCGAGTATCGACGGGCTCGATGAGGAGGCGCGCGAGCATCTCGCCGCGCGCTACGGCTATGCGGCCAACGAGGTCGTTGCGATGGTGCGCGCGAACCCGGCGCTCGCAGATCCGATCGTCGCCGGCCTGCCCGACCGGCTGGCCGAGGTGGCGCTCGCGGTGCGCAAAGAACAGGCACGCTCGATCGGCGACGTGCTGCTGCGGCGTACGCGGCTAGGAATCCTTGCGGCGCGTGAGCTGGTCGCCGGCGGCGGCGACGTGCCGATGGCGGTGCAGCACGTGGCAAACGTGATGGCCGAGGAGTTCGGCTGGGACGACGCCCGCAAGCTGCACGAGTGCGACGAGTGGCAGCGGGTCGCGGGCGCTGAGGGAATTCTTCCTTAGCGCGGCTGCCCTAGTACTGCTGCTGCGAGGTGCGGTTCCAGAACTTGATCGCCCGCGTGTTGTGCTCATAGCCGAGCGCGCTGGCGGCGGCGGTTGACAGCATCATCCGTGCGCCGAGTTCGAGCGGCTGCTCGGCCCAGCGGGCGCCGAGCGCGCGCAGGATGTGGCCGTGGGCGAACAGGATCGCATCGCCGCCGCCGGCCTCCACGTGCGCAACCAGCTCAGCGACGATCCTGTCGCAGCGCGCCGCAACCTCGGCCGGCGACTCGCCACCGGGACAGCCGTCGCGCCAGAGCAGCCATTCGGGGTCGCTCTCGTGGATCTGCGGCGACGTCAACCCCTCGTAGTCGCCGTAGTCCCACTCGCGCAGCTCCTCGCGTTGTTGGACCCGGCCGCCGAGGCCGACGGCGCGGCAGGTGTCGAGCGCGCGCTGCAGCGGGCTGCTGAGCACAAGGTCGTAGTCGTGACCACCGATGTGCGGCGCCATTTTGCGCGCCTCCTCGCGGCCGCGTTCGGTGAGCGGCAGGTCAGTGTTGCCGGTGTGGCGGCCGTTCACGCTCCACTCGGTTTCGCCGTGGCGCATCAGCATCGCCTCGAAGTCCGCAAGCCCGCTCACGCGCGTAGGTTCCCATGAACGGCGGTCGGGCGTTTTCACGTAAGCTGGATTCAGCGATGGCAAATCGGCTAGACGCAACGACCTCGAGTGACGGACCGCTTACCGAGTCGCTCCGCGGACTGCTCGGCCTCGCGCCACGGGCTGCCTGGCGCCCTTACCTGATGGGCATCGTCAACGCGACGCCCGATTCGTTCTCCGATGCGCCCGGTCAGAAGTCTCTGAACGACCGCGTTGAGCTTGCTCGCCGGCTGATCGACGACGGCGCCGAGATCATCGATGTCGGTGGCGAGTCGGGAATCACCAACAAGCCGGTGGTCGCCGCCGACGAGGAGATCGCACGCGTCGTGCC
>JBOGYW010000041.1:0-19048 GCA_050696815.1 Solirubrobacterales bacterium | reverse complement strand
CAGCAACGGCACCCCGGTCTACTCGTTCACCACGGACACTGGCACGGCATTCCAGTGCCGCTACACCGCTCAGCCGGCGGGCACCCCGAGTACGTACACCACGTGCACCTCGGGCAGCCCGTTCCCGGTGACGATCCCGAGCGGCGACGACTACAAGATCGAGATCCGCGCCTGCAACCCGGCACCGACGAACTGCGACGCGACGCCGGCCACGGCCTTCGTCTACGTCGACACGACGTTCCCGGCCGCCACGGCTTCGATCAGCGCCTCGACGACGCAGGCTCAGGGTCACCCGAACCTGACGTCGACGATCACGCTGACCGGTGGCAACGATCCGAAGTCGGTCACGGTCAAACTCCCGCCGGGACTCAACGGCGCACTTACCGGCGCCGACAAGTGCACGCTCGCAAGCGCTGCCGCCGGCACCTGCGCCACCACGGCTCCGGGTTCGCTGATCGGAACCCTGACCGGCACGGGCGTCAGCACCCGTGACGGCACGTTGACGGCGACCGGAAACCTGTACCTGACGGACGGCCCGACGAGTGCCCTCTCAGTCCCGGTGAATGCAAACGCGCCGGCCGGTATGGCCCTCGACATGGTCGCCCCGAACGGCCTCGGAAACATCCGCGCTCAGGGAGCTGTTGTGATCCAACAGTCGAACAACTTCCCGAGTACGACGACGGTCGGACCGACCGGGTTCGCGACTACCGCTCTGGGCGGCTTCGTAAACACCTCGCAGGGCGAGATCCGCCAGGTCATCAGCGTGCCTTCGATCCCGCGCAAGACGGATCTGGGCAACCGCTTCCACGTCCTGTCGGTCAACCTGAACATCCAGGGTGCGACCGCTCACGGCGCCGGAACGTTCCCGCTGCTGACCAACCCGTCGACCTGTCCGGCAACTCAGGCGCAGTTCTTCGGTGACGGAAACACCTACGCCGACAGCACCAACGACGCCACAGCCGGCGCGACGGTCGCGACGGTGAAGGTGAACTACCCGGTCACTGGCTGCCCGCTGCCGTTCAACCCGACGATCGGCTATCAGTTCTTCCAGCCGACGGACATCCGCCCGACGACTGTCTGGCAGCCGGACGACACGGCCGCCGTCGGTACGTTCAACTACGCCTCGCCCGCCGTCTCGCCGGTGAGCACGCTGCTGAACAACGACCCGTACGAGCTCGACATGGACACCGGTCTGCTGATTCCGGGATCGTCCACCCAGATGGGCATCGCCGGAGTGACGGCGACCGTGAACCTGCCGATCGGGAACAGCCCGCTCAGCAAGCTGGTCGCCTACCTGCCGCAGGGCATCGGAGTGAACTTCGAAGCCCTCGGCAGCACGGCCGACCGCTGCTCCGGCGCGACCGTCTCGACGGTGCGCATCTTCACCGGCGTATGCCCGGTGCAGGCGCGCCTCGGCACGATGACGATCAACACCCCGCTGCTGGCCAACACGGTCAAGGCGAAGGTGATGGTTGCGGGCACGACGCCGGTGCCGTCTTTCGGCGTGCAGATCGACCCGACGGTCGACGCTGCGAACCCGTCAGGCACGACACTGCGTCTGACCGGTCTGAACAACACCGTCACCGGCGCACCTGGTTGCGCCGACGGAGCGACGCCGACCTCACGCGCCTTCTGGTGCGGCACGAGGATCTTCTCGACGTTCGCCGGTTTGCCGGACATTCCGCTGACGCAGGTCACGCTGGACATCTCCGGCCAGACGCCGCGTCCGCCGAGTGGCGGGTTCAACCCGATGACGCTGGCCACCGCCGACCAGGGTGACTCGGGCTGCAAGGTCGCCGACGTCCTGCGCACGGTGATCACGCCGCTGAACGCAGGCGGCGCGGATGTCGTCCTCGACAAGGATGTTGACTTCGCGACCTGCTGATCCGGTTTCGGACATGAACTGAAAGGGGCGGCCTCCGACGAAAAGTCGGGGGCCGTTCTTCTGTTCCATTGTCCTCCTAATGGAGCAACCCAAATTCGTGTATATTGGGCCCTCAGTGAAGCTCGGAAGCTCGGATTTACCATTCGCTGTGTCTACATAGGGCGGAAAAAGAACGGATTCCACCCCCGCTCAAGCACCGAATCAACGGGGGTTTGTTCGATGTACTTGGGAGTCAACTTTGTTCGTGCTTTTGCACGCCGCGGTTCGCTGCGGATCTTGCTCGTTCTCTGCTCGCTCGTCGCAGTCGGCGTGGTGGCGCCGGCAGGCGCTTCAGCGGCGTTTGGCGTTTCGGCCTTTTCGGTCACGCCGTCGACGCTTCAACAGGGCGGGCATCCGAACCTCGCGGTCTCGTTCACGCGCAGTGGTTCTGAGACCGATGATGTGCGCGATATCGCGCTGAACTTTCCGCCGGGTCTGAAGCTCGACCCGACCGGCACGAACACCTGCTCAAACTCCCAGCTATCGAGCGACAGCTGCCCGTCCACCAGCCGCGTCGGCACGCTCAGCGGCACGCTGACGGTCCAGCTTTCCTCGCTCAGCTTCACCAATGTGTCGTTCAGCGGCTCGGCTTATCTGCTCGCCGGCGGCACCAATACCAGCTACACGATCGGCATCGTCGTGCGCCCATCTCCGTGGCGCAACATCGTCTTGAAGCAAGTGATCACGCCGAACTCGCCGGTCTCCGGTGGCATCAAGGCGGCGCTCACAAACATCCAGCGCACGGTTGACCTCAACAGTTTCGTGACGCAGAACATCACGATCAAGGGCGCGACGCTGACCTTCACGGCGCGTTCCGGTACCAGTGGGTCAGGTCCGTTCTTCGTCACCAACCCGACGACCTGCGGTGCCGCGACCACAACCGGCGTCTTCACCGCGTACGACAACAGCACGGTCACGAAGGCCAGCTCCTTCACCCCGACGGGCTGCCCGACGGACACGACCCCGCCGACCTTCTCGCCGGTCTGCACTCCGGGCGCGAGCAGCGTCAGCTGCACCTTCACGCCGAGTGAAACGCTGAGCAGCGGCCCAACATGCACGCTCGCTGGTCCGACACCCTCGCCGGCCGCCGCCTGCACCTCGCCGAAGGCATACACCGGACTCGCGGCGGGCGCATACACGTTCTCGGTGAGCGGCAAAGATCTCGCCGGTAACACGGGGACAAACACTGTGACGTTCACCCCGGTGATCCCGCCGTTGACCTTCACGACCGCCTGCACCACTTCGAGCAATACCGGCACTTGCACCTTTACGCCGAGCTCACCGCTCAACGCGGCGGGCGCGACTTGCTCGCTGGCCGGTCCGACGCCGTCGCCGGCGGCAGCATGTGCCTCGCCGAAGTCGTACACGGTGCTGATGAACGGCAGCTACACCTTCACCGTCAGCGGCACGAGTGCCGCCGGCTCGGCAGGGACCGGAACGGCGACTTTTGCCATCAACACGCCGGTGCCGACGATCGTTCCAAGCTGCACTGCGGTTCCGGGAAGTGCGACGTGCACTTGGACCTCATCCGAGGCGATCACCGGCACGACGTGTGCGCTCAGCGGACCCGTTTCAGGCGCCGCGAGCGCCTGCTCGCAGCCGAAAACCTATTCCGGATTGCCTTCCGGCAGCTACGCGTTCAGCGTCACAGGAACCGACTCCGACGGGAACGTCGGAACCGGCACCGCAACCTTCACGGTTCCGAGCGTGCCGCCGATCAGCAACGTCGGCTGCACGACGAGCGGGTCAAGCGCAACCTGCACGTGGGTGCCGGGTCCGCTGACCGCGGCTGGAGCCATTTGCACACTGAGCGGCCCGACCCCGTCGCCGGCCGCGCCCTGCGTGTCGCCGAAGAACTACACGGCGCTTTCGAACGGCAACTACACATTCACCGTCACCGCGACCAACACGGACGGAATCAGCGGCACTGGAACCACGAGCTTCGTGATCAACACGCCGGCTCCGACGTTCAGTCCGACGTGCGTCGCCAACGGCACAAATGCCAACTGCAGTTGGACGACTTCAGAGACGGTGGTCAATCAAACTTGTGGTCTCAGCGGTCCAATACCGTCGCCGACCGGCCCCTGCTCGGGGACCGTCAAGTCGTACTCCGGTCTCGCTGACGGCACCTACACCTTCACAGTGAGCGGCGTCGATGCTGACGGCAACCCTGGTTCGGGCGTGACGACGTTCACGGTCGACGCGACGCCGCCGAGCTTCGGTCCATCATGCGCCGTCAGCCAGGCGACCGCGACCTGTGCCTTCGCAGTCAGCGAGCCGCTCACCGCCGGGCCGACCTGCGCGCTGACCGGACCACAGTCCTACCCGGCGTCGCCGTGCTCGTCGCCGAAGAGCTACGGCAACTTGCCGGTCGGCAACTACGTGTTCACGGTTTCGGGGACCGACATGGCGGGCAACCACGGCAGTTCGTCGGCTTCGTTCACGGTCACGTTCCATGGCGACCCGACTCCGCCGAGCTGCAGTTATGACGTCAATGGCACGGTCACCTGCATGTGGGCAATCGACCCCTCCTGGACCGCGGTTCAGTGCCAATTTGATGGCGTGTCGACGCCGCCCTGCACTTCGCCGAAGGTCTTCCCGTACGTCCACAACGGCACGCACGTCTTCACGCTGACCGTTTCTGACGCGGTTGGCAACATCGTCTCGCTGCCGAACGCGTTCGACGTCAACGCACCGCTGCCGAGTTTCACGGGTGGCTGCACGGCGTCGTCTGGGAGCGCAAGCGCAAGCTGCAGCTTCTTCGCGAACAAGACCTTGACCAGCACCACGTGTGCGCTCAGTGGTCCGGTTTCTTCTCCGGCGAGTCCATGTACGTCGCCGAAGTCGTACACCGGACTCACGCCCGGCAACTACGCCTTTACGGCCGCGGGCGTTGACCTGGCGGGCAACTCTGGCTCAACGACGTTCACATTCGCGATCACAGACGTCACGCCGCCGGTGATCACGCCGATCTGCACACCGGCCGGCAGCAGCGTCAGCTGCTCCGTAACCTTCAGTGAGCAGGTGATCAACACGACCTGTCAGCTGATCGGGCCGGTCAACTACCCGCAGAGTCCATGCACCGCGTCAACGATGAACTACTCCGGTCTTGCGGACGGTACGTACACGTTCGTTGTCAGGGCAACCGACCTCGCCGGCAACCCCGGCAGCGGCCAGACGACGTTCACGATCGACACCACGCCGCCGACCTTTAGTTCGGTGGGCTGCTCCGTTTCGGCCAACAGCGCAACCTGTAGTTGGATGCCTAGCGAGACGATCTTCGGACAGTCGTGCCAGCTGAACGGTCCAATCACGGTCGCCGCCACGGGTTGCTCCGGTACTTCGATCACGTATTCGAACCTCACACCAGGGTCGTACGTGTTCACCGTGCGCGGCGCGGATGCTCGGGGCAACATCGGTACCGGCACGGCGACCTTCACTATCCCGCCCGTCCAGGCTCCGCTGGCGTACGCCGGCTTGGTATGCACCGTGAACGGCGTGTCAGTGACATGCATTTGGACCACCAACAGGCCCACGACATCGCAGACGTGCCTGCTCGTCGGCGCCTCGCCGCAGCAAGGACCCGAATCGTGCAGCTCGCCGAAGAGCTACATCAACCTCGGGGCAGGCTCGTACACATTCACGGTGACGGGAGTCGACTCTGACGGCAACACCGCCTCGGTGGCGGCGTTCTTTACGATCGGCGACCCGGCGCCGAACACCTCGATCTCGGGCGACCCGCTGCCGGCTAACTCCAACGGCACGCCGGTATACAGCTTCACTTCGAGTGGCGGCGCAACGTCATTCGAGTGCCGCTACACCGCACAGCCTTCCGGCACGCCGAACGCGTACAACACCTGCGTCTCGGGCAACCCGTTCCCGGTAATGATTCCATCGGGTGACGACTACAAGATCGAGGTCCGCGCCTGCACGGGTGGCTACTGTGACGCGACGCCTGCGACGGCGTTCGTGTACGTCGACACGTCGATTCCCGCCGCGACCGCGACGATCGGTGCTTCGACCAGTCAGGCCGGCGCTCACCCGGATCTCACGACAACCGTCAACCTGACCGGCGGAATGGACCCGCGCTCAGCGACGATCAAGCTGCCGCCGGGTCTCAACGGAGCATTGACCGGCGCCGACAAGTGCACGATCGCCAGCGCCAACGCGGGGACCTGCGCATCGACGGCGCCTGGCAGTCAGATCGGCACGGTTACGAGCGTCGGCCTCAGCACCCGCGACGGAATGGTCAGCGGCGGCGGTCAGTTGTTCATGACCGATCCGCCGTCTTCGTCGGCACCGGCCGGAGTAGCCGGGACGGTCACGTGGCCGAACGGCCTGGGCCAGGCGACCGTGATCGGTTCCGTCAACATCAACCAATCAAACAACGCGCCGTCCACGACGACGGTCAGTCCGACCGGCGCGGTTTCGGTCACAAACGGTGCGTTCGTCAACACCTCGCAGGGCGAGATTCGCCAGTCGATCTCGATTGCTTCGATTCCGCGCACGACGGACCTCGGCAACCGCATCCACGCGATCTCGCTCAGTGCGTCGATCCAGGGTTCGGTCGCTCACGGCAGCGGAACCTACCCGCTGCTGACCAACCCGAGCACCTGCCCTGTCGTGCCGGCACAGTTCTTCGGAGACGGGAATGTGTACGCCGACTCGACCGCGAACACCCCGGGCCCGACCGTGGCAACGGTCAGAGTCAATTACCCGGTCACCGGCTGCCCGCTGCCGTTCAACCCGACGATCGGCTACCAGTACTTCCAGCCGACCGACATTCGCCCGACGACTCAGTGGCAGCCGCAAGACACGCTTGCCGAGGGCACGTTCAACTACGCCGCGCCCGAGGTTTCGCCGGTCAGCGTTGTTGCGAACAACGACACCTACGAACTCGATCCCGATACCGGTGAGTTGATTCCGGGCACGTCCTCCCAGATGGGAATTGCCGGCATCGCGGCGACACTGAATCTGCCGGTCGGCAACAGCCCGGTCGGCAAGCTAGTCGCCTACCTGCCGCAGGGCATCGGCGTCAACTTCGAGGCGCTCGGGTCAACGGCGGACCGCTGTTCCGGCGCGACCGTGTCAACTGTTCGCGTCTTCACCGGCGTCTGTCCGACGCAGGCGAAAATCGGCACGATGACGATCACTACGCCGCTGCTGCCGAATCCGGTGGTTGGCAAGGTCATGGTCGCGAGCACGGCGCCGGTTCCGTCGTTTGGTGTCCAGATCGACCCGACACTCAGTCCGAACAACCCGCAGGGCGTGACGCTGCGGCTAACCGGACTCAACAACACGATCTCGGGTGCGCCGGGATGTTCGGACGGAGCGCTGCCTGAGGACCGCGCCTTCTGGTGTGGAACGCGGATCTTCTCCACGTTCAGCGCGCTGCCGGACGTGCCGCTCACGCAGGTCGCGCTTGACCTGTCGGGCAGCACGCCGCGCCCGAACCCGGGGCTCAACCCGCTGACGCTGGCGGTCGCCGACCAAGGCGACTCGGGATGTCGCATCCACGACATCCTGCGCTCGGTCTTTACGCCCGTAACGACCGGCGGTTCACCGGTGACGCTCGACACCCCGGTCGACTTCGATACCTGCTGATTCCGGGGAATTCAGCACAAATACCGATCAAGAAGATCGCGTTAAGGACCCCCGCGGCAGTTGCCTCGGGGGTCTTTTCGTACTAATTTCTTCACGTTGGCGCCGCCGAGGGGGCGCGGATCAATTTCTATTGGGGGATTTACGACTGATGAACGATCGTGGACGCATGCGGTTCGTCTTGATGCTGCTGGCTCTTTGCATCGCCGCTACGGCGCTGTACGGCTGCGGTGGCGACAAGAACGACACAGCCAACGCGAAGACCGGCGAGGGCGCCACTGCCGGCGCCACCGGTGACCAGGCGGGCGGCTTCGCGGTAGAGGCCGGCAAGAAGCGCAACCAGCAAGACGTCGAGAACGAGAAGAAGCACTTCTCCAGCGAGCCGCCTCCGGTGCAGGTGCTGGCGGGTGACAACACCGGCATCATCGTCAGCAAACCGACTGCCTTCCTCGTCAAGTCGCAGAAGGAATACAACGCGTTGATGAAGCGCCACTTCTCACACGGCGTCCAGAAGCAACCGGTCGCACCGACCGACTGGAAGACGCGCCAGCACATCGGCCTGTTCCTGCCGAAGAGCGAGAAGGGTGCGATCGTCAGCGTCACCGACGTCTACGAGAACACGGACACCGGCACAGTCGTCGTCAAGGCGACGTTGTTGACGCCTGGCGACAAGTGCGGCATTCCGAAGACGACGCCGCGCCCGTTCAACATCGTCGAGACGCGCAAGATGGCCGCGACCAAGACCAAGGTCATCATCGAGAAGCAGCCGCAGAGCCCCTGCAAGTAGGGCTCGCCGGCTAGCTAAGACTTGGCTTCAGCAGTGGGGGCCGCGCCGTTCGTCGGTGCGGCCTTCCGCTTGCGGGGCTTCGTCGGCGCCTTCGCGGGCGCTTTGGCGGCCGTGGCCTTCGTCTTCTTGGCCCGCTGCGCCGTCTTGGCGGCTCCATCGGCCACCCCGGCCAGCGCGTCCACATCGGCGCTGGTGCGCATGATCTCGCGCGCCTTACTCTTCACCTGTGACGCTGCGTCGAGCAGATCGTCGCGCGCGTCAGAGATGCCGTCGGCGATCACCTGGATGTCAGGGATCGCGTCGTAGTCGCCGAGCACGCCGAAGTTGATGCGGCCGTTGTAGCTCATCACCGCGACCGCGAGGCCGTGGTTCTCGGCCAGAAACGGCACCGGGAAGGCGTCGACCATCGGGCGGCCCAGCAGGTACAGCGGCATCTGCGGGCCGGGGACGTTCGTCACCAGCAGGTTGAACAGCCGCGTCGAGAAGTTCAGCCGGCTCGCCTGCGCGAGCACGGTCGGCGGCGCGAAGTTCTGCACGGCGGCCAGCGCATCGGCGGCCACGGCCTGGTTTGACTTCTTCAAGCCGTCCATCGAGTTCTTGATGTAGTCGAGGCGCTTCAGCGTGTCCATGTCCTCGACCGGCAGCGAGCCACGCATCGCGAGCAGCTCGTTGCCGCTGTGCGCGTCTTCACCGCGCTTCTGCTTCGGACGCGTCGAGACCGGCACCAGCGCGCGCAGCTTCAAGCCGTCGGTCGGGTAGTAGCGCGAACGCAGCCAGCGGCCGAGCGCGTCGGAGGTGACGGTCAGCACGACGTCGTTGAGCGTCGTGTCGAGCAGCGTCTTGATCTCCTTGAAGTCCTCGAGCGAGTTGCGCACGAACTTGTAGCGGCGGTGCTGGCCGATCTCGGTGTTCATCGGCGTGCGCGGGGCGGCGTCCATCGTCTCGGAGATCGCCTTCGTCGCGCCGCTGACGAACTCACCGAGTCCCTCGCGAGCCTGGCGGTCGCCGCGCGCGATCGCGACGGCGTTGCGCGCAAACTTGAACGGCGCCTTCGCGGCGTCGCGCAGGCCGATCTCCAGCAGGTCGCCTTCGGTCGGTACCGCGCGTGGACGCCACGGCTGCGGCGGGTCGATCTCTTCCTTGGCTTCGATGCCGAGCAGCACTGTGCCGACGTCGACGCCGGCGATCCCGTCGATCACCGAGTGGTGCGTCTTCAGGATCATCGCGAAGCGACCGCCAGTGAGTCCGTCGATCAGCCACATCTCCCACAGCGGCTTCGTGCGGTCGAGGCGCTGGCTGTAGATGCGCGCCGTCATCAACTCCAGCTGCGCGTCGTTGCCCGGAGCGGGCAGCGCTGCGTCGCGCACGTGGTAGTTGAGATTGAATTCGGTGTCGTCGACCCAGAACGGACGGCCGGCCTGGATCGGCGGCCACATCAGGCGCTGGCGGTAGCGCGGCACGAGGTGCAGCCGCGAGGCGATGTGCGCCTTCAACTTCTCTACGTCGGGCATCGGTCCGTCGAAGATCATCACGCCGCCGATGTGCATGTGCGAACCCGTGCGCTCCTGCACGAGGAAAGATGCGTCGGTTGCGCTGAGACGTGTGAGGTCGGATTCGGTCATTCGAAAAAGGTTCCCCAGGAACGACCGCCGAAGGGACGTTTATTCCTGGTAGCGAATTCTACGGAATTTGGATGAACTTTTCGTGACCTGCTGCACACATTGCGGACACACCTACAATCAGATCAGTGCAAGCGGTTCCGGACAAGGTTTTGCTGGCCGCCCCGCGCGGCTACTGCGCCGGCGTTGACCGCGCCGTCCAGACCGTCGAGCATGCGCTCGACATCTACGGACCGCCGGTCTACGTACGCAAGGAGATCGTCCACAACAAACACGTGGTCGAGACGCTGCGCGCGCGCGGCGCGATCTTCGTCGACAGCGCCGCCGAGGTGCCGGAGGGGGAGACCGTGGTGTTCAGCGCTCACGGCGTCTCGCCGGCCGTGCACGCCGAGGCCGCCGATCGCAAGCTGAAGACGATCGACGCGACCTGCCCGCTGGTCACGAAGGTGCACGTCGAGGCGAAGAAGTTTGCGGCCGACGGCTTCAAGATCATCCTGATCGGCCACGCCGGCCACGAGGAGGTCGAAGGCACGATGGGCGAGGCGCCCGACGCGATGATCCTCGTTGAGACGGTCGAAGACGTCGTCGCGCTCGAGGTGCCCGACCCCAACAAACTTGCGTTCATCTCGCAGACGACACTTTCGGTGGACGAGACGAAGGGGATCATCGAGGCGCTGCAGGTGAAGTTTCCGAAGATCGTCGGTCCGCGAACCGACGACATCTGTTACGCGACGACCAACCGTCAGGCCTCCGTCAAGGAACTGGCGAAGGAGTGCGACGTCGTACTGGTGATCGGCTCGAAGAACTCATCGAACTCGAACCGCCTGGTCGACGTGACGCGCGACCTCGGCACCGACGCGTACCTGATCGACAACGCCTCGCAGGTCGAGGACGCGTGGCTGCAGGGCAAGTCCGTGGTTGGCATCACATCCGGCGCCAGCGCGCCCGACGAGCTCGTTCAGAACCTCGTGCAGGTCTTCCGCGACCGCGGCACGACGGACATCGGCGAACTCGAGGTGATCCAGGAGAACATGCGCTTCATGCTGCCGAAGGAGATCCGCACCGCGCTCGACGAGAACGCGCTGCCGGTCGCCGAGTAAGCCTTAGACGCCCGCGGTTTCGGGCGTGAATTGAAAGCCGTGGAAGCGCAGGCCGGGGGCCTCGGCGACGACGCTCACCTTGCCACCCTCGATCGGCAGCTCGTGCACGCCGGGGTACTCAACGGCGGAACCTGAAAGCACCGCGAAGGCCGCGCCGGCGCTGCATTTAGTGCTGATCTTCGACCCGGCCTTCTCTGCCTCGATCCAGTCCTCGCCCTGCTGCCAGTCGCCCTTCACCTTCAGGCGATCGTTGTCGGCCGGCGTGGCGAGGTCCGCGGTCTGCGCGGGTAGCTCCACGCCAGGCGCGTCCTCGGCGCGGACGGGATCCATCACCGGCGGCAGATCGACCTCGGGATCGAGCTCGCGGAGGATCTCCTGCAGCGTCAGCTCGCACTCCTCGTAGTCGCCCTCGCCGTAGTGGAAGTACTTCAGGTAGCCGTTGCGGCCGAACAGGTAGCGCGCCGGCCAGCCACGGTTGCCGAACTCCTGCCACAGCGCGAACTCCGGGTCGAGCAGCACCGGGTGCTGAACGCCGAGCCGCTTGACGGCGGCGCGCGCGACGGCCTCGTCGCGGCCGAACGTGAAGCCGGGGGAGAGCACTCCCAGGATCGTCGCGCCGGCGTGCGCGTAGCGCCGTGACCACTCTTCCATGTAGGGCAGCGTGCGCAGCGAGTTGACCCGTGCGAAGTCCCAGAACTCGATCAGCACCGGGCCGACACGCAGCAGGTCGTCGATCGACTCGGGCTCGAAGTTGATCCAGGTCGCGTCCTTCGGCAGGTCCGGGGCGACGATCTGATTGTCGGTCAATCTCACGCGCAGAAGGGTATTCGCCATCCCGCAGGTGCTCCGGGTAGAGTTTTGCTCCCGATCCCAGCCGTCCCCGAATTTGAGGAGCAAGCAGTGGCCGATTCAACTGAATTTTTCAACCAGCTCGAGGCCATCCGCAGCCGGAGCAACGTCCTTGAGCACTCCTTCTACCAGCGCTGGAGCGCGGGCGAGCTGACGCTCGATGAGCTCTCCTACTACGCGGGCGAGTACGACCAGGCCGTCCGCGGTCTGGCCGACGCCGTCGTCAGCACCTCCGACGCGACCGATGAGGTCGCGATCCGCGAAGCGCTGCACGTGCACGCCGTCGAAGAGGCCAGCCACATCGACCTGTGGGGCGCCTTCGCCAAGGCGATGGGCACGCCCGAGAGCGCGCTCGACAGCGGCGACCGTGCCGAGTCGCGCGAGTGCCGCGAGGTCTGGGGCAGCTGCGGCAGCGAGGGCCTCCTGCCCGGTCTTGTGACGCTCTACGCGATCGAGTCCGGCCAGTCGGAGATCTCACAGACCAAGCTCGACGGCCTGCGCGAGTTCTATGGCTTCAGCGACGGTCCGGCGACCGAGTACTTCGAGCTGCACGCCGAGCTCGACAAGGAGCACTCGGCGCACTCACGCAAGCTGATCGAGCAGCGCCTTGAAGACGCTGACGTCGACAAGCTGCTGGCTGCTGCTGAGCGTGCTTTCGAGGCGAACTGGAAGCTGCTCGACGGCGTTGAGCAGCACTTTGGCCGTCCTGCATCGGGCCGTCCGGCCTCAGAGCGCCCCGCCGCCTAGCTAGCGGGTCTAAAACAAAACTGAACTAAGGATGTCTGGCCAGACGTAAGCCTCGATGTAGGCGGCCAGCATCAGCATCGGAACCGCGATCGCGACTGTCACGACCGTTGCCGCGAGCAACTCGTGCCAGTCGCCGCTGCGGCTCGCCATCAGGAACGCTGCGAGCGGCAGGAACACCGCTGTCAGCTCGATCAGTGCGTGCGGGAGCACGGTCAGCAGCAGCTCGCCCTGCGCGAGGTTGAGCGTCAAGGAGAGGTCGGCCACCGTGTGGCCGAGGATCGTGATCTGCGTGCAGATCGAGAACAGCGTCGCGCAGGTCACGAAGACCATCGCGGCCGGGCCGGCGTGTTCGTGCACCCAGCGGTCGACGCCGCGCTTGTACTGAGCCTGCTCGGGCAGCGCGCGCATCGCCATGAAGCCGGCGAGGCACACGAACGCGTGCAGCGCCAGCACCAGCGAGTTGCGGAAGAACACGCGAACCGCGTCGCCGATCGAGGACTTGCCGATGATGTTCGGCAGCGAAGAGGTCTCGGTCGCCGTCGTCAGGTGCGAGACGATCAGCACCGCGACCAGCATCATGCTGGCGATGCTGAAAGACACGAGCATCCAGCGTCCGATGACCTTCACCGGCGACTTGCCCCAACGCGCAAAAGTCTCGCGCGTCTCGCGCATCGTCGCGTTGAAGATGTCGGTATTTACGTCTGTCGGCCGAGCTTCCATTGCTTTGAGTTGTCGGCCGCTTGCTTACGCGGCTTGAAGCCCTGCGAAGCGGCGATTAGCCGATCGAGCCTTCCATCTCCAATTGAATCAGGCGGTTGAGCTCGACGGCGTACTCCATCGGCAGCTCCTTCGTAACCGGCTCGATGAACCCGTTGACGATCATCGCCGCGGCTTCGTCTTCCGTGAGGCCGCGCGAGCGCAGGTAGAAGAGCTGCTCGTCGCTGATCTTGCCGACGACCGCCTCGTGGGCGACCGTGACGTACGGGTTCTGAATCTGGATGTCGGGCCACGTGTCGCTGCGCGAGAAGTCGTCCATCATCAGGCCGTCGCACTGCACGCGGGACTTGCTGCCCTGCGAGTTGCGGCCCATGCGGACGAGTCCGCGGTAGCCCATGACGCCGCCGTCCTTCGAGATCGACTTGGCGAGGATGTTCGAAGTGGTGTTCGGCGCGTTGTGCACGACCTTGGCGCCGGTGTCCTTCCACACGCCCGCGCCGGCGACGCCGACGTTGAGGTGGTCGGCACGCGCGCCCTCACCGATCAGGAACGATCCCGGGTAGAGCATCACGTACTTGGCGCCCATCGATCCGCCGACCCACTCCACGGTGCCCTCGGCCTCGACGATCGCGCGCTTGGTGTTGAGGTTGTAGACGTCCTTCGACCAGTTCTGAACGGTCGTGTAGCGCGCCTTGGCGCCTTCCTTGACGAAGATCTCGACGACGGCGCTGTGCATCGAGTTGACGCTGTAGCTCTGCGCCGTGCAGCCCTCGATGTAGTTGATGTCGGAGCCCTCGTCGGCGATGATCAAAGTGTGCTCGAACGTGCCCTCGGCCTGGCCTTCCATGCGGAAGTAGGCCTGCAGCGGCAGGTCGACGTGCACGCCCTTCGGCACGTACACGAAGGAGCCACCCGACCAGATCGCGCCGTGCAGCGCGGAAAACTTGTTGTCCTGCGGCGGAACGCACTTCTTCATGAAGTACTCCTCGACGAGCTCCGGATAGTCCTGCACGGCGGTGTCCATCGCGCAGAAGATGATCCCGAGGTCGCGGTACTGCTCCTTCAGGCCCTCGTAGAAGGGGTTGTTGTCCCAGACGCCCACGACGCCGGCGAGGTACTCGCGCTCCGCCTGCGGGATGCCGAGCTTCTCGAAGGTCTCCTTCTGCTCGTCCGGCACGTCGTCCCAGCTGTCGAACTTGCCGCTTTCCGGCGCGCGGTACAGCACGAGTTCGTCGAGGTTGAGGCCAGACAGGTCGACGCCCCACGTCGGGATCGGCTTGCGTTCGAAGATGTCGTAGCTCTTCAGGCGCATGTCCGTCATGAACTGCGGCTCGTTCTTGATCTTCGACATCTCCAGCACGACTTCGCGCGAGATGCCGTTCTTGGCCACGATCGAGCCGTCACCGGTCTCTTTGACTGGGGAGTTAGGAATTCTTGTCTTGTCGATCGTCGCCATGGGGTCGCCTTCCGTTAGGTCGTAAATCCGGCCTTACAAGTAGGAATTGTAGTTCAGTCCGGCGGCGGAGTGATTAGGCGGCGGCCGGCGCCGGAAGCTGGTTTCTGACCAGCTCCGGAATCGGCACGGGCTGCAGCGTCTGGCGGTCCACGAAGACGTACTCGATGAAGCCCTCCACGAGCAGCTCGCCGTCGCGCGTGGCGTCGATCTCGGCGCGCATCGAGCTGGCTCCGACACGGGCAATCTGCACCGCGAAGTCGAGTTCGTCGTCGAATCTGCCGGCGCCGCGGAAGCGCGCGCCGGTTTCTGCGACGACGGTCTCCACGCCGAACTTCTCCGGCAGGTGCTGGTAGCCGCCGAGCGCTTCGCGCCAGAACTCGGTCATCACGACGTCGTAGAACGCGAACCAGTTGGCGTTGAAAACGATTCCCTGGGCGTCACACTCGGCGTAGCGCACACGCAGCTGGTGGCTGAAGCCTTGATCCACGCGATCAGGCTAACGCGGTCCGAGGTACGAATCCTCGATCACGCGCACGTCCACCGTCGCCGCCGGATTCAGCAGGCGCGCCGGGTCGAGCGGGATCAGGAACAAGGCGGTGATCACGATGTCCATTGACACAGTCGTGTAGGTCTTGCGCGCCGAAGCGTCCCAGATCATCTGCGACCCGTGCATCACCACGCCGTGATTGACCTTGCCCTTGAAGTTGAGCGACGGCACGAGCGCGATCCAGTAGCCGTCGAAGACCGGATATTTGTCGCCGATGCGCAGGTGGAAGCCGTGGCTGGGGCCGAGCTGCCGGTTGATGTCGGCGATCCAGTCGGCGCTCTGGTGAAACGTCGGCCCGTCCTCGTAGGGGATGCTCAGCACCGACGCGATGCAGGCGTGGAAGCACTGATCGAACGACTGCTGCTTGACGCCGACGAAGCCGGGCGGCGCCGGTGGGTGAGGGTCGCCTTCCGGGCCGCTGTCCCTGCGCAGCGATCCTCGCTTCTGCAGCCGCCGAACCTCAGGCGTGCGGAAGAAGCGGTCGTGCGGGCAGAACGTCCAGTGGTCGAAGTCGTCGAACTCGAGGTGACATTCAGTGCATTGAACGATCATCGGCGGCAGGCTCCTGCGTGCTCGCGATCGCCTCGTTCCACGCCATGTTGCAGAGCACGGCCTCGGATTCGGTGAGCACGTGCGGGCCCTCCACGACCGAGCCGATCAGCGGCGGCCAGCGACCTTCGATCGTGATCGAGTCACCGGCTTTGTAACGAGGAAAATCGCTGGGTACTGGCATATCACCAATATACAGTACCCAAAAGGGTGAAACTATTCTTCGGGCCAGCTCGCGTCGCCGGTGGTCGCGCCGCGCATCACCTTGAGGTTCAGCAGCGCGCACTTGCGGCGGGTGGGGGAGATCTCGATCCCCAGCAGGTCGATCATCCACTCGGCGTCGAGCTTCTCGATCTCGGCGACCGGCATACCGATGAACTCCTCGCTCGCGATCGACGCGCTCGCCTGGCTGATCGCGCAGCCCTTGCCGTGAAAGGCGATCTGCTCGATCGTGCCGTTGTCGGCGACCTTCAGGTGCACACCGAGCTCGTCGCCGCAGAGCGGGTTCACGTCGTGCGCCTCGAGGTCGTGCGGTTCGAGCTCGCCGAAGTTGTGCGGTTCTTTGTAGTGCTCGAGGATGTAGTCGCGGTACAGCTCGTCGCTCACAGCTTGAACACCTCCTTGGCCTTGACGATCGCCGCGACCAGCGCGTCGACGTCCTGCTCGTTGTTGAAACAGGCGAAGCTCGCGCGGGCGGTCGCCGGAACGCCGAGCTTGCGCATCAACGGCTGCGCGCAGTGGTGGCCGGTGCGCACGCACACGCCCTCGCGGCCGAGCAGCTCGCCGATGTCGTGCGGGTGCATGCCGTCCAGCGTGAAGCTGATCACGCCGCCGCGGTCCTCTGCTTTCGGCCCGACCACGTGGATCCCCGGGATCTCGGATACGCGCGGCAGCGCGTACTCCACGAGCGCGTGCTCGTGCGCCTGGATCTGTTCGATGCCGACACTCTTGATGTACTCGACGGCCGCGCCGAGGCCGACGGCCTCGGTGACGGCGCTGGTACCGGCCTCGAACTTCCACGGCAGGTCGTTCCAGCTCGAGTCGGCGAAGTTGACGACCTTGATCATGTCGCCGCCGCCCAGCCACGGCCGCATCGCCTGCAGCGTCGCTGTCTGGCCGTGCAGCACGCCGATGCCGGTCGGGCCGTAGGCCTTGTGCCCGGTCCAGACGTAGAAGTCGGCGCCCAGCGCCGCGAAGTCGACCGGCAGCTGCGGAACGGCCTGAGAACCGTCGATCAAGATCGCCGCGCCCGCGTCGTGTGCCTTGGCGACCAGCGTGGTGACGTCGTTGATCGTGCCGAGCACGTTGCTGATGTGCGCGACCGCCAGCAGCTTGACGTTGCCGCGCGCGAGCTTGGCATCGAGGTCCGCGTGGTCGAGCAGGCCGAACTCAGTGATGTCGACGTAGTCGAGCGTGGCGCCGGTCTCCTGGCAGAGCATCTGCCAAGGGACGATGTTGCTGTGGTGCTCCATCTGCGTGATCAGCACCGTGTCGCCGGGGCCGAGGTTGCCGGTCTGCGGGTCGCGGCCCCACGCGTGGGCGACGAGGTTGATCGCCTCGGTCGCGTTACGCGTGAAGATCGTCGTCTCCGGCGTCGCGTTGATGTACTCGGCGATCGTCTTGCGCGCGCCCTCGAAGGCGTCGGTCGAGCGCTCGGCCAGCGCGTAGGTGCTGCGGTGGATCGGTGCGTTGTCGTTGCGCAGGAAGGCGTCCATCGCCTCGATCACCTGGCGCGGCTTCTGGCCGGTCGCGGCGCTGTCCAAGTACACCAGCGGATTGCCGTTGATCTCCTGGTCCAGAACCGGGAAATCGGCGCGGGTGCGGATCGCGGTATCTGTGGACGCGACCGCGCTCATCTCACTTCGTCGCCGCGTAGGTGATGATGTCGTCGCGTGCCTCGGCGAGCTTGCCGCTGATGCGCTCGCGCACCAGCGCCTCGAGGTGCTCGTCTTCGAACAGCGTGATCACGGGCTCGAAGAAGCCTTCGACGAGGATGCGGATCGCGTCCTCGCGGTTGATGCCACGTGTGCGCATGTAGAAGACCTGGTCCTCGTCGACCTCGCCGACGGTGCCGCCGTGGCTGGCGGAGACGTCGTCGGTCTTGACGATCAGCGATGGGATCGCGTCGACCTTCGCGTGCTTGCTCAGCATCAGCGAGTGCGTCTGCAGGTAGGTGTGGCTGTTCTGGCAGCCCTCGCGGATCTCGATCAGACCCTCGTAGCTGGCCTTCGACTCGCCGGTCGCGGCGCCCTTCCAGACGGTGTCGCCGGTCGTATCGCCGGACTCGTGCAGGTCGGTCGTGAAGAGGTCGAGCTGTTCGTTGCCCTGCGTGAAGTACACGCCGTTGTGGCGCATGTCCGCGCCGTGGTCGGCGGTGATGATGTCGAGCGTCTGCTTGGTCAGGTGGCCGCCGAGGTGGATCGGGAACCAGCGGGCGTGGGCGTCACGGGCGATCGCGACGCGCTTGGTGGAGACGTCGTAGATCTCGCCCGCGCCCCAGTCCTGGAAGGTCTTCACCTTCGCCCAGGCGTTCGGCTCGACGAAGATCTCGCTGACGCCGGCGTGCAGCGCCTGGCCCGTAAGGTCCGGCGCGAGGTTGTACTCGCGGAACGCCGCGTTGCCGCTGGTGTCGACGATCGCGAGCAGCCGGCCGTACTGGGCCTGGTTCGGCTCGTCGATCACGTTGATCACCTGGAAGGGCTTCTTGACCTCGGTCTTCGGCGGCACGTAGAAGAATGCGCCGCCGGTCCACAGCGCGGCGTTGGCCGCGGCGAACTTGCCGTCGGCCGGGCTGACGCGCTTGCCGTAGAACTTCTCGGTCAGCTCAGGGTGATCAGTGAAGGCGTCTTCGAGCGTGCATGCGATCACGCCGTCGGGGTTGTCCGCGGCGATCTCGGTGTAGATCACGCTGGCGCCGCGCTGCACGATCAGGCCGGCGTACTCCTCGCCCTCGATCGCGTCCTGCACGACCTGCGGCAGCTGGTCGCGGCCGGTCACGGCGTCGTAGTGGGTGGGCTGCAGCTCGTCGAGCTTCAGCTCCTTCAGGCTGGTCGTCCAGAAGCCGCTGCGGCGCCAGGTCGGCAGCTCGCTCGCCTCGTAGATCTCCAGCGCGGCCTTGCGGCCCGCGTCAAGGGTGGTGGCCGGCATTACTT